>JBJKQT010000080.1:0-71279 GCA_046705065.1 Desulfocapsaceae bacterium
TTCCGAAGTAACGTTTTTCTCTCAAGGGAATTTCCCAACCAATTAACGCCTCACACAATGAAGGAAATAAATCCAACAATCAACAGGAGATACATCCTGGACTATAGCTTATTTCAAAATTTCAAGCTCATTTCAAAATTGTTCATGACAAAATTTTCGAAACAAAGCATTTTCAAAAAGTATCTCTAACTCATTATTTTATAATCACTTTATTGTAGCTTTTTTTTTAAGCTGAGATTAATCTGTCAAAGTTTAGTTCGGAAGCCGTGTCGAATTAACGCAGTTGTTTCTTTTTTACCTTTCCGCCTCTCCTCTCACAGTGTACAGTTGTTACCGTTGACATGGGATTGAGGCGATTTAACAGCTGTTGAATACTGGAAGTAGGTTACTCGTTAATTTCAAAAAGTGGAGAACAACAATGAAATCCCCCGTACGTGTTGCGATAACAGGTGCAGCAGGCCAAATCAGCTATTCGATTATCTTCCGTATCGCCAGCGGCAGCATGCTTGGCGATGACCAACCCGTGATTTTGCAGCTTTTGGAAATCCCGCCGGCGATGAATGCCTTAAATGGCGTAGTAATGGAATTAAACGACTGTGCATTTCCTCTTGTACATGGAATCGTTGCGACAGATGATCCTAATGTTGCCTTCAAAGACACGGACTATGCGATCCTTGTTGGAGCCCGTCCTCGTGGGCCGGGCATGGAACGCTCTGATCTTCTGAAAGCAAATGCGGCGATCTTCTCGGTTCAAGGAAAAGCTTTGAACGAGCACGCTAATCGCAATGTTAAAGTTCTCGTTGTCGGCAACCCGGCCAATACCAATGCCCTGATTACTTTAAAAAATGCTCCTGATTTGAATCCCCGCAATATAACAGCGATGATGCGGCTGGATCATAACCGTTCACTTTCTCAAATCGCCGAAAAGACCGGCAGCCACACAACAAAGGTGGAAAAGATGGTGGTCTGGGGAAACCACTCCGCGACGCAGTATCCGGATATCAGCTACGCAACCGTTAACGGCGTACCAGTAAAATCAAAAGTTGATGACGACTGGAATGTCAACACCTTCATTCCTGTGGTCCAGCAACGCGGGGCAGCCATCATCAAGGCACGCGGGGCATCCAGTGCGGCGTCCGCAGCCTCCGCCGCAGTCGACCATATGCGAAGTTGGGCGCTCGGCAGCAAAGGCCAATGGGTGAGCATGGGTGTTTACAGCAAAGGGAATTCCTACGGTATAAACGAAGACATCATCTATTCTTTCCCGATTACCTGTGAAAACGGGGAATGGAAAGAAATTTCAGGCCTTGAAATCAGCGAATTCAGTCGTGAACGAATGTCAATCACAGAAAAAGAGTTGCTGAGCGAAAAAGCGGCAATTGCAGATCTTCTTTAGTCCGCCGCTTGGAAATTACTCAACATCCGTCAGGAGACGTTTTCTTGGAAACGTCTCCTTTTTTTTCTCAAAATCCCCCTATCCTCTTTTGCTCTTTTAGGGTTCACCTTGGGCAGGATTGTTTTTAAATGCAGACTGAACGGATAAACCCGTGATGATGAAGACCAACCCTATCAGTGTGGACCGCAGAATCTTTTCACCCACAAAAAAATGAATCATCACCAAAGAGAGAAACGGGGAAATAAAGATCAGGTTTGCGATTCGTGCCGTATTTCTTGCACGTTTCAGCGCCATCAACCAAAGAACATAGGTAATCCCCATTTCAAAGACTCCGACGTATACTGCGCCTATCAAACCTTCAGGCCTGACGCCCCATCCATTGGTAATAAAGAGATAGAGAGCTATCATCGGAAGGCTGCAAAGGAAATTCAACAGTAATCCAACAACCGGTTCCCGATGGTCTTTGGTGTTTGCAATCCAGTAAAAAGCCCAGATGAGGGTTGAAAATAGGGCAAGTCCGACCCCCAATGGGCTATCAAATTTTAAGGCCAGGATATTTCCTTTGGTCGAGATAACTACAACCCCGGCATAGCTTATTGCAATTGCAATTAAATCAGCGATACGAATTTTCTGTCCCAGGAAAGGAATCGACAGCAGCGTCAGAGTAATAGCCCAGGTGTAGTTGAGAGCCTGTGCCTGCTGGGCCGGCAATAGATCATATGCGTAAAAAAGAACGAGATAATAGAGAAAAGGGTTGAGAAACCCGTATTTAACAGATACCAGCCAATCTCTTCCGGATAGACTTGCTAACTGTTTGATTTTGCCTTGAACCAAGATGATCAAAAAGAGGACCAGGCAGGAAGATAGAGATGAAAAAAAAAGCAACTGAACCGGAGTGAGATAACGAAGCGATATTTTAAAAGCACTGGCAACTGTCGACCAAAGGATGACGGCTGTCAGGGCAAAAAGGTAGGAAGATTTTTGCTCATTTACCATAAGTATTTCAAAGATGTTATTTTGTGAGTATGGTTAAATAGCTTTACGTTCGGTTTTCAGAGAGCTATAAATGTAAAATTTAATTATTGCAACAACAGGTTTGAGAATGAAAGACTCTAAAATCAAAACTCATCAGATTGTTCTTCCCAAAGTGATCATACCGGAGCATCCCGAAATCCCGAAGTTGTCTGACGAGGAAGAAACGAATCTTATAAATCGTATTAAAACTCTATTAAAAGAGCAGGATGCTGTTCTTGTTGCTCATTATTATACTGAAGGACGACTCCAAAATCTGGCGGAAGAGACGGGAGGATGCGTAGCGGATTCTCTGGAGATGGCCCGATTCGGCATGCACCATCCGGCAAAGACACTCGTTGTTGCAGGGGTTCGTTTTATGGGTGAAACGTCGAAGATACTCAACAACGACAAAAGGGTATTGATGCCGGATCTCGCCGCAACCTGTTCGCTGGATGACAATTGTCCCATCGACCTTTTTTCGGATTTTTGCGACCAGTACCCTGATCACACGGTTATTGTCTATGCCAACACCAGCGCCAGGGTGAAGGCACGTTCGGACTGGGTTGTGACCTCAGGTATCGCTTTGGAAATCGTCACATACCTTGCCCAAAAAGGTGAAAAAATCATCTGGGCTCCGGACAAACATCTTGGTCGATATATTCAAAGCCAAACTGGCGCTGATATGATCTTGTGGCCGGGTTCCTGTATCGTACACGAGGAGTTCAGATCCGTTGCTTTACATAGAATCCGAAAACTCCATCCCGGTGCAGCCGTCCTTGTCCACCCCGAGTCCCCGCAGGATGTTATCAGCCAAGCAGATGTTGTAGGATCGACCACGGCGTTGATCAAGGCCGTGAAAAATATGCCAAACGACGAATTTATCGTCGCGACGGATGCGGGTATTTTCAACAAGATGCGTCAAATCGCCCCTGGCAAGACACTGATTGAAGCCCCGACAGTGGGTGACGGTGCAACCTGTCAAAGCTGTGCACATTGCCCATGGATGGGAATGAACTCCCTGCAAAAGCTGGCAAATATCCTGGAAACGGGAGCCAATGAAATTCATGTGGATGCAGAGCTTGCCGAAAAAGCCCGCAAACCGATACTGCGGATGCTGGATTTTTCGAGAGGAATCCGTCTTTAGCATTTTTTACACAAACCGGCCTTTTCAAACCAACAAAAACGATTTTTTTTGAAAAGCGCAGAAAAGGAGCGGAACTTCTTGTCCTCTTGTCCATAAGTTAACAAAGCCTCTTCTTTCTTCAGTTTCTCCACCAGGTCGAGTAAAAAAAATCATGTGGAAATCCAAAGATATTTATTATGTATCCGGAAATACAGGAATTTTAGCAAAAAATATGGGCAAAGCAATGCTGGCTCAATTTCCGGAAATCAATTTTATTGAAGAACTGTTTCCTTTCATCCGCACGGAAAAGGAAGCTGAAACGGCTTTAAAAAAAATACTCAGCCAATCTTTGGGTAATCATCCGATCGTATTTTCCACCCTTTTTCTAAAAGAACTCAATGACGTCTTCGATATTCCGGAGGTTGAATTCGTAAATATTTTCGATCATTTTCTGGGGCATCTCGAGTTCCTTCTCGAAGCAAAAGCCATGCGCGTTCCCGGGTTTTCAAGACATCTGGATGACACAACCATGACCAAAAGGGTCAATGCCATCGAGTTCAGCATCTCTCATGATGACGGAACAGGCATGATGGATTATGACGAGGCCGATCTTATTCTTGTTGGGGTTTCCCGTTCCGGAAAGACCCCCGTTTCCGCCTATCTCGCGACACAGATGGGCGTAAAAACGGCAAATTACCCCTTAATCGAAGATGATCTTATTCAATACCGTCTTCCTCCGGAGGTTTCGAGAAACATCAAACGGGTTGTTGGACTTTCAACATCTCCGCAGACTTTGCATGTTTTCAGGGAGAATCGCTACAAGGGGAGTAAGTATGCAATGCTTTCCACATGTTTGAAGGAAATCAGTCAAGCAAGCAAAATATTTCAAAAATACGCTGTCCCCGTCGTTTTCACAGACGGTAGTTCAATTGAGGAGATCGCCACTCAAATCTCCCAGCAGCTCCATTTGAATGTCGCGACAAGTTTCTGACAACATCGCTTAAACTTGATATTTTTGAGAAGTTTGTTTTTTTTCTGAAATAAGAGAGATAATATGATCTAAAATAAGATCGGCAGTTCGTTCTTTGCTGACAAACGGTAATTCCACTGTCCCTTGCTTATCGACAAGGGTTATCTGGTTCATATCCGCCTCAAATCCCCTGTCGTCACGGCTGATATCGTTGACTGCAATCAGGTCGAGATTCTTGTTTTCCAGTTTTCTTTTTCCCTCTGCAAGAAGGTTTGAACTTTCGGCCGCAAAACCGACCAGAATCTGTCGGCCGTTTTTTTTCATTTTCCCGAGTTCCTGCAGGATATCAGGGTTCGGGACAAGGTGCAGGGATGATTCGGCCATTTCCTTCTTTACCTTTTCTGTATATCTGATCTCCGGCCGGAAATCGCTGACAGCCGCTGCTTTTATCACAATATCAGCACCGGGAAAATGTTCCATCACGGCCGAGCGCATATCCTCTGCCGTTCGAACCTTGTACCTCGTTATTCCCACTGGCTCTGCAAGCATTGTCGGACCGCTAACCAAAATCACTTCCGCTCCTCGTCTATAGGCAGCCCGTGCCAGCGCATACCCCATTTTCCCTGAGGAACGATTGCTTAAGAATCGTGCGGGATCAATCGCTTCCCGTGTCGGGCCTGCAGTAACGAGCACTTTTTTACCGGTCAAATCCCCTGAAGATAAAGCGTGGAGCATAATTTCCTTAACTGTATCCCATTCCGGAAGCCGTCCTTGTCCCTCATCTCTGCATGCCATAACACCACATGCCGGATCGATTATTTTATATTTGAATTGCTTCAGCTTTTCTATATTAGCCTGAGTTGCCGGATGCGAATACATCTGTGGATTCATTGCCGGACAGATAATGACTTTTGTATTTCCTGCAGCCAGAACGGTTGCGCTGAGGAGATCGTCGGCAAAGCCATGGGCGAGTCGTGCTATGGTCTGAGCCGTGGCAGGAGCTATGAGGATGACGTCGGCTTCCTTTCCCAAATTGATATGCGACATCTCAGAACCTTCTTCTGACGAAAACATATCGGAATAAACTTTCTCTCCCGAAAGGGCAGCGAAGGTGAGTGAGCCTACAAATTTTTGAGCGGATTCGGTCATAATGACTGTCACCCTGGCCTCCTCCTGAGACAAGGTGCTCACCCAACCCGCTACTTTGAAAGCCGCAATGCTCCCGGTAACGCCAACGACAATTCTTTTCCCGGCAAACGAAGTGTGCATATTGATTATTGTAAAAACAGAAAGTGTGGAGGCAAAAAGAAAAAGCATGTCCGCTTGAGCAGACATGCTTTTTCAAAACTCAGGTTGTAAATTTCATCCCGCGTTAATCTCTGCTGCCGCCGAAAAACCTCAACAGCATCAGGAACAGGTTGATAAAATCGAGGTACAGAGCCAGTGCTCCCATTATTGCTCCTTTCCTGATGGCCTCTTCTCCGCTTGTCATGATTCCCTGCTCGCCCATATTCTTGATTTTCTGAACATCGTAGGCAGTTAGGCCGGTAAAAATAAAGACACCGAGCAGGGATATGATCCAATACATATTGGAGCTTTTAAGAAATATGTTCACCACCGAGGCGATTATGATTCCTATCAGTCCCATGAAAAGGAAAGATCCCCAACTGGAGAGATCGCGTTTAGTCACCAGTCCATAAACGGCCATGGCTCCGAACATCCCCGCCGTGATGAAAAAAGTCCCGGCAATGGACGACCTTGTGTAAGTAATGAAAATCACAGAAAGGGTGAGACCGTTTAAAATCGAATATCCCACAAAAAGCCCTGTTGCCGTTCCGGCTTGGATTTTATTGATTCTTGCGGCAAGAAAAAAAACCATTCCAAGCTCGGCGATGAGCAGAATCATAAAAAGAGGACTCGAGATGATGGACATCGCCAGCCCGGTATTGGCCGTAAAATAGGCGACTACGCCGGTTATGCCAAGGCCCAAGGCCATCCAGTTGAAGACTTTGGCTAAAAAGATCGTCGAAACCTCTTGTCTGGCCCGGGTCAATGTAATTTGATCCGAATTTCCGTACATTTTTCTGCTCCTTAGTTATTATCTTATCTGTTGTATCCAAAATCTTTCTTTTGATCCCATTGTAATCATTTGTCAACAACTTGCAAGCAAAACAGGCAAGCGATGATACACCGGACAACGACTTGTCAATGCAAGAGAATAAAACGCATGGTGTTCATCAGTACGCACCGTTTTTGCGTTTGAAAATGCAGGATACGGTCTTACATATGATCTTAATATCGTTCCAAAGTGAATAGTTAAGAATATACCAGTCATCCAGTTCAACGCGTTCATTATAGTTTTCCGTATCCGACCGGCCGCTGACCTGCCAAGGTCCGGTAATACCCGGCTTCATGGAACAGTATCTGCCGGCACTTTCTTTATAGAAATCAATCAATTCGCCTCCCACTATGGGACGTGCGCCAACCACGCTCATCTCTCCTCTCAATACATTGATGAATTGCGGAAATTCATCCAAGCTCGTTCTGCGCAAAAAACGACCAATTCGGGTTACGCGCGGATCGTTTTTCAACTTGTAGGTTCTGGCCCATTCCTCGCGAAAGTCCTCGTTTTCCTCAAGAATTTTTTTCAGTTCCTTATCAGCGCCAACCCGCATTGTTCTGAACTTCATGCAATCGAATTCTTTACCCGTGGCTGTAATCCTTCTATGACGGTAGATCACCGGCCCTCCGTCACTTAATTTTATCAGAAGAGCGATGGCCAACATCAAAGGAGACGATACCAGCAAAACCAAGAGGGAAAAAAATATATCAAAGCTGCGTTTCCATTCGGTATTCGGATTGAAATTAAGGATCAGCAAATTGCCGAGCGATTGCATCTCCGCATGGTGCAGCCCAAAAATATAGAGATCGGGAACAAGAAATATTCGAGCGCCAAGAGACCGGCAATCACGAAGAATTGAAAAGATTTTTTTCTCAGCGCGCATGGGTAAAGCAATGTAGACATAATCGATATCGTTGATCCGCAAAAAATCAGGCAAGCTTGCGATATCTCCTATCACGGGCTTGCCCATAACGGATAATTGTTCGCCATCTTTTATTTTATCATCAAAAAAACCAAGAACTTGGATACCAGCCCAGGGAATGGATTCAATCTCCTTGACGAGATTGACGCCTAAATCTCCTGCACCTGCCACAACGGCACGGCGAATATTTTTTCCGTTCGTACGAAAATGTCTCAGTATTTTTCGAGCGCAGACATGGATGAAAAAGAGCAAAATAGGCGTTGTCGTCGACCAGATAAGAAAGACAACTCGAGAATAAGCTTCTGATATTTTAAAGATAAAAAAGTAGAAGAGCAGAACACCGATTACCGCCAGCCATGCTTTGAGGATAACCACGAACTCCAGATAAAACTTCCATCCACGCCATGATCTGTAAAGCTCAAACGATTGAAAACTAATCAGACAAAGCAGAAACGAAAGGATCTCCATCCGCGTATAATAAAATGACCAGGGTACTTGATATAAAGACACCAAAGCCCACAGATAACCGACCACCAGCAGGCAATCCAACAGCTGGAAGACTCGTACCATCGTAGAACTCTGTGCACGCAGATTGGTCGATATCATAATTTTACATTTTCATATCTTTTTCAAATCGGTTCTCGCAACTGAAGTATAAAACAACTACTTTTTCCCCGCCCACCACGATCCATGCATACTGAGCAATGAAACGACTTTTAAGGGGAGGAACTTATAGCGACGACCAATTTTATATCCAAGAAATTTAAGTATATTCCTTCCTAAAAAATCGATATAGATGCTTACGCCCGCGGTTCTTCCAAGAGTCGAAAGCTGTGAGCGGATGTACCCGACCCCCACTTTCTCAGCCTTCCCGTAGGTTTCGAGAATCCATGTTTCCATCGAGTGCAAAACCCCGATATCAAATGCACGTTTAAAATCTTGAATCCACGAATAATTATGAGAATGATAGACCATGGCATCCGCCACATAACCAATCTTCAATCCCTCCTTCAACATCCTCCCAACGGTACAGGTATCCTCTCCAAAAATCAAACCATTCTTAAAGTAGCCAACCGATGCCAGGGAGGACTTCCTGTAGGCCGCAAATGAGTTGGAAACAAAGATGGTCTTCAAGCCAAGTTTTTCTCTATCTGCAAAGCACCGCACCGAACTCTCGGCTGGATAATTGAACAGGCGTAGGTGAGAAGCCGACGCACTTGCATCACGACTCGGCAACTGCCTGCCGTAGGTTACTGAAACAGTACTGTCGGTTTTCAAAGGAGCGATGAGTTTTTCAACGGCATCCACCGTAACTGGAATAGCATCTTGAGTAAAAAAAACAAGAATATCCCCTTTTGCCTCACGGGCGATCCAGGAACGCGTACCGCCATGATCGAATTCTTCCTTTTTTACCGAATAGATTTTTGCTCCGAAAGTAAGAGCAATCTCACGTGTGGTATCCTCTGACTCCGTATCCACCACAAGGAGTTCAGTTGAGGCGATTGTCTGTCTGCGCAACATAGCCAAAACAGCAGGTAGCGTGCCGCTTCCGTTTCTCGTCGGAATAATAACGGAAAAAGAGTCCATCGTGCTGCCACCCCCGGATTCGACCATGAAATTCACAACGGATTAAACAGGAAACCTAAATACGAATAAACCGGACCAAAAGATACTTCAAAATTGCCCAAAGCATATACGGCGAGGGGTGTTTTTTGTAAAGGAGTAATTCACTTTCGGCAGCGATTCGACGCAGGGGCAGCGGCACTGTACTCCGTTCTTTTTTCCACCCTCGCGCATGGTAGGCAACAATATGCGGCACGTATTTAATTGTCCAATCTCTTTTTCGAATACGCAGACTCAGTTCAATGTCCTCCTTGTACAAAAAAAAATCAGGATCAAAGGCGTAATTTGATCCGCTGTCCATTAGTGCTGAACATCGGCTAAATATGACGGCACCACAGAGCGCAGGAACGTTTTCGGCAATATCGAATTGTCCCAGATCCTGTTCACCCTGCCCCCTGTCATACCAACGGCCGTACCATTTCCGGAATATGCCGGTCGAATCAAAAAGGTTTGTGGGACGGTCCTGTTCCATATTGTACCATAAAATTTTCCCGCTGATCATTCCAACATTTGGATTTTCAATCATAAAACATTGCGCCTGTTCTAAAAAATCCTGATTCGGGAAGGCATCCGGATTAAGGAAGAGGACAAAATCGCAGTCTCGTCGAAGCTCGCAGAACCCTCTGTTATTTGCCCGCGCGAAACCGATATTCTCCTCCTCAATAACGGTCACGTTATCAACAGCGCGATATCGATCCAGGTATGTGCGATTCGAAGATCCGTTATCTACAATGAAGACCCGTTTCGGTGGGCAGCTCTGTCGTTGTAATGCGTCCAAACATCGAGGCAAAACGTTTTCAGAATTATAACTGACGATGATGACGCCTGTTTTTATATCCATTGAAGAGGAAAAGGCCAGATTATAAGAAAAGCCTACGATACATCAGAAGCAGATTGTTGCCTTTGCCGGAGGCCGCTCTTCTAGCCATTATAGAAGACACCGCCTCGGCTTCCGCAGCCGTAAGGCTTTTGCTGAATTCGGATGCGGATACGGTATCCGGCATGCGAGCCATCCTTTGGCGCTTTCTCACCATCTGCGGCAAAATGAAAATCGATTGCATTACTCCAAGGAGGTATGAGAAAAATTTTCCTTTTTTTATAACAAAGAGAAACCAGAAAAACTGGTAAATGCACATCACCGGAAAAAAGCGAAACAAGAGAATCAATGGATAATTTTTTACCAGAACGCAAAAGCTGTTCCTTGTGGAAAGTCGAACAGTCAAGGCGTTGATTCTGGAACCTGATGTTGCGCTCCCGACATGATAAACGATAGCCGAAGAGATGTAATGGCAACGAAGCCCTTGATGTCTTGCCCTGAGATTGATATCGACGTCCTCCAGATAGGCGAAAAAATCTTCGTCGAACAATCCGACTTTATCAAAAAAATCTTTTTTATAGAGAGCCGCCCCTGCGCAGGCTCCAAACACTTCTCTGTCTTTATTATACGGGGGACCGTTTTTTTCCATCGTACCGATCCGATATCCGGCTCCACCGCGCAAGAATCCGTCACCGGCACCGTCAAGGAGCTCCCGGTTGTTGAAATTGACCATGCAAAAAGCGAAGTAGTCATATGACGGAAATCGGTTGATGTGTTCCCAAGCGGCTTGAAGGCAATCAGGGGCAACCTCCATGTCATTGTTCAACAAAAGTATCCATGGAGCACAGGCATTCCGGATGCCTTCGTTTACCGCAACGCTGAATCCTTTATTTTCCTCGAACCGTATTACCTTAACTTCAGGGTAATCACATTCAAGCCTGGCAACTGAGTCGTCTCGGGAGCCATTGTCGACTACCGTCACACAGAAATCTTTGAACGACTGCAAGCGCAAAGAGTCAAGGCAGTGAACGAGCAGGTGAATACCATTCCAGTTCGGAATAATTATTTCGATCAAGGGGGCTTCAGCGTTCATTCACATCATCAGGGTTCGGTGTTCCCCCGTTGATTGATTTTATAAAATAGATAGGTTTTCCTTGTGATTCATGGTAGGTACGGGCCTGCAGTTCGGCAAGAAGCCCAATTGTTATAAACTGCACTCCCATAAACATCAGAAGAATAGCTAGAAAAAGAAGCGGCCTATCCGACATGGACACACCGAAAAACTGACGTTGAAAGGTCATCACGAGAGCAATCAGAAATCCGAGAAAACCGCTGCCGACTCCAATTAACCCGAAAACCTGGATGGGACGTGTGGAGTAGCTGAGTAAAAACTTCACCGTCATCAGATCAAGTATGACTCTGATTGTCCGCGATATTCCGTATTTTGATTTTCCATAAAGCCGAGGTCTGTGATTGACCTTCATTTCGGTAAATGAAATTCCCATTCCGCTGGCAATAGCGGGAATAAATCGGTGCATCTCACCATAAAGTTTTATGTTTTTAATAATTTCCTTCCGAAATGCCTTCAAGGTGCAACCGTAGTCATGCAGACCAACTCCCGTTGTTTTGGAGATAATCCAATTGGCGATCATGGACGGAAGGCGCCTGTTTATGAATGGATCCTTTCTGTCGAAGCGCCAGCCCGTGACGACATCATAGCCCTCGTCTATCTTTTTGATCATCCCCTCGATATTGGCAGGATCATTTTGCATATCACCGTCCATGGTGATAATAACCTCTCCTCGAGCGTGATCAAAGCCGGCCGACATGGCTGCTGTTTGGCCAAAATTCCTTCGGAAACTGATAACAACCACCTTCGGGTCGTTGTTTTGAAGTTCGTTCAGCAACATGAGACTTGTGTCGGAGGAACCATCGTCGACAAAGATGATTTCATAAGTTTTGCCGAGTCTTTCCAAAACACCGCTCAATTCCTTATACAGGGAAGGAATGTTTTCTTCTTCGTTATAAATCGGTACGATTACGGATAATTGCGTTAACATACATTCTTTTTTCTATGATTTTAAATAGATATCAGGCCAACAGTCATTAGCGGGGTCAAAGGTCAGACGAACCGCCGAATCAAAAGGAGAGCCCACCCTCCAAAGGAAAATCTCGTAGTCCGCTTGGTCATGTTCATGTCCCCCCGTGCTTGCTCCATAGACAAGGTATTTCATGCTGCGGTCGAGCTTTGGAAAATACTCATGGCTGAACTCCGTAGGCGAATCAAAAAGAACACTTCTTTTCTTCGTTTTTATATCGAATCGATAAAAAATATTATTCTGCTTCCAATCATGATCGACATAATAAAGCCAGGATTCATCCGGCGACCATGTTATTTGACATCCCCCTCCGAGAAGATTGACGTCGCCACTGTTTTTTATAATTCCTGTTGCATCGAGTCCGTCTCGAAAAGTGACGGCCATAGCCCTGTTTTTTTCGCTCCACGACGGCATTCCCAATGAAGTACCCGGAGGAACATGGACCGATTTACCCGATTGAAATACCACGGATTCACGTCCGGTGGCAAGTTCATATTTACCAACAGAATCCCCATGAAGTTGAAAATACACGGCATCTCCATCGACGGACCAAGATGGCTGATAACCGTTTTTAACAAGCAGTTTCTCCTTTCCGGTCTTGAGATCAAGGAGATAAATATCCCATAACAAAAATTCTCTTTGGGAAACATTCGGCTTTTGAGCCCTGGCAAATACTACTTTGTTTCCATCGGGCGATATTCTCGGAAAGGTGTCGGCCAGAGAATTGTTTGTAAGCCTTGTGATTTTCTTATCAGGCAGTGTCATTTTCACCAATTCGTGGTTCCCGAATCGGTTTGTGCTCCAAACAATGAAACCGTGTAAATCGCCAAGGGATACACCTTTTTCCGATTTTATCGTCACACTTCTCTGAAGCGTTGCGTTTGCCTGAGAATTATTATTCTCCTGAACAGATCGTTTTTGAACATAAACGTAGACGAAAGCACCTGCCAGAAAGGAAATCAGGAGAAGCAGAAACTTTTTTTTCAAACCCGGCATGATTTTTCTCACTAGTCTGCAAATGAACGACAATAACAAGCGTCAAACTCGGACTCCCAAGGGATCAACATCAGTCCTTACTCTTTGAAAGTTGGAAATTCGTTAATCATTCTCAGCTCCTTTCCCGGTGGGAAATCGTACGATTCTATATAGAAGGACCATGCCTCCGAAAAGAGAGTATACGACTGTCATGGCAAAAAACAATACGGCAAGGGATCTCGTCTGGAGATCACCCATTCCGGCAGATCCAAAGAAAAAAACATACCCTATGTCGCGAACGCCGATTCCGTAAATGGAAACAGGCAACGCTTCCATAAGGGATATCAGAGGAACAAAAGCGCTAAAATAGAAAAACGAAACGGAAACTCCTAAGGATTTTGCCAATAAAAACACTATGGTTATGACGAGAGATTGAAAAAAAAAGGAGATAAACATCACTTTGATCACCGTATCCAATCGCGATCCATAACGTGAAAAAGACGAAAAAATTCGTTCAAGCGTCCCTGAAAAAAACTTAAATCGATAAAGACCGACCGACTTCATCACATGCCTTATAACCTTTTGATTATAAAGTGCCCAAAGCAGCGATATGAGAAAAATGAAAATGGCAAAAGGTAGATAGAAAAAAAACATATCTCCGGTCTTGCCGACTACGAAAATTGAGGAGAGAAGACTTAAGGTGACGAGAGCGAAAAAACCGCTAAGGCGGTCCGCAAAGACTGAAGTCGCCGACCGAATCGTATCGTTGCTCCTCTTCATGATGTCGAGAATGCGATAAGAATCTCCACCAATATTACTCGGCAGGAACATATTGAAAAAACTTCCCACCAAATAGCTCCCGGTTAGGGTTGCAAGGGGGATATCCAGACCGTCGCTTTTAAGAAGAATGTGCCACTTCCAGGCGCTGAGGAAAGTATTCAGCAAAAGGATAACAAATATCAATGGCATATATCGCAGGTTCAAAGAAAGCATAAGCTCTTCGATCCCCGAGAGCGGCATTTTCCTGTAAAGTAGGTAAATCAAGCCGAAACTTATGGTGATTTTGGCGACAATGAAGAGGGTTTTCTTCATCACGAATCCTGGGTATTCGACTGTTGACCGCGAAATCCTACCACTTTTGCCGGTATTCCCATGCAGATGCTTCGTTCTTTCATGGTGCGGGTCACAACGGCCCCCGCTCCGACAACACTCCCTCTCCCCACGGTTACACCGCCAAGTACGGTTACATTTGCCCCAAGCCAGACGTCCTCATCCAGCTTCACTCCGCTATCCTGCTTAATCCCCTGTTCGCGGATGGGAATGTCCAACCGATCGATATTATAACTGCCCCCGCCAATAATGAAGCATCTCTGTCCAATGATACAATCCTCTTTTATAACCACTGGACAATTGTTGGTGGATTGAATAATACTCTGAGCATTGACACCGCATTTTCGTCCTATTTGTATGCTCCCCTCTTTGCAGGAAATCATAACCTGGTTTGATAAAATGACATCGTCATCGAGGGATATCGATTCCTCTCTGCTATCGCTTCTCCCGTCCAATATGCACTGTTCACTGATAACCACATTATTCCCCAGATGAATGCGCGAGGGATGACGAATAACGACATTGGTGCCGAACAAAACACCTTTACCGCACGTGCCGAACATACGCGGCCAAAAGATTTTTCGTAAAACCATTCCAGGTGCGCCGGGAATGCCTCCAAGCAGCATGCACCACTCGAAGTACATCAGTTTGAAAAATGAAAAACTGCCGACAATCACTTGCTGATATTTTTTTAAAGCAGATCCTTTTTCCGTTATCGCTGTCTGAGTTTTTTTCATGTTTCTCCGTTTGTCTCCGCCATCGACCAACTCTCCAAAGGTTGTCGACCATACTCAAACAATCAAAACGATTCAAGAGCAATATTGTAAAAGTAGTTCTTTCCGGCTGCCCCCAAAAAAACAAAAAGAGGCCGGCTCCCAGAGAAGCCGACCCTGATTTCAACAAATATCCGTTTTCCCCCTTTCACTCTCCGTGTGAGTTCCTTCCATAGAGCCTCTTTACTACGAAAACGCCTGCCAACAAGGCAAATACGCTACAAAAAAGATGAAGCGCAAACGCGGGATGGAGTAATGCATAGGCTAAGGTGATGAGAGGGTACAACATCAGCCGGATCCCGGCTCTAAGCAGGTCATGTTTGGCTATAAAGTGCGCCAATGGAGGAGAAAAACGATAATACAATTTGACAAAAAGCGTACCCGGCTTGTTTGTCAGCAGAAAACGGTCCCGAAACTGTTTTAACAAAACCACTTTAGGGGCCAGATCCGAGCCGAAGGCTGCGGTGGCGATAAAACACCCTCCTCCGCCACCGCTGGAACTTCCACCACCGGCATCCCTGTAGGGAAGTGCAGCAAAGAAAACATTTGCCAAAATCTTTGCTCCTTCCTCATTGGGATGAAGACCATCAAAGGTGAGATTCGGCCAGTTGGCGACAACGGCTCCATAGGAATCGACAAGAGTAATCCCCTTTTCCGCAGCAAGAGCAGCAATATTTGGATTATAATCGTTTTCTATGGAGACAGTCAGCTGCTCTCTTATGTTGGGAGTCACCGTCGAGATTATCGGGATTGCTCCGGCAGCTATACTTTTATCGACCATGACACCGAGGTTAAACTTTACGGTGGAAGCGGAAAAGCCCCAGTCGGCGTCGTTGGCACCTTCCATAATCAGGATATATTTAGGATGATCATTACTCAAAACACTACTGATCCTGTTTGCTCCGTCACCGGTAAACTCTCCGGGTAGTCCTTCATTGACGAGCGTGGCCTGGGAGCCGACCTTTTGTTGCAAGTATGTCGAATAGGGAACGGATCCATAGCCCGCCGTGATGGAATCACCGAAAGTCACAACCGTATCGGTTGCCGATGCGGCCCTTGGCCATACACCCAAAAGTAAAGCAACGACCAAAACAGAACAACAGTTGGCTGCAATCTTGTTCATTTTTCTCATTGATCCCTTTTTGTTCTAAATGACCGGTTATTTCACCGGACTGGATTTATAAACCCTGACAAATGCCTTATCCGGCCGCTGTATAAACGACGGCATATTTTCGATGGAAGCACCGGTCTGATTTCCGGTCTGCTGCATCGCGTTTTGTGAAGCCTCCTCAACAACTTCTTCGTTCGACCAGGCAGCCCCTGTAAAAGTGCTCTGTAATTTCACGTAGCTGCCGTTGCGATATCCATACCACGTAATTTGTGGATTATTGTCTGAATTCATTGTTATTTCCGGCAGGATGTCGGGTACGTCATTTTCCGTGTTCACACGTACGGGAGTCGTCCATTTTTGTCCTATATACCGGGAACAATAGATTTCATCCTGGCCGCC
This sequence comes from Desulfocapsaceae bacterium, assembly GCA_046705065.1. Lineage (GTDB taxonomy): Bacteria > Desulfobacterota > Desulfobulbia > Desulfobulbales > Desulfocapsaceae > CAWGGS01. Next base: position 16,455 of record JBJKQT010000080.1, read on the forward strand.
GTCATTTCCCGACCAGGCAACCCATGTGTTGCCGGAACCATCGACCATTACGGAGGGCGAGACATTCACTTTCAACGGGGAAGGCACCACAGCCGTTTCAGCCCAGGCTCCATTAGCTTCAACCGAATAATGAATTGAGGAGTCCGTATCTTTACCGGCAACCCAAACAAGCCATTTTTTGCCGTTCGTCCCGGCATCAAGGGCAGGGTGTCCGTTTCTGTAGTCGTCCTTGGTAACTTGAACCGGCGTGCTCCAGGTGTCTTGCGCACTCATGAAGGTACTAAAGAAAATCTGCTGATTGGTGCCTGCCATTTGGCTCCAAACGACGTCTCCTTTGTTTACTTTAACGGTCGTTCCGGTATCAGCGGTCCACGCCATTCCTGGTTGAGAAATGAAACAGAACAGAAATGAGGAAACTAAAAATAACCTAAGATTTCTCATAGAAACTCCACAATAGTAGTGCCCCGAGTCGGTTCCGCGGGGAGTTTGCTTTCCGTATGCAAACAATGACCTTTTGCTATATCAGTTCATCAAAAGGCGTTCAAGATAAGTACGCTCTCAACCAAGAAGTTAGAGAAAGTATTTTTCTATACCATATAACCCGATAAAAATAAAACTATAACTAGAGAGCAAAAACAACCCCATAATGAGCAAATTATATATGCTTTTAAGATAGAATTTTTCGTTATGGAACAGCATAACGGACAACATGGCTATTATGGGCAAAAGATACCTCCCCTGGGGTTGAAAATCCGCTGTCCAGGAACGGTACAAGTCTATCCCCATAAGCGAGAAAGAGCAAAGAAGCGTTATCACCAACAAGGCATTTCCCTTTAACCGCCCTTTGAATAGGGTCGACAGGATAATCACGGCCAGAAGTGCGGCTGCACAAATCCTTACAAAATTATAATAGGTATCCGGGGCTAAAACAGTTGTGTACCCATACACACCGAAAGAGGATTCAAATGTTTTCTCCCCCCAACTGTCCATAACAAACAACTCGCGAAGAGTAACACCTCGCTGTCTCATCTGGAGATAAGCATGTCTTTTGTTAAGCGGTGTTTTTGGGTTATACAGAGGCGCTGCATATTTTTCCCGATACATTTCGACCTGAGCTTTTTTATTAAATCCATTGACGTAGACATCCTCTGCCCTGACACATCCTGCGAGGACAAGCCCCGTTATTGCGACAGCGGCCAGCCGCAGACAAAATGTCTTAGTCAGTTCGATATCCCCAAATAGCATCTTCCAGATGAGGTAGAGGAAGCTGAAGACAATAAAAAAGTAAAAATTAATCTTGGACAGCACTATTAAGCTAAACAAAAAGGCTAATATGAGAAAAAATAAAAAATTTTTCCCGCCAGTCCCTTCTCTTAACACTCTGTTGAACATTGATTTTTCAACAACAAGTTGATAGGCAGCAAGAAGTGTCAAATAAAGGGCAAAGGCATCGGAATTAAAATAGCTGAAAATATACCAGACCTGCGGAGAGATGAGTATGGGAACAAAGAGAACTCGAACGGACTGTTTATAAAGGGCGAGGAAGAAGAGAGACCCAAAGAGCAGGATGTTAAAAAAACGAAGGGTCAGATACGATGGAAAACTAAACGGTTTAAGCAGTTTTAAAAATTTTCCGGCAAAAAAATAGGCGATCTCGCCCGAATCAAGTCGTGAGATTCCGTAAGGGCTGTATGTATTCCGAATTTCAGGAGATCCAACCTTTGGCGGAAGGGTGTGATCACGATAATACTCGGCAGCATGGATATGCACGAACTCATCAGGATGTTGATTATATTTACTGATAGCGGCCATGACGATAATCAAAGCCAAAACAAAGAGCAACATATAGGGAACATAATCGTGACGGTCACAGAGAATATGCGTTATCCAAAAGAAAAGACAGGCAAGGATAAACACTACGAGAAGTCTCAGAGTATTGGCAAGGTATTCAGGAGAATAGACGAGATGGGGTAAAGGATAAATAAGCTGAGGATCGTTATCCGCCGGAATAACCGTCAACCCTTTACTGTCATTGGTCAGTGTTTTTATTCCCCTTGCCGCCGACCATTTAGCTAACGAGGAGACGTCGGAAAACTTCAGCTCCTGATATCCGTTCTGGGAAATCGATATATTTTCCACTGTCACGGTGGATATTCTCTCATCCGAAGTATCTATCCTCAACGTACTCACTTTCCCGAGATCACAAATACGGATCGAGTAATGCGTAACTCCCGGCGTGAGAGTTACTTTACTCATATTTTTTTCTGAATACGGTTGATCGTCTGCGGACCAGTATACTTTCAATGTTGTTTTTGCCTTAGTTTGCAGATCAATATTGACCACCGCCTTACGAATAACTTGTTTATAAAACAAGAAAGTCAAAACGATTCCTGTTAAAATACAGGTGATTATCATTTTTTTTGAAATGTCGGACAACATGACGTAATCCTTGTAATGCTACCGTTTGCTTTTTTAGGCCTTCGTGCGCGCCCCCCCATTACTCAAGTCTGTGCTCTGCTGATATAACAGGATCTGGATAAAAAACAATACCGGAGTGCAAAGAAATCAATCTATTTGTTCTTGACAGAAGTAACGGATCGCTAATATATAGCTTCTTCATCTTACGGCACGTTTTCACAACGCACATCAACACCTAGAACAAACTCGCTATAATGAACGATCTGACCCTAGTCATTCCGGCATACAACGAAGCGGAAGCTCTGGACATTTTTCTGCCGGAGCTGCTTTCATTCTGCAAAGAGCACCACTGCGAGCTCATAATCGTAGACGATGGTTCAAAGGATAATACCCATGAGATATTAGACCGATACAGCAATGAACCGTTGTTTACACCGCTACGGCATAAGGTGAACAAAGGATATGGCGGCGCGATAAAAACAGGTTTAGTTGCAGCAAAGACGAAATATGCCATAACCTTGGACGCCGACGGACAACACATTTTAGGCGATGTAGTTATCTTGTATAATCATCTCATTGCCAAGGATGCAGACATGGTTATCGGCCGCAGAAAGATGGTGAATGAAACACTGTATCGGAAGACCGGAAAGTCCATAATACGATCCATCGCCCGTGCTCTAATGCCGATCCATATTCACGACCTCAACTCCGGGATGAAGATATATCTAACGGAAACGGTCAAACGCTATATTGACCTCTGCCCCAACACGATGGCGTTCAGCGACATAATTACCCTGATATTCATCCACCAGAGTCATTTGGTTTGCGAACACGACATTCAGGTTAAAACAAGGCAAACGGGTAAAAGCACCATCAATACAAAGACCGCCTTTGAGACGGTCATGGAACTGTTTCACATAATCCTTCTATTCAACCCGATGCGTATCTTCCTGCCACTCACTCTGTTTTTTCTGCTGTCGAGTCTGATTTGGGGGCTGCCCATCGTCATCAGAGGCGAAGGAATCTCCGTCGGCACACTCTTTTTGTTTGTCACCGGTCTGCTCTTTTTCATTCTCGGCCTGCTTGCCGAACAATTAGCACTAATCAGAAAGAATTTGATGCTGAAGAAATAGCCGTCCGACCTTCCAGCCCACAGACATAATCACGATAAAGGGAAAAGGCGTATACTTCGTGTAATTTTCCAAGCCGGCTCAGCACCCTTTTTCGGTTAATATACATAAGGATATTCAGGTACTTTTTCCCACCTAGATCAGGATGCATGAACCGCTCCTGTCCCATATCGATATCATACGGATGCAGATAACTCCCCACCGCTCTTTTTTGGCCGACACAAAACCGCACCGACAGCCGGGTGAGTAAAAAAGGAAGTACCCTGAAATATACGCCTCCGAGAATCGGCACTTTCAGGCCGGGGAGTGGATGAAGTGTGATGGGGAGTTCCCATACCTCGCCGTTCACCTTCTTCGGTGCCGTTCCAAATTCAGGCCACCCATAAAGGGGATTTCTTGCCGGCAGCACAGAACTGGAATACTTGATCCCCATTTCGGACAACACATCATAAGCCCAGGCCGTTTTGGCTATCAACGAAAAGGTCGGTGCTCTGAATCCTATGATTTGCTCCGCACCGGCATCATGCAGAGATTGCAGATTTTGTTGCAGGTCCTTGCTGAAGCTCGCCGCTGTGAGTTTGTCAAGTTGGATGTGCATATCGCCATGACAGGCTATCTCATGTCCACATTCAACAATGCTTTTGACCAGATCGGGATATCTTCTTGCCACCCTCCCGACGATAAAAAATGTCGCCTTGATGCCGCGTTCTTGAAAAAAGTCAAGGTAACATCGGGTGTTGGACGGAACCCTCTCGCTATATTCCATTCCGTTTTCCACCCAATCGCGCACATCCTCGAGGTCTATGCTGGGGAGAAGAAAACTCATGGACTACCGTCTCCCCCGGAGCCTTCTATAAAGCACGGTCAACCGATCTTCATAACGAGTTGCGATAAACCAAAAAGGTTTTCCCAACGCATGCAGGAGTGAGAGGACAACAATACAGCGCCATCCCGGGCCCACCCCGTAGGAACCAAAAGGAATAATTTTCCACAGAAGGGCAAGCCGCCCTATTCTGTGAATCTCTCCGTCATCAATGTCGAAGTTTTTTGTAGTTATCGTCTTTTTCACTTTCCTACTCTTTGAGTCGTTCCCGAATGCTTCGCAGGAAAAACCTCATTTTTAACAACGGATTATACCGCAGCGCATGCGGGGAATAATCCCATAGATGTTTTGCCTCTTTGGTTTTGTTTTTCGGTGGAGTATTTTTTCCATGAAAATCATCAAGATGGTGTTTTTGTCGTATGGCCGCAACCTCCGATGCCTTGGGAAAGGCCATTCTGCTCACCATTAGGTGGGTAAACCAAGGTTCCAGGTCATCAACGGAATATCCGAAAAACCGAACAGAATCGGCAAAGTGCTGCACACCATCTAAAACACCTTCTTGCAACGGCTTGAAATATTTGTCCTGTTCTTTTTCGGCCTCGCCGATGGCATCATCTGTTTTTCTGAAAATGAGCTCATACCTTGTGTCGGTCAGTCCATATCCGTTCAAAGTGGGATGCGGCGCCCTGCAGGCCTCCTCAAAGAGATCACGTGCATAAAGAATGGTAGAGACACCTGTCGAGAACCTGTCTCGATCATAAATGATGCCTTCGATTCTGTTGGAGGGCGTCGTGGGATATTTTATCCCTCTGGTGGCACCAAAAAGAAAACCATGGAACCGAGGTGCATCCTCTCTGTGCTTTACCGCATCATAAAGAAACCTTTGGATCGTACCAAGCCAACCGATATCCACCAGGGCGACATCTTCCTGTTTAAAAAAACCCTGATCTTCAAGATATAACTGCAAAGCGTCGTTGGCTGGACGGGTCTGACGGCGGACCTCTTTTTGAAAGAGCGGGTCCAAAAGCATTTCGTTAAACTGATTACGAAACTCCGGTACAAACCCTGGATATAACGGGGTAAGCGGCGTATCCACCTGCAGCCCATATCTCTCTAAATGTCCTAGAAATGGTTGTACTTCCAAATTGAATACGCGGCAAACATCTCGAAAATCCCGATTTCCTCTAGGCAGAAAAACAATATCGGCACTGACTCGCGTCAATCCCTGGTAGGCACAACTTGCTCCGGCCAATGCTAGTCGGCTGACATACAGATATGAGTATTCGGAATGATTTCCCACCGGCTTTAACCGCGGAACAACTCTCTCCCAAATTTGTTGGAGAAGCCAGCCTTCCCTTGAAAAAAAGTACAGCCTGGAGATACGGCACTCTTCTATCTTTTTCAGAATGCCTTGTATAAAACCACCCAAAAGAGGCGCCAAAACAGTATAGCCCGCACAGTACAACTCGTCCCGGGGAATATTCTCATCTTCCAGAGGGAGCATAAGCTGCTGAACGGAACGGCCGCGCCAGAAGGGTCGGCCGAGGGAATAATTATAATACCTCTTTTCCAGGGATTTTCTTTTTTTCTCTGAAGCATCCCGGAGAACAAAGGAACAAATCCCCTTTTCGGAAGGACGCAGACCATCGGAAAAAGGGTTGTCCCCGATATGCATCCATTCGGAATAACTGAGATTAAATTTCTCTTTCAGCATTTCGTAGGAGGCCCCTGATGCCTTGGCCAAAAAAGTATCGGCCGAAGAAACCACGGCATCGACACAGTCGAAAAATCCAGCGTGCTCCACCAACTTTTCCAGAAAACGTGCAGGCTGATAGATATCCGATACCACGAGAATGCGCTTTCCGGCAGCTTTCAATTCGCGCAGCCATCGAACCATTTCCCCTCGAGGGACGAGCATGGCATTCTCGACCGACGCCTCATATTCCGTCACCTCATCCAGGAGGTCGTCTTGCGAAAAAATTTCCTTGAGCAGCTGCGACATAAAAACCGGATAACAGGCTTCATGATCTTGGAATGTCTGTGCCGTTTGGCTCCGCTGACGATTTTCGATGTTATCTCTTTTTTTCTGGATGGTTTCCCATGAAAGAAAAATGCCTTCTTCGGCAGCTTTTTCGGCAATAAAACGTGCCACCTGGGGCTTTACGAGGTCCGGGTTATGGGTTCTGCGTATCAGAAGGGTATCGAAGAGATCAAACGATATGGTCGAGTAGGAACCGGCTGTTTCTCTTCCTGCTTCAACTAAAGAAGACAGGCTATAAAATGTTCGCCACCCCATGCACTCATTCCTTGGTCGCACTTTAAGAACTCTTGACTAGATAGTAATATTTTAATTTGTTTTTTTTGAATTAAGAGATAGTGTTATCTCTTCTACGAAATATTTCAGGGCGTAAATTTGGCTATTTTTATCCGTATTGCTTTTAACAGTTGTTTCAATCGTGTTTTCACGCCGGGGTCTGGGGCCAATGTGTTTTTTACTTCAAAAAGTTCCTGCTCCAGTTCAACGAGTCTGTCCACGCCGGCTCTTACTATTCCCTGTGACATTTCAGGGATTGCCGCCAAGAGATAGGTTCGTATAACCTGTTTGTCCTGCTCCCGGCCTAAAATGGCTGCCTCTCCCAATGTGTTGCCTGAATGGATTCGATAAAAAAGAAGCTGCTGGTCAAACATATACTCTACAGCACCAGGACAAGCCAGCATAACCCGAAAGATATAGTCATAATCGTGAAGATAGCGCAGCGAACAAAATTTCCCGGTTCGTTTTACCGCATCACCAGAAAGAAAGAGGTTTGAGGTAGTAACCATGAAATTTCCTTTTAAAAAGGCTGTATACAGGTCACCACAGGAAAAAAAGAATTCCCTGTTTTTTTTATGCCAGCAATTCCAACCAAAATCTTGATCGCGGTAAACTTCACCCTCGTCGGAAATAGGGATGACATCGGTAAAAAGACAGTGAGCTCCTGTTTCCTTCTGTCTTTTGAGCAGCAACTCCAACCGATTGGTTGCATACACATCATCTGAATTGAGAATGGAAATAAATTCGCCCTGCGCCAGCCCCAGTCCTCGATTTATAGTATTATAGGCATCCTGATTATCCTGGTACAGATAGGTCAACCTTGAGTCGGAGTAGCCTTTTACCACTTCCGCCGTCTTGTCCGTTGAGCCGTCGTCGATAATTATCAGTTCGAAATCATCAAACGTTTGCTTAAGAACACTTTCAATTGCCGGGCCAATAAACCGCTCATGATTATATGCGGGAATGATGACGGAAACTGTCGGTTTCATTTCTCTATACGCTGTGTATTGGCACCACGGGCAATAATTTGAATTCTCTTTGGAATTGCCATATCTCTACTTCCATCTTCGGAAAGATCACATCTTTCTTTGTTAATACTTTTCCAGTCTTCTCGACCAAATGCGATAAGGGGAGGCAAAGAATAATGCAAAGGACATGAGGACGCAAGAAAAACCTTGAATGAATTTTGGTGGAGATTTGGGAAGTGAGATCGACAAAAACGAACAACTTTATTCTCATATTTCCCATTAACATATTACAATAAATTCCTTTTTAATCGTTTAAATCTTGGCATGCAGTACGGTAAGTTAAAATATGACAGAGAATCATTTTCTTGACAACACTCCGGCAGCCTTGATATTTTAATGATTTTTCCTCAGGTATCATGCAATCTCTAAACCTACGAGAATGAAACAGAAAACGCACCAACATCAAAGCTGGATATTTGCAGACGGTCATGTACATATTTACAGCAATTTCAAAGAATTTTCCTGCCTTGCTTGGGCTATGGAAAATTTTGATAAAGCCGCAGCAAAACACAATTCCACGGCTCGGATTGATCGCGTACTTTTTCTTGCCGAGTCTAACGGTTATGATTGGTTTAAGCAGCAAGAGGCTTTTGCCCGCACAGATCCGCACAGCCTACTTGGCACATACGAACGCAAGATAACTAACGAAAGCAACAGTTTGATCTTTAGGGAGACATCTGAAAAATACCTTGTCGTCATAGCCGGCCGGCAGATCGTGTCATCTGAAAAACTTGAAGTTTTGGCAATGGGTCTTACCGAAGCCCTCCCGGATGGACTGCCTCTGCAACAGATTATTGCCGAAATCAACGATAGAAACTGCATAGCAGTCCTCCCCTGGGGTGTGGGAAAATGGCTTGGAAAACGCAAGCAAATACTTGCCTCATTGATCACAAAAGTACCACGGGCAAACGTTTTTATGGCTGATAACGGCAACAGACCCTTTTTCTGGCCACTTCCAGACTTTTTCGAAACTTCCAGGCAACTCTATTCCGGTGATCTCGCAGGAAGTGATCCGCTTCCTTTAAAAAATCAGGAAAAACGGATAGGGTCATATGGTTTTTGTTTTCACGGTCCGTTGGAGCTAGAGCATCCATTCCATTTTTTAAGGGAAAAAATTATCCATAATTCCTCTTCATTTCAAACTTTTGGAAACAAGGCAGGACCTTTTTCCTTTCTTTCCAATCAGATTGCAATGCGGCTAAAAAGGTTTTAATGCATGAAAAGAAATCTTGATATATTAAAAAGCCAATATTTTGATGTTCTTATTATTGGTGCAGGCATTCATGGTGCTGCAACGGCGAGGGAGTGCGCCGCACAGGGATGGAAAACCGCACTAGTCGAAAAAGAGGATTTTGGTGGTGCAACTTCTGCAAACAGCCTTAAGATTATCCACGGCGGCCTTCGTTATCTGCAGCACCTAAATATCAAAAGAATGCGCGAATCCATTGCCTCAAGACGGATTTTTTCTGCTCTTTCACCGCATAATATCCGTGTGATCAGTTGCCTGATCCCCAACTCCGGCCATGGTCTGCAAAGCAATCTGGTCATGCAAATAGGTCTAAAACTCAATGACTGTATTGCCTATGATCGGAACAAAGGCGTTGCCAAGGAGTGCTGGATACCTCCGAGCAAAATTTTACCTGTTTCCAAATGCGAAGAACTTTTCCCCGATGTCGATTGGAAAGGGATGAGCGGGGGAAGTGTCTGGCACGAAGCCATCGCCTTCAATTCAGAGAGGCTGACTCTGGCTTTTATCAAGGAGGCGGCAAAAAACGGAGCAGCCGTTGCCAACTATTTGGAAGTACATGAACTCGAAGTCGATGATGACAAACGCATAACCGGCTGTCGGGTAACCGACACTTTAACAAACGAGGAGTTCACGATAAAGGCTAAAACTATCGTTGTAACCAGTGGTGCCTGTAATAGCAAGCTTTCGAAAACATCAGTTGATATCGTGCAAAAATCGGATCGCTTCGCCAAGGCCGTCAATATCATTGTAAGCAAACCTCTATGCCGGGAATATGCCATTGGACTCACTGGAGAAGTCGACTATCAAGACCAGGATGCGGTTCTGAAAAAGAAAGGCAGATTCTTTTTCTTCGTCCCATGGCGCGGCTACACGATGATCGGTACTACGTATAAACGTTATGAGGGATCTCCTGATCAACTGAAAGCCGGCAGAGATGATATTGAAGAATTGTTGGCGGAGGTCAATGCAATTTATCCTTCAGCTTTATTGGAATTTTCCGATGTCACGAATGTCCATGTCGGTCTGGTACCACTCTCTTCGCATGATGATCCGACCAAAGGGGATGTTCAGCTTGATAAGGAAACCACCGTGATGGCGAGCAGCGATGGAACTGAAACTCCGAAGGGCTTGGTCTGTGTCAAAAGCGTGAAATTTACAACAGCACCTGTCGTTGCTCAGGAGACTGCCGCCAAACTCGGGCGGTATCTAGGGCAACACAAGCTCTCCGATTCTACCACAAACGGTTTTTTTCCAAAAGTCTTGTCCATAAAGACGGCATTCAGCCCTGATCTTGCCTATCTGCAGGAGCGATATGGAAAAGAGGCGGCAGACGTGCTTCCCTACGTTCAAAGAAACAGCGAATTTATTAGCAGCTGCCCTCAACTCTGCCTTGGCGAAATAGATTATTTTATTCAGGAAGAAATGGCATTGACCGTAGGTGATGTCGTCTTCAGAAGATCGGAGATAGCAACGGCGGAATGCCCCCCGGATAACGTATTGCAGAAAATTTCCACATACATGGGATTACGCCTCGGTTGGTCGGGAAAACAAATCGATGAACAGATCTGGATGGTGAAAGAACGTTTTCAGTGGAAATAACAACTTTGAGGACACAGGTTTTTTACAAGGTCAACCAATAATGCAGAAATCCAGTTTTCCCGAAACCGCCGATATTGAGACATCCTCAGACGATTACGCCAGCCGTTTCTCAGGCACCGTGGGAGAATATTTTTTAAAAACACAGTTGAGCATTCTCCTCACGTTGCTTCAACAGAACTATGGTCCGGGAGCATCCGTCCTCGATGTGGGCGGGGGACACGCTCAACTCGCCGTTCCTCTCGTCGAAAAAGGATACCGGGTCACGGTTACAGGCAGTCACGATAGTTGTCGCAACCGTCTGGCTCAAAACCTGGCAGAAGGGACGTATTCCTACCAAACCTGTGATATGCTGCATCTGCCCTACCCCGATAATTCGTTTGATGTCGTTGTCGCCTTTCGTCTTATTCCTCATGTGGACAGATGGCAGGAATTGCTGGCAGAACTAGCACGTGTGTCAGTCGGATGCGTCATCGTCGACTACCCGGACCTCCGAAGCGCCAATATTCTGAACTTCCTCTTTTTTCGTTTGAAAAAATCATTGGAAGGGAATACAAGACCCTTTGGCTTGTTCAATAGGAAACAGATTGTAAAGGAATTTTCCCGAAATGCGATGTGTAATCCGCAACTTATTCCGGAGTTTTTTTTCCCCATGGTTCTGCATAGAAAACTTGGCTCCGCCGGCTTGTCGCAGTTTCTCGAAACCTGCTGCCGCATCTGCGGCTTAACACAGCTTTTCGGTTCACCGATCATTCTGCGCATGGATAAAATAGGTTAGTATGATGAAAATTCTGGTCCTTGCGCCGCAACCTTTTTTCCAGAATCGAGGCACACCGATTGCAGTCCGCCTTTTAGTTGAAATTTTGGGAAAAATGGGACACGAAATTCATCTTCTTGTTTTCCATGAAGGAGAGGACATCTCCATCGACAATGTGACAATTCACCGAACAGGATCCCTCCCAGGCCTAGATGCGATCCCCCCCGGCTTTTCCGCAAAGAAGCTTTTCTGCGATCTTCTGATGACGGCAAAGTGCGTTCAGCTACAGAGAAGTATCCGTTTTGACTTCGTTCATGCCGTTGAAGAGTCCGTTTTTATAGCCATGATACTCCAGAAATTTTTCAAGGCTCCGTACATTTATGATCTCGATTCGTGGATGAGCGATCAGCTTTTGGCTAAATTCACCTTCCTTCAACCCATGCGGTCATTTTTCGAGTTTTTTGAAAAAAAGGCGGTGAAGAACAGCATCGGCGTCGTTCCTGTCTGTCTGGCGCTTGAGAAAAAAATAAGGAGTTTTGACGAAAAAAAACCGTTGGTTCGCCTTGAGGATATCAGCCTCCTGCAAGAAGAGGAATCAGGCAGGCAGGAGATACTCAGGGAAAAACTGAATATTCAGGGAAAAATCGTGCTCTATGTCGGAAATCTTGAAAAATATCAAGGCATTTCTCTACTTCTCGAGTCCTTTTCCTGCCTTGACGCAAAAACTCTTGATTGCAATCTCATTTTCATCGGCGGAACGAAGGAGGATATCGGGAAGTACAAGGATTTGGCCGAGCAACTTGGTATTCACAACAGGGTCTATTTCATCGGGCCGCGTCCGATAGCTGATCTGGGAATGTATCTGGTTCAAGCAGATGCGCTTGTTTCTCCTCGGACAGAAGGGGAAAATACCCCGATGAAAATATATTCCTATATGGATTCCGGACGGCCGGTTCTCGCAACAAAAATCATCAGCCACACGCAAGTCCTCAATGAGGATATTGCTTATCTGGTTGCACCTGACCCAAGACACATGGCTGAAGGGATCAAAGAAATACTCACTGACGGCGAAGAGGCAAGAAAAAAGGCCGAACGGGCAAAAGTGAAGGTTGCCGCGGAACATAGCCGCGCTGCCTATGAAAAAAAACTACTTTATTTTTACGACGAACTCAACCATGTGCGGAATCTGCGGATTTAACTGGAACGACAAGGAGTTGATCTCCGTGATGAACGATACACTCGAACATCGCGGTCCTGATCAGCAAGGAATTTTCTGTAATGAATCCGTATCTTTGGGATTCAGGCGCCTGAGCATCATAGATCTCAGCGAACACGGCAGTCAACCGATGTTCAACGAAGACAAAACCGTGTGCTTGGTTTTCAACGGAGAGATATATAACTTCCAACAATTGCGGCCGACCTTGATCGAGCGTGGGCATATTTTCAGAGGCCGCTCAGACTCCGAAGTCATTCTGCACGCTTACGAAGAGTACGGTATTGATTGTCTCCATAAGCTCCGTGGCATGTTTGCCTTTGCTATCTATGACCTGAAAAAGAAGATCCTGTTTATTGCCCGGGACAGAATCGGGATCAAGCCGCTCTATTACTATCAAAAGAACGGAAAATTCCTCTTTGCCTCAGAAATCAAGGCCATCTTGCAGGACAAGTCCATTGCAAGAGAGGTGAACGATCAGGCAATTTACGACTACCTCGGATTTGAATTTGTACCTGCTCCTCAGACGATGTTCAAAAACATCAATAAGCTCCCCTCTGGGCACTATCTTAAGCTTGAGAACGGCTCAATCGAAATAAAGGAATATTGGGATCTGCACATGGCTGCATCTCCCACAACCCTTTCATACCAGGAGGCGGTTGAAAAGCAGAAAGAGCTCCTCAACGAGGCAGTGCAGAGCCATCTCATAAGCGATGTGCCGCTTGGGGTCTTTCTTTCCGGTGGACTCGATTCCAGTTCCATCGTCGCCCTGATGCGAAAACACATCTCCGGACCGATAAAGACTTTCACCATCGGCTACCGCGACAAAACTTTCAGTGAACTGGATTATGCCGCCATCGTCGCCAAACACTGCGATACGGACCATCAAGTCTTGATGCTTGACGATATCAAACCAGAGTATGTCGAAAAAACACTGTATCATCTCGACGAACCCATGACCGATTTGTCGACGGTTCCGCTCTACCTCCTCTGCAAGCAGGCTCGCGAGCATGTCACCGTTTGTCTCAGCGGTGAAGGTGCCGACGAGAGTTACGCAGGCTACGACCGATTCAAAGCCGCCAAAATTGCAGCCTGGTTTAACCTGATTCCCTCTCCCATCCGCAAGCAGGTAATCGGCAGACTTGTCGGCATGCTTCCCGACCAGGCTCAGAAAAAAGGCGCGATCAACATGCTGAAGCGTTTTATCGAGGGGGCGAATCTCCCTGCAGAGGGTGACCACCTCCGTTGGCAGTACTTCTCCAACGAAAAGCAGGCTAACAATTTATTTTCACAAAATTTCATCAACTCCATCGCGGCCGATCCTTTTCGTCTGATCAGACAATATGCCGGCAAATGCAAAGATGCGGATACCATTAATCGGCAAATCTATTTGGATATGCGCTACATGATGACGGACAGCGTCTTGATGAAAGTCGACAAGATGAGCATGGCAAGCTCCCTTGAGGTCAGAGTTCCACTTCTTGACCATGTCCTGGTGGAATTTCTTGCATCCCTGCCCGGTGAATGGAAACTTAAGGGGATGATGACCAAATATATTTTCCGTTCTGCGTTAGAAGAGCTCCTGCCCAAGGAGATTGTCTACCGGGGGAAACAAGGGTATAGTCTTCCGGTTAAACATCTTCTTCGCGGAGATATGAAAAAATATATGGTAACGCTTCTCAACGAATCGCCCCTTATCCGGGAAAAAATGCATCTGCCCTATGTGAATCAGCTCATTGAGGAACATTGCGCGATGAAACATAACCATAACCATGTCCTTTGGGCACTAATGAATGTATCTATCTGGCATAACAGATTCTTCTGTTAATGTTCTACAGAGAAGAGGAGAAAATGAAAGTACTCGTCACCGGTGGAACCGGTTTTACAGGCAAGGCACTCGTCCGCAGATTGCTTGATGAAGGGCATGAGGTCGTTGCTCTTGATTATCAGGAAGGGTTAAAAACTGAAGAGTTGCGGCAGTGGGGAGCAAAAGTCGTTATCGGCACGGTAACAGACAGAAACATCGTCAAACGGGTCATGGCTGGTGTGGATGTCGTCCAGCATCTGGCCGCAGCGTTCCGGGAGATGGATGTTCAGGACACCTACTACCAAGAAGTCAACGTCGAAGGGACACGGATTGTTCTCGAAGAGGCGTTTCAACAAAAGGTGAAAAAATTCATCTATTGCAGCACCTGTGGCGTGCACGGCAATATCGACAACCCTCCTGGAGGAGAAGATGCACCCATTCAGCCCGCGGACTATTATCAGCGGACTAAATACGAAGCGGAACCCATTGTTCAGGAATACCACCGTAAGGGGATGAAAACGGTGATTTTACGACCGGCCGCCATCTACGGTCCTGGAGATCCAGAGCGCTTCTATATGATTTTCAAACGCGTTGCCAAAGGATTTTTCCCGATGTTCGGCAACGGCAAAACCTATTACCATCCATTGTATATAGACAATCTCATCGACGCCTTTATGCTCTGTATGGAGGAGGGAAAAGGAGAAGGTCAAGCCTATCTCATCGCCGATGAAGAATACCTTGAGATTGAGGATCTTGTAAAACGTACGGCCAAGGCGCTGGGAGTTTCCGTCAAAATCCCCCATTTTCCGGTGATGCCCGTTGTCATTGCCGGCCACATTTGTGAAAAAATCTGTAAGCCGTTTCACATTACGCCAATCATTTTCCCCAGACGCGTTGACTGGTACCGACAAAACCGGGCCTTTAAAATCGATAAAGCAAAAAAAGAATTGGGATATTCTCCTCGCATCGGCATCGATGAAGGACTCCGGAGGACAGGTGAGTGGTATAGATCTGAAGGATACCTCTAGAGACAGGCGCTAGCCGGATGTATGAATCAGGAGCCTCCGCGCTGGACCAACCAACAGAGGACCAGCCCGCACATCACCGTGATTATACCGAATACGCGAAGATTTTTCGGATGCATCTCGCCCAGTTTTTTCAGCCAGGCTTGCATGTGTTCAGGTGCCGCTGCATAAGGGAGTCCTTCGAGAACCAACACCATTCCTATGAGAAGAAGCAGAAGTTTCATTTTACCAAGTCATTTTTTTGTATTTTAAATCAGTTAGCGGCATCCCAATGCTTTTGGTTGGGCATCCGGAGAAGGGATTGATCTAATTCAATTGCTTTTTCCGGAAGCACCTAATAATATGCATGAAGCTCTGCATTTCATATCAGGCGGAACTTCCAGAAAGGTCTTCATTCCAGTGGGTGATATGCCCCGACAAGGTCTCTTAACATTACGTGGAGCAGAAGAGTTTTCTGCGCACAGTTTGAACATTTTTTTCATTTTTTTCAAGGTTGCTTTAAGCAAAGTTCACTATGACTACCTCCGAACAATCAAAATATAAGGAAGCCGGAGTTGATATTGATAAGGGAAACACCTTCGTCAAAAATATCAAAGACATCGTTTCATCAACTCACCAACGTGGAGTTCTAAACGAAATCGGCGGCTTTTCGAGCTTTTTTGCCATCGATACCGGAAAATACAAAAAGCCTGTTCTAGTTTCGTCAACCGATGGCGTCGGCACCAAATTGGCTGTAGCCAACCTCTGTAAGAAACATGATACGATCGGTATCGATCTGGTAGCCATGTGTGTGAACGACATCATTGTCGGAGGAGCCACTCCTCTCTGCTTCCTTGATTATTTTTCCACTGGAAAACTCGATATCGATGTTGCAACGGAAGTGGTGAAAGGAATAGCAGAGGGTTGCCGCCAGGCGAAATGTTCCCTTGTCGGAGGAGAGACGGCTGAAATGCCGGGGCTTTACAGACCAGGGGATTACGATCTGGCCGGGTTCACAGTGGGCATAGCCGATCGCGATGCCATTATTGACGGATCAGAAATCAAAGTAGGGAATGTCATTCTAGGCCTGGCCTCAAGTGGTTTGCACTCAAACGGTTTTTCACTTGTCAGAAAAATCTGTTTCGATGATCTCCATTTAAGCGTTGATGCACATATCGAAGAGCTGGGTTGCACCTTGGGTGAAGAACTATTAAAACCAACCAAGATTTATGTTCAATCAGTCCTCAATGTGCTCAGAAAATTCCGAATCAATGGAATGGTTCATAATACAGGTGGAGGATTCATCGACAACACGCCGAGAATTCTCCCCAAAGGGTGCAAGGCTATAATCGACGGGTCAGGTTGGGATATCCCGCCAATATTTAATTTCCTGCGACAAAAAGGAAATGTCGGTAAAGATGAGATGTACCGGACCTTCAATATGGGGATTGGTTTGTTGGTGATCGTCGATGAAGAATCCGCTGAGGATATCGCTCATCAATTCCGCGCAGTAGGGGAAAATCCTTTTGTAATCGGCCGAATTGAGGCGTTAAGAGACGAAAATGACTCTGTTGTTGAACTTCAATACTAAGGAATCTTTTACAAAAAGGGCTTTTCAGTAGCCCTTTTATCAGCTTCCACAATCGCTGGTTCCACCCTTGATTTTGTCCAAGGCATGAGGCAATGCAGGTAAAAGGACCTGGATATTCTCCCGGGCAGCTTTTTGGCTTCCCGGGAGATTGACAATAAGGCTTTTTCCTCGTATTCCCGCTCTAGCTCTGGACAGGACGGCATGAGGCGTCTTTTGCAAACTGGCAGCCCGCATTGCCTCGGCCATTCCAGGAATATCCTTCTCGATGATAAACTGCATCGCCTCCGGGGTCACGTCGGTGGGAGCGACGCCTGTTCCGCCGGTTGTCACAACCAGGTCTACCTTTCTGACGTCAATGAGTTCGAGAATGGTTTTGGTAATGACTTCGATATCATCGGGAACGATTTCATATCCCTGAAGGATATACCCCTCCCCCTTCAGCATCTCCTGAAGAAACTTGCCGCTGGTATCTTCGCGTTCACCGCGTGCACCCTTGTCACTCATGGTTACCACGGCAAAACTGAAGCCTTGTCCGCCCTCTTTCATTATGGTTCAACCATCAAGAATTATTCATTTTTTTTGTCGGCTATAATTTTCTCTGATATTTGCGAAGGAACGACCTCATAATGAGAGAAAGACACGGTAAAAGAGCCTTGGCCGCCTGTCATGGACGTCAAATCCGTTGCGTATGTCTGAATTTCAGCCATGGGTACTTGGGCATTTATGATCTCATTTTTTTCGTCGGAGTCCATGCCCATCACTTTGCCGCGCCTGGAGTTCAGATCGCCCATGATATCACCTACATGTTCTTTACCCACCCGAATTGTCATATCCATGATCGGCTCCAGCAAAACGAGTCCGGACTCCTGAGCTCCTTTCTTAAATGCCAGCGATCCTGCAATCTTAAAAGCCATTTCGGAAGAGTCAACATTGTGAAAAGAACCATCGACCAAAGCGACTTTCAGGTCGACAACCGGATATCCGGCCAAGACGCCTTTTTCCATCGCCTCCTGAATTCCCTTCTCAACTGCAGGACGGTATTGTTGCGGAATAACGCCACCGACGATTTTATCCTCAAAAACAAAACCCGTCCCAGCCGGTTGCGGTTCTATCTCAATCCAGCAATCTCCGTATTGGCCTCTCCCGCCACTTTGCTTTTTATGTTTACCCTGAACTCGGGCCCTGCCTTTAATAGTTTCTTTATAGGGAATTTTCGGAAGGGAGAGCTCCATTTCAACACCAAATTTTCTTTTGATCTTTGCTCCTACCACCTCCAAATGAACCTGACCGACACCTGAAAGCAGGACTTCACCTGTCTGTTGCTGGCGAGTAACCCGGAGTGTCAGATCTTCATCAAGCAGTTTTGTAATGGAAGAAAAGAGTTTTTCTTCCTCACCTTTTTTGGCGCTGACCGCATATGAGATAACCGGTTCAAGTGATCTCAACGGCTCGTAAACAATGGGAGCCGAGGCATCACACAAAGTATCGCCCGTAGTCGTGTCTTTGAGTTTCGCCACGGCTACGATCATTCCTGGACCTGCTTCATCGACCGCACGTTGTTCCTTCCCTTCCAGGACATACAGTTGACCGAACCTCTCATTTGTCTGTTTGCTGGAATTGAAAAATGAATCACCGGAGAGTTTCCCGGAATAGACTCTGAAAATGGTTAATCTTCCCGCGTAGGGGTCCGCCATGGTTTTAAAAACATAGGCCGAAAATTTCTCATCGGAGGTCGGTTTTCGTTCGACCTTTTCGTCTGATTTCGGCGCCTTTCCAACCAAAACCGGTTTATCTGCAGGCGATGGAAGAAACTGATTTATCGTTTCGAGCAAGGCTTCAGTCCCTTTATTGAAAGTCGCGGACCCTACGCAGACAGGAGCGATTTGACCTGTTGCAACACCAAGTTTCAATCCCATGCGGATTTCATCCTCGGTAAGTTCACCCTCTTCAAGGAATTTTTCAATAAGGTCGTCATCCATTTCAGCGACTTTTTCCATCAGATTTTCCCGATAGATGGATACATTATCTTGAAGATCGGGTGGAACTTCGGCCTCCTTCATGGTACCCTTATTTCCCTCGTCAAAGAGATAGGCTTTGCCGGAAATGATATCAACGAGCCCCTTAAAATTGTCTTCTGAACCGATAGGAAGCTGTATAGCTACCGGGGAAAAAGGGAGGGACGTTCTGATTTCTTCCAGCGTCTTTTCGAAATCGGCTCGCTCTCTATCCATCTTATTAATGGCGATGATACAAGGGAGAGACCTTTCAGTTATAAAATCCGCAAACTTTACCGTCTGTCCTTTCACCCCCATAACAGCACCAATCGAGAAAATCACACCATCACAAACCTGAGAGGCGAAAAGGGTTTCGTTGATAAAGTTATCGTCACCTGGCGTATCAATCAGATATACTTCATGTTTTTTCCAAAGATAGTTATGAAACGATGAATTGATCGTTATGTTGCGCTTTACCTCTTCTTCTTCGTAATCCAGGCAGGAACTTCCATCGTCAACCTTTCCCAATCTCTTGATCTTCCCTGCAGTGAATAACATGGCCTCTGCCAACGAGGTCTTTCCACTGTTTCCATGTCCGATAATTGCGATGTTTCTCACTAGTTTCGTATCCTGCATGAATGTCTCCTCAAAATAATCTATTGAATAAAGTACTCTCCAATACAGTAGTGCCGATTTATTGAATTCAAAAAAAATGTTTCGATACTGTTAAAAATCAATCCTCATATATTCAGTTTCACAGGTTAAAGTCAAGTATGTTTGACATGGTTACCTGCTTTTAGAAAAAGAAACCCTTTAATGATGACTATTTGCGTCTACTTTTATGATTATCTGGAAAAAACAAAGAGGAAAAGGTATTCTCCCTCGGGGGTTTGCCGAATCATCAAAAAATCAGAGGTCGAAGAGTTGAAAAAATCATCAAAGGAAAGCACGGGTATAGCACGATCAGCGGGCACAGTAGGAATCGCCGTGATGTGCAGTCGCCTCCTTGGACTTATACGTGAGCAGGTTTTTGCCGGCATGTTCGGAGCGGGAACTGCCTATGATGCCTTTGTTGTTGCCTTCAGGATCCCCAATCTCCTAAGAGATCTCTTCGGTGAAGGTGCCCTTTCCGCAGCATTTGTTACCGTGTTCTCCGATTATGACACCAATCGCACTCAGGAGCAAACCTGGCTCCTAGCCTCAAATGTCCTGGTTTTTTTTGCAATCGCTTTGAGTCTGATCACCCTTGCCGGGGTCTATATGGCGGGCCCTATTGTCTCGCTCTTTGCCCCTGATTTTGCCGATATTCCCGGGAAAGAAGCCCTTACGACAAAACTGACGATAATTATGATGCCGTTTCTGGTTTTCATATCTCTTTCCGCCGTCGTCATGGGCATACTTAATACAAAAGGCCGATTTTTTGTTCCGGCCATGGCTTCCAGCTTTTTCAACCTTGGGTCTATCGTCGGCGGTGTAGGACTAGCCCTTCTTCTACCTAAATATGGTCAACCGGCCATTGCAGGTATGGCCGTAGGCACACTGATAGGCGGCGTGCTTCAACTGGGAATGCAAATTCCTACCCTCTTTAAAACAGGATTCTCGTTTCGACCTCATCTACGCCTTTCAGACCCGGGGCTCAGACGTATACTACGATTGATGATCCCGGCAACCATTGGACTTTCTGCAACACAAATAAATCTCTTCATCAACACCAAATTTGCGTCGTCTTGTGTGGAAGGCTCGGTTTCCTGGCTCCAGTACGCATTCAGGCTTGTCCAGCTTCCCATTGGAATTTTCGGTGTCGCATTTTCCATTGCAGCCATGCCTGTGCTTGCCAGGCATGCTGCAAAAGTAGATATCCAGGGAATTCGGGAGACACTGGTCTCTTCCTTGACCATGGTGCTCTGTCTGACCATACCAGCCAGCGCCGGACTCATCCTTTTGGACAAACCGATCATCCGGCTAATATTTGAACGAGGTGCCTTTACAGCTACCGACACAAACGCAACCGCTCAAGCCCTTGCATTGTATGCCATCGGCTTGTTTGCCTATTCCGCCAACAAAATTTTAGTCCCGGTATTCTACGCTCTGGATGATACTAAATATCCGGTTATCGCAAGCTTTCTCTCGGTTATCGCCAACCTGGTCATTATCAGCTCGACCATTTCCGCTTTCCAGCATAAGGCAATTGCGTTGGCTGTTTCCTGCTCAGCAATCCTGTCTTTATTTTTTCTGAGTATAGTTCTTTATAAAAAATTGAACGGGTATTCGATAGCGTATCTGGCAAAAGGAATTCTTAAGATCTGTGTTGCGACTATGCTCATGTCTTTGCTGGTTTTAGCAGCACGCGCCCATTTCTCTTCATGGTTGGTCGGCACTATCAGCCAAAAGACGATTTCGCTCTTTTCCATTATGCTGGCTGCAGGACTTCTCTACTGTGTCACCCTGTACCTCCTAAAACTACATGAACTTACCGATATAATACATAAAATAAAGAAACGCTTTTGCCGCTAGCCGGATTTGTCCCCCAATGAGATTTGATTTAAATGATTCAGGGCCACCCTCACAAATTCGATTTTTCGTTCGGATTCAAGGCTCGCCAGAAAATTTCACCCAAGGTGTATAAGCTATATTCCAAGGATAAAATTTTATCATAAAATCAAGAGGTCTGACCAGATAGCCGTTTCCGGGTGGGCAGGAGTTAGCCGTTCTCCTCGTGTTTCTTTTCCAATGCTTCTTGCAGGGCTTTAATCTGCGCCTTCAGTTCTTCCAAATCGCTGCTCCGGGCAATGTTCGCTTTTTTAAGGGCGGTCTGTATACCCTCATCGATTTGTTTGCGAATCGCTTCTTTTGATTCGTCAGAACGCTGCAGGAGTTCATCCATGAATTTCTTCCCTTCCTGTTCGGAAAGCTTTCCTTTCTCAGCAAAATCCTGTGCGATTTCTTCAATTTTATCTTTAGTCAACGCAGCAATCCCTACTCCGGTAAACATTGCTTTCTTAATTAGGTCAATCATATATCTCTCCTTGATTGCAAATGTTGCTACATCACTTTTTCAAAAAAGGCATATGCCCGTTCTTTCGCCTCGTCAATTGAGCCGCTCGTCTGCACCGCAGTGGCCAGTTGGTGCCCAAACATATAGTTGTCGGCAAAATAGTGGGTAAATTGTTTAAGTCTGCCGAGTTGTCTCTCCACAGCAAAACGTTCTGAGAGCAGTTCGACAAATCTGAAGTAGATACCTTCCTTCGAAAAAGCTTTCCCTTTTGTTGTTATACCATAAATTTCATGTCCTATGTCAGAGAAAAGCCAAGGGCGTAGCGCAGCACCCCGCCCTATCATCAGCCCGTCGGCTCCGGAAAGTCGAAGGCATTCCTTGGCATCCTGAACTGAAAAGATACCTCCGTTTGCAAAAATCGGGACTGAAACCGTATTCTTTATCTTCTCAATGAGTTCCCATCGAGGTTTTCTACAAAATTTTTCGTTGTGAAAACGAGCATGAACCGTCAGCAAATCAATGCCTTCTTCACTCAGCACATGGCAAAGTTCAATGAGGGCTGCCTCGTTCAATCGGTCTCCGAGGCGAATTTTAGCACTTAGAGGTAACTTAGTAGCCTTGCGAAGTTTCCTGATTAGTGCTTGGAGGCGGCTTAAATCCTTGACCAGATAACATCCTGCGCCTTGTCTGCGTAATTTTGGTGCTGGGCAACCAAGGTTCAGATCGATACCTTGGGCATCCAATTGATGTAAGCGTTCGACGGCAGGTTCAATATCTTCTTCTTGTGATAAATAAAGCTGGTAAAAAAGCGGTTTTTCCTTCGCACTTTTCACTAAAAAAGGGGAATGTTTCTCATTTTCGCTGGAAAGACCTTTGGCGGCAAGCATTTCGGTAAACAAAAGACCGATTCCGCCTAATTCCTGAACAAGAGATCGAAGAGCGGAATGCGACAGGCCAACCATCGGAGCCAACGCCAGGGGTGGGGAGATTTCAAGATCTCTTACGACAATTCTATTGTTATAGAACAAACCCGCCATTAAGCTGCCCTGTTTAAACGGTTAAAATCAGCCTGCTTCATAAGGTTTGAAAATTTCACATGTATTGATAAGTCTTTACTTTCGGATTTTGGATAACCGATACACACTATGACTCCGGAGCATTTCAATTTATCTTTGGAATCCAGGTGAATTTCGGAAATAATCTGTCTTCCCAGGAGGTTTTCCGTATTGATGCGTTTTGAAATTTTCAGCAAAAACGACAATCCCCCCTGCGATATATCAACCATTTCCCCTTCCAGACCATACTGTCGCTTTCGTCCATATGGATCCAGGGTGATGCTTGAAACGTAATAGGGTTGCCGGTACCTGGCGTATTCTCTTCGATCCTCTCCCGCCATCCTTAAAAGGTTCGGAACCGTATCAAATTTCACACAATATTCGCGAAGTGTATCTTCAATTTCTGGAAATTTATCTTTTAATATCAAAAAATTTTCACGTCCCAATACGTGAATCTGTGTTTCATTTTGAGAGACCAGCGAAACCGTCCAAACAGATTGGGAAAAAAACTGCCCCACACCAATGATTTCTCCAGGAGTCATTCGTTTAAGAAAGGTTTCCCTGTTGCCGCACTTGCATGAAAGACGAGCGATTCCTGAATTGATAAAAAACAAGCTGGGATCCATCTCTCCGCTTCTAATGATGACTTCCTCAGGATTATATATTTCACGTTTTAATGCCGAGTAAAGGGCGTTAAATTCCTCGGTGGTCATTTTCTCATAGAGTTCACTCCAAATTTCTATGTGGTGGGAGCTTATGGAGGTACTTTTCTCCTCTTCGATCAATTCACCGAGCTCGAGAACCTCTGCTAGGGCGATGGGATTGATTTCAAGCATCTTATCACGAAGAATCTCTGCAACCCTAAAATCCTTATTTTTAGCCGCCCTCTCCGCCTCTTTATACAGCATGTCGCTTGCATCTCCGATATTCCCATTTGCGACAAGCTGTTGCACTTCATCTAAGAAATCCCTGATTTTGCGTTTCGCGTCATATTCGGAGAATGGATCGGCATCAAAAGACAATTCTTCAAGTACGTCCGCTTCTCCTTTTAGATCATGGCGAACCTTCGGTTCGATCATTGCTAAAATCTCCTCGGCTGTTGATATAAGTCTATCCGAAGGATTGTTCTTTTTCTTTCTTTCCTCTACAAACTGTTTTAAATTTTGCACCGATCTTTGATTCGGGAAGGATTTTAGAGCGATGCAGAGAACAAAAACAAGCTCGTCGGCTGTTTTATCAGCAAACGCCGCCCTTTTTTCGAAAAGATTGATGAGGGCGGCTGCCACATCATTTCCTTTAAACTGACTGAGCTTTACAACCAACCCCACTTTCAGCTCGTCATGCACAGCCTTAAGCGCCTCGATAAGACGATTTTTAACTTCAATTCCCCCCATACTCTCAATGCAGTTGATCACTTCTTTCTGTACACGAATATCAGGGTGACGTAGACCTTCTTCAATGAGGTAGAATAACGAGGTATCGCCTGTTTCCGAGATCATGGTGATGATATTGCGTACCACGTACCATGGAGGATTTTTGCCCATGCATTCTTCAAAAACAGAGCGTACAGCTGTCCCCGTCTGGGGAATAAGTCCCATGAGTCGAAACCGCTCTATCTTGTTTTTACTGTGCATAAGTTTATTAATGAGAAAAATCACGGATCTCCGCCCGAGATATTTCAAGATGCGACCAGCCTCTTTATGTCCTTTCCGAGAAGCATCAAGATATGAATCGGTTAGGATACCAAGAGCGCTTTTTGTGGCGATATTGTCGGGAATTTTTGCGACCATCCCTTTTATCGTATTGACCCTTTTTAAAGATCCGTCCTGTATTTTATTTACTATTGATAAAATATTTTCCGCTTCGCCCCAACAACGATTTTCGAGAAGTTTCGCCCCTATATTCTGGATTTGCCGACAAATTACACCAAACCCGGAAAGATATTCCTCTTCGTATTCCAGCCATTGCATGAAGACATTTGAAAGCTTTTTTATAAAATCAAACCGATCGTTTTCCAGAACATATTCTGAGAAGACCGACAGAATAACAAGCGCCCTCTCCCGAACTTCCCGCTTCTCATCCAGACAAGCGGCCCCGAGATCGTTAACCAAAGACATCACAAAATCGCCTTCAATCAACGAATCAGGTTCGCAAATATAGTGTGTTATTTCTTCGGCAAAATGGTTGCTTAAGAGGATTAAAAAATTATGACTCTCCAATTCTTTAACCCCTTTTTGCAACCGCAATCGAGTTCGCTCTTTCTCGGCCCTCTTCAGTTTTTGGGCCACTTCAAGCTTTGCCTGCTTAAGTTTCTTATTGTCGATTTCCATAACGTTAATAAAATCAAAGCAAGTTCAACATATTACGAATTCAAAGGGCCTTTTCCGGACGTAATCAGGAATGTGTATCAAGACTATATCCCAAATATTTCAATACACAAAATGCTTTCCTTTACAAAAATAGGGGAAATTTATCGCGAGTCACTCTCCATATTACTGACATACGGTATGCTTCAGCCTATTAGATAGTTAAACACTAACATAACGCAGTAAAACAGAGCCAGGATAAAAAAAAGACTGTTGCAAAAAAAACAACAGTCTTTTGAAAAAGGCAATGGCGCTTCAGAAGTAAAAAGATGAGACGCTGAATAGAACCGTTTGATCAATTATTGTTTGAGCGGCTCACCAAAGGGATTCATTCCCTTAGAAGCTGATTTATCGACGGTTATGTAAAGTGTTACGTTCGTATTGCCTAAAGAACCTCCAAATCCTTCACTCATGACAATCATGCACGTTTTGTTGGGCTTGGTAAAAGCTAGAAGAATGTTTTTGTATGTTGCCTCGCCGACCTGTTTCCATTGATGTTTTTTCATTGCAGCGCTGATGAATTCCTTTAAGGAATTAATTTCCACTCTGCCGCTGTAGCGCATGATTCCGCCTCGGAATGAATCTGTATTGATGGCCATACTTTCATCACTGTCCAATTTCATGTCAGCGGGAAGTTCTATATCTGCATTGTTATCCACCGTATTAGAAACGATGGGTAAATCAACTTGGGAAGTGGTTTGTTTATCTGCGCATCCGGTAAAAAAGAAAATGGTACAGATGGCGAGGAAACAATAAAACAAACTATAATTACCAAACGTTTTAATCATTTTTTCCCTCCGAATTTTTTAATTATGAAATCTTTCAGATCCTTCCTATGCGATTTCTGATTTCTATGCGTGGGATGATGGCCTATGGCCAAAACAGCCATCAAATTACACCTCTCGTCCACTGCAAGGACTTTTTATTTTTCAAAATCTGCCCCAGCCAAACGGCACCTACACCACGAGGCACTGCAGTCAGTACCATGATATCAAATCGTCCATGAATCTTTTGATCAGTTTGATTGGGTAAGGATAGAGAGGATGGAGATCTTCCTTTTGGTGACCAATGCTTTTTCATCAAGTCAACATCCCCTCCCCTCTACTGATTTACTTAGTTTACTTTTCTTTCATTGTCGAGATTTTTCTCATATCCCACCGATACACATATATTTTATTTCTAGATAGTCATCCATTCCGTACTTGGATCCTTCCCTTCCCATTCCTGACTTTTTCATCCCGCCAAAGGGGGCGGCCTCGGAAGATAAACGAGCGGTATTGACGCCGACCATACCATATTCAAGCGATTCCGTAATTCGCCAGGCTCGTGCAATGTCTCTACTGTAGAAATAGGCTGACAGCCCGTAATCCGAATCATTGGCTAATCGGATCACCTCCTCTTCTGTTGTAAAGCGCAAAATCGGAGCCAGAGGTCCGAAGGTCTCTTCCCGGGCTATTTTCATTGCCGGAGTTACGTTGAGAAGTACGGTCGGCTCAAAGAAAAATCCCTTACCTGCAATCCTTTTACCACCGGTAGCAATCTTCGCTCCTTTTTCCAAGGCGTCCCGTATTTGATTTTGAACTTTTTCAACTGCATTATTATCAATCAATGGCCCCTGGTTGTTGCCCTGAACAAAACCAGACCCGACCACCAACAGATTTTCAACAGCCTTTACAAACTTTTCGATGAATTCTTCATAAACTCCATCCTGGACAAAAAAACGATTCGCACACACACATGTTTGCCCCGAATTTCTGAACTTTGAAGCTATGGCATCGGAGACGGCCAAATCTATATCAGCATCTTCAAAAACGATAAACGGAGCATGTCCACCGAGTTCCAGGGATATTTTCTTAAGATTTTCAGAACACCCGCGCATAAGAAGTTGGCCGACTTCAATCGATCCCGAAAAACTTACCTTTCGAATATCAGGGTTTGCCGTCAGCTCGGTTCCGATTTCGTGGGGCTGGCCTGTGACCACGTTGAAAACGCCTGCCGGCACGCCCGCGCGATCTGCAAGCTCTGCTAAAGCCAAAGCGGAATATGGCGTTAGCTCGGATGGCTTAACCACGACGGTGCATCCCGCCGCAAGCGCGGGAGCAGTTTTTCTAGTGACCATGGATGCAGGAAAATTCCAAGGAGTGATGGCGGCGCAGACTCCCACCGGTTCTTTCAAAACAACAATACGCTTTCCCTCCTGAGACATGGGAATTGTATCGCCATAGACTCTTTTGGCCTCTTCGGCGTACCATTCAACATAGGCAGCAGCCGAGAGAACCTCTTCTTCAGCTTCTGAAAGCGGTTTACCTTGTTCACATGAAATAATATGGGCAAGGTCCTTTTTGTTTTCACAAATCAAGGCATGCCATGCCTTAAGAATACGCGATCTTTTTTGAGCAGTCATGCGCCCCCACGAGACAAAGGCTTTTCGAGCACTCTCGATTGTTTTGCGTATTTCTGATCTGTCAAGAGATGGAACTGTACCGACCACCGTGTTATCCGCGGGATTGACCACCTCGATTGTTGTTGCCGCCGACAACCATTGTCCGTTTATATAGCATGCCTGCCGAAACAATGCAGGATCAGATAATTTCACTTCCCACCTCATTGAGATATCGATTATTTTTAATAAAGGTCATATAATTATGAGAAACACAATAAATTGATCAACTCTTTTGAAAATCTTTACCCGTGCAATTATAATCCGTTAATGAGCACTCCGAAACCCATGAAACGACTCTTACCGTCTGAAAATATCTCCATCAAAATAGCGAAACTTCCCATTCGGCTCGGCCAATTTCTCAAATATGCTGGTATAGTAGAAAACGGATTGCAGGCAAAGGCGAAGATTCAGAGCGGAGAAGTGTCCGTCAACGGGCATGTGGAATTACGGCGGGGAAGGCAAATATGTCATGGAGATCACATTATACTGGACGGGGCATTGTATACCATAGAAAACGGCGGGTGACATCGTATCAATCTTCGTCCGTCTTCTGTTTATTATTCGGCGATAAGGAGAAAAGCATCATTTCTCCTTCAAGTCCTTTTAATATTCTTGCCGCCTCCTCTTTAACAGAAAAGGCGTCCTCTAGATCGTTCCGGACAGATCCCGTCATAAGAATCTGTCCCGATACGGCTTCGGATGCAAGACGTTGCGCTATGTTAACGTCTGTTCCAATAACCGTATAATCAAGTCGGCGAGTGGAACCTACATTGCCTAGAAACATCTCTCCTCTGCTCATGCCAATCCCCAGGCCGATATTTTCAAACAAGGGTGAAGTCGACATCCATTGTTTTCTAAGCGTTTCGAACTCGATCAGTATCTGGACGGCTGCGGAGACGGCGGCAAAACTAGCTTTTTCCAATGAAATCGGGGCGCCGAAAACTGCCAAAACGGCATCACCCATAAATTTGTCGAGCGTTCCTTTCCAAGCAAAGACAATATTTGAAAAAATATCGAAAAATGAATTCAGAAAAATGCGTAAATCTTCCAACGGCAAGTGTTGTACCAGCAGGGTGAAATTGCGAATATCGGCAAAAAGAACGGTAATTTCCTGAACACCCCCGACATCCATCAGATTTTGCTTACTTTCCATTAGCAACTCGGCCACTTCAGGCGCGACATATTGCTCCAGCATCGCTCGCATTCTGATATTATTTTCTTTTTCTTTAAAGGAAGCGACGTTCTCCAAGGCCATAACAGCCTGGCCGGAGATAATGGAAAGCATTTCAATATCAGCCTGGCTGTACTCAATCCCCAAATCGGTTTGACTGATATTAATGACACCAATAACCTTTCCCCTTGAAACCAATGGAAATGAAATAGAAGCTGCAATATTGTCTCGTTTAAGCAACCGCGAAAACGGGGAATGGTGCTGAGTAAGCTTGTTCAGAATAACCGGTTTGCCGTTTTCATACACCCATCCAGCAATCTGTTCTCCCGGTTTTATGCTCGTTTTTTTTATGAGTTCGTCACTCATGCCCCGGGACGCAACCACTTTTAGGCGATCAACTTCTTCATCAAACATCATCAAGGAAACCGACGGAACACTTATCTCCTGAACGATCACGTCAAGGAATTCATCATAAACTTCCTGCTCCGTAGTGGTCGTCATAAATTTTTCACCGAGCTTGTACAACGGTAAAAGCGTTCTCAAACGAGAGCTTTCTTCTTTTACTCTGGCGGTTTCCAATGCTCCCTCAACCATCTCAACAAGTTTCTGGACGACCAGAGGCTTTTCCAGAACTCCGCTGACTCCTGTATTCATGGCATCGACGACTCTACCAATATCCGGATTAGCCAAAACCATAATCCCGGTCAAATTCGGCTCCGACTTTCGCATTGCCGCGAAGGTTTCCATGCCACTCATTCCCGGTAGCACAGCATTAATCACAGATAAATCGAATTGGATTTTTGTTGCCAACTCAACCGCCTGTTCTCCATCATACGCACAATACACCTTGTGTCCCAATTTACTAAGAGCCATTCGAGCCATATCGGCTATCAACGTCTCATTATCGACGACAAGTATTTTTCTGGTTGACATCCGGGTATTGTAATTTTTCATTTTTCTCAAGGCCTGTTCAATCGAAGATGAAAAAGTACCATTTTAAAAATATGATTGGAAATATGATTTTAATTGTATCACTATAGCATAGCGAATTTAAAAAATAGAATATTTTCAATTAACCTTACAAATATCACACTGATTCATTCTTCCGTTTCTTTTTTTATAAAAAAAAGGAAAAGGAACAGAGGTAAATGACGGACAATTCATTTTTTACTTATGACTTCATCGATCAAGAAACGTCTCTTCACAAGAGGGCCATTCGAAAAAAAACCTTCGATTCCGATACCAGGTGGCTTCCTCATATTTCTCCTTTTCATATTTTTTCCCCCTCCCTTGGCTTTGGCCAAGAACACAACACAGATTCTCTTTTCCGGCAACGTTAGTGGAGAAATCGAGCCCTGTGGATGACACGCCAACCAATTGGGCGGTCTGTCCAAAAAAGCGTTTCAGATACTATCCAACCCAAAAGTGTCAAATTCGTCCGTTCTTGTGGTCGATTCAGGCAACCTTCTCTTCAAAAGGCAGCATCTTCCGGAAGGTGAATCACAGGAAAAAATAACGGCCGCAGGGATCATCAGAGCCTATGGAAAAATGGGATACGATGCTGTTGCAGTGGGCCCTTTAGACCTTGCCGCCGGAGTCGACTTTTTAAAAGAGAAAGACCGCTCTCATTTCCCTTGGTTGTCGGCTAATCTATTAAACGCTGACAACCAGCCTGTATTTCATCCTTGGATAGTAAAAATTTTAAACGGATCCACAATAGGTATCATCGGTTTGACAAGCAAATCCTCATTTTTACCGGTCAATATTCACCTGGCCGACTGGCACAGCATTCTGCCGCCGATCCTTAAGACCCTATCTGAAAAATGTGATCACATCATTCTTCTATCCAACCTTGTCAGTGCAGAAAATCACCAAATAGCACAGCAATTTCCAGAGGTCAGCGTCATTATATCCGCGGATTCGCGTTTCGGTAACTTGAGTCCAACCATAAACAACAATACACTCATCACCCAAACGGCGCCGCAAGGGAGATACCTTGGGAAATTGACCATTTCGTGGGGAAATAACGACAAATGGAACGCAGGTTTTACCTCGCCTATCAATGCTCTTCAAACCGAAAAAGAAAAGGAGAATAAAAACGGTGCAAAGGGAACCATCCCATCGACTTTTTCAGCAAACTTCATCGCATTGACAAGTTCGATGCCTGAAAATGCCGATGTACAACATATCGTCACCGATATCAAACAGCAGACAAGCGATTTCAACAAAAAAATTCGTTTTAATAAATTGGACAGTGAAAGCACCAACCAGTCAAATCGTTCAACAGTAGCGCTTATAGGATACGAACGATGCGAATCCTGTCACCATTTGCAAACGGAATTCTGGAAATCGACCCAGCATGCCTCGGCTTATACCACCCTCGTTGACATGGGACAGAGTAACAACTTGGATTGCCTGGTCTGTCATGTAACTCGAAGGACAGATATGCCTTGGCAAAACAACACCGTCACAACGCTTCTTTCGCTCCCATTGCAATTACAGACGGTAGGCTGCGAGGTTTGTCATGGAGCAGGAACTGCACACGCCGGTGCCCCTGAACGTGTTTTGCCCATCAGAAATCCGACTAAGGAGGTTTGCCTCCAATGTCATACCAAAAAACGGGATGCCGCGTTTGATTATCAAAAAAAGATCAAACTCATACAATGCCCAAAAAACAATGCATAAAAAAGGGCCGGATCAGGGGTAACCTGATCCGGCCCTTTCGACTTCAGACTGTCGACTAAGGATCTGAAAAAACCTCCGAAGTCTTTTAGCAGCCGAATGCCTTCTGCAGATTGGGAACCGTCTGTTTTTTACGGCTCATCATGCCGTCTATCCACATGGATGTTCCGGACAGTTTGCTGTCAAACGCTTTTTCGATCAATGCGGGATCATCGGAAATAACGACGAGGTCGGTTCCTTCCTTTACAACGTCGGTGAGCATGAGCAGTACGGAATGCCGGCCGTCAGCTTTAACTTTCTTCATCTCTTCAAGAAGGTCGCTGCGAATGTCGGCGACCTGATCAAGGGCTGCAAGTTCGAGCTGACCAACACCAACTTTATTTCCTTTCATATCGAAGTCTTTGTAATCACGGAAAAGAAGATCCTTGGCTGGAATACCGGCTACTGAGGATTTTGCTTTAAGCATATCCATAAAAAGAGCGTCGGTATCGGCAACACCGGCGACCTTTTTCAAATCCTCAACGGCGACTTTATCATCAGGAGTGCAGGTGGGGGATTTAAAGTTTACAGTATCACTTAAGATCGCTGCAAGCATTCCACCGGCAACGCTTTTAGGAATTGCTACTCCTGCATCTTTGAACATCTTGTTAAGTACCGTTCCGGTGCACCCAACGGGCTCACAGCGGAACAAAATCGGATTGTTGGTCGTGACATCACCAATCTTATGATGATCGACGATTGTAACAACTTCTGCGCTGGTGATATTAGCCGGTGCCTGGGCGATATCACTGAAATCAACCAAGGCCACCTTCTTCCCTGCCGCATCTTTGAGTTCTTCAGGAGTCTGAAGACCAAATCGCTCAAGGACCATTTTAGATTCCGGATTCAATCCGGCAGCGTTGGTCTGCATACATGCCTTCACATCGGCACCTTGAGCCTTCATGAGTTCTGCCAAAGCAATCGCGGAAGTCACGGAATCGGTATCAGGGTTAGAATGGCCAACTACGCAAATAGTCATGATCTTTTCCTCCATAAAAATAATTATTAAATTCTAACAGATAGAACATCCATTTATACTTGCTTCGATTATTCGAGTGCCTTGAATTTGACGCTGTAGAATAGTTCCTTAAAGGTATTGAGTCAAGTAGAAAAAGTGTCGTATTTATATGAAATTGGTCTTTTGAAGTGAATAGCGATTCAATTTTGGAGTTCTCTAAATAAGGGGCTTTTTTTATCTCATGATACCGATTATTGCACTGAATCGTTTTTTCAGCCTCACAGATTAATAGCGCCAAAGTGTAAATCATACGTGACATTGCCACCAATTTGAAGTATAAACTGCTATAATTATCAAGAGATCCCAAGCCTCCAACAGCCCATTCCATCTTTAATCCAGCAATGAAACCGGAAAATAAAAAAGAAAATAAACCAAACCGGAGAAAGCGGAAGACATCGGCCTTTTTTCTCATTCCCCTTTTGATCCTCTTTGTTGTGGGTTTGCTCTTTTACATTTCATCCAGGCAGGAAGAAACTACGGGAACAGGTCAACAAGTTGGTATTTGGAGAAAAATAACCCATGCATTCTCCGGAAACTCCGAGGTTAAATCGAATCAACAGCAAAGCAACCAAGCAAGATCAACCGAGGGAAATAGCCACTCTGATATGAACAGGAAGGCCGGTGCTGGGAATACCGCAAATATGAACACTCACGGCACAGATGCCGCCACCGTGCAACAACAGCCGAATTCGCCGGCAGATGAACATGAGCCATCCCCACAAGGCGACAAATTGCAAACCATCCTCTCAGGTCCTTCGAAAACCTGTCAGCAGGCTGCCGACCAGGTCAATGCCTTTTACACTCACTTGGATGCCCAGCCTTATATCCAGGCATTTCACCTCGGCAAAAAGAGTAGTGTCTACTTCAGTGAGCTTATTCAAAAGCTTTTGGATAACCCACCCGTTATCACAAGAGAGACAGATGATCTCTTTACCGTGCTTAAAAACACTTCCCATTTCTACAGGGTTATAGGAAAAAACAACATCCTGATTTTAAAAACGATTCTCGATAAGGAAAAACCCTATATCGAAGATACACTTGCCGATTTTTACTCACTTCTCCAGCACCCGGATTGTCTCCAGAAAAGTTTTTCAATTACCCCTCCCGCATATTCCATCTATGATTATGCTGGTTTTTTTCTTAATACCATGGGTGGAAGGCTCTATCTTTTCCGGAGAGACTCTGCCTCCAGAATGACAGTCACCTATTACGGGATTATGGTTATTGAAAAAGCTAATAGCGAGTCGAACAACCGGGATGGCATCCAAATTAAAAAACCGATCGACTCACTGATAACTGAAATGGAAAACAGCGGCAATCAGCTCAAGCTGAAGGATAAGTATCTGGATAAACTTTATGATTTAAAAGAAAAATATCAATAGCCTCCAATCAAACTCCTAGCCAAAAGATATACTGGATAACTTATTATGAATACCTGGTACGTAGCAATAAACGGACAACAACTGGGGCCCTTCTCTCACGAACATATTCAACAGCTGCTAAGCCGCGGAGAATACACTCCGGATACGCTTGTCTGGCGCCAAGGTTTTGCCGACTGGCTTCCCATATCCAAGGTTCCGGAACTCAATCGGCCCGTTGATGCAGGTATGCAACCACCTCGTATGTCCGGTTTACAGGCTCATGAAATCGATTTCCAGGTTTTTGGAAATGAAATGCAATTCGTTGAAATCGAGCTTGATCCTGAAGAAAGCGCCGTGGCTGAAGCGGGTGCGATGATGTATATGTCAGACGCTATTGTAATGGAAACAGTGTTTGGCGACGGCAGTCGTGCATCGGAATCCGGTGGTTTTTTTGATAAAATGCTGGGGGCCGGAAAACGCTTGATCACGGGCGAGAGCCTTTTTACTACGGTATTCACGTTCAAAGGTAGAGGAAAAGGACGAGTTGCCTTTGCTGCTCCCTATCCCGGTAAAATCATTCCGCTGGATTTGAAGAAATATAACGGAAAAATGATCTGTCAAAAGGAAGCTTTTCTCTGTGCCGCCAAAGGAGTTGCCATCGGGGTAGAATTCCAAAAGAAGATAGGGACTGCTCTTTTCGGAGGAGAAGGCTTTATCATGCAAAAGCTGGAAGGCGATGGTCTTGTTTTTGTTCATGCCGGTGGAACTATTATAGAAAAAGAATTGCAGCAAGGTGAAACCATGAGGGTTGATACGGGGTGTCTCGTTGCCTTGACGCAGACCGTCAACTATGACATAGAGTTTGTAGGAGGTGTCAAATCGGCTATTTTCGGCGGTGAGGGATTCTTTTTTGCAACCGTCCGTGGTCCAGGGCATGTCTGGTTGCAATCATTACCGTTCTCAAGACTTGCCGGAAGAATTTTCCAAGCGGCTCCGCAAAACAATGCGGGATACTCGACGACAGGCGAAGGGTCGGTACTCGGAGGATTAGGGAATCTTTTTCAGAGATAACTCGTTTTTTAGATGATTTTGAACAACAAAAATCAATGAGAAAATCCTCCGTGATTTCAATTTTTAGTACAGTGGTCTGTAAAATTTGAGTTTCTACCTGGAGTTCCACCATCTATTCGAGATTGATTTTTATCTTATGATGCCATAAAATTTACGGCAAAGCAGAACATTCGAACGAAGGCCGGGTTGAAATGATCAATATTTCATCCATATACAATGCCCCAAACAGTGGGTCATTTTCGTTACCGTTTGAGGATAGATCAATAAATTCCCCTAACGGAAATGTGGGCTCAAACAAAGGCGCAAGGTCACAAGATCAAGTTTCAATCTCTGATCAGGGCAAAGAGCTTTCCACTGGGAATTCTACCGGTGAGAAACAAAAAACAGATACCTCCCCAACGATTTCGTCAGATGCGGCAAGCTCAAAATTGCAGGGATTAACCCCTCAGCAACTTGCCGAAATTCAACAGCTCAAGAATAGAGACGCCGATGTCAGAGCCCATGAGCAGGCCCATCTTTCCGTTGCCGGAAGATATGCCACAGGCGGAGCTTCATATACTTATCAGACAGGACCCGATGGAGTGCGATACGCCATAGGCGGAGAGGTTCCCATTGATATATCCTCAGAAAGCACTCCTGAAGCCACCATCCAAAAAATGGAAACCATAAAAAGGGCAGCCCTCGCACCAGCCGATCCTTCTTCAGCTGACAGGCGAATTGCCGCAGAAGCCGCAGCAAAAGAGCTTCAGGCCATGCAGGCACTCCAAACCCAGCAGCGAGATAAGACGAGCAGCGAAAACTCTGCAGCATCTTCAAACAGCGCTCCCAATGGGAATTCCCCCTCCTCAACGGCATCGTCATCTCCCTCCAATGGATTATATGTTGGCAACAACCAGCATATAATGATAAAAACATACCAGGCGATACAGGCATTGGCCTAAGACATCATCACCACGTAATCAAGACACCTTGAGAAATAGTACTTTTCATTAAAAATAAAGTATTTTTCTTACAACCCCAGAGATTCGGCAAGAAGATTCTTTTTCAAGCCGGCCTCTATTCTTACCGCATAAGGCAGCACTGACCATTATGAAGGAACATCGCTTTGCCAAGGAGTTTTTCGAGTTTTTAACGTCCTCACCAACGCCTTACCACGCTGTTTCTTCCATGGCGGATCGCTTTCATAAGCAGGGTTTTCGACGGCTTTCGGAGCAAGAGACCTGGAAACTGCAAAGAGGATCCCGCTCTTTTGTCGTACGGGACGACGGTGCCATTGTAGCCTTTT
Source organism: Desulfocapsaceae bacterium (assembly GCA_046705065.1). Classification (GTDB taxonomy): domain Bacteria; phylum Desulfobacterota; class Desulfobulbia; order Desulfobulbales; family Desulfocapsaceae; genus CAWGGS01. The sequence continues at coordinate 52,865 of JBJKQT010000080.1, forward strand.
GCCTGAGTTCCGAAGCAGAAGTAAAGGAAGGCTTTCGCATTCTCGGTGCACACACCGATAGCCCTTGTCTGCAAATCAAACCCCTGCCTGACGTCAATACTCTCAAATATCAACAGCTGGGAGTTGAGGTTTATGGCGGCGCCTTACTCAATCCTTGGTTCGATCGGGATCTCTCCATAGCCGGAAGGGTTTGCTGCCAAACGAACGATGGTGGATTGAGAGTCTATCTTGCCAATTTTCAACGCCCGATACTCTCGATTCCAAGCCTTGCAATCCATTTCGACCGGGAAGCAAACAAAAACCGCTCCATCAATGCCCAGCAGAACATTACTCCATTGTTTTCCCAGGTAATCAATAATCAGGTGCCTGATTTCAAAACTATCCTGAAGAAGCAAATAGAAGAGGAACACCGGACAAAGGATATCGCAGAGGTGCTTGGGTTCGACATGTTCTGTTATGATACCCAACCCCCTGAATTTCTAGGATTGAACAAAGAATTTATCAGCGCAAGCCGTCTGGACAATCTCTTGAGTTGCTTCGTCGGAACTATCGCCATGATTGAGAAAAATCAGAAAGGGAACAGTATATTTATCTGCAACAATCATGAAGAAATCGGTTCCACGTCTGCAACCGGCGCCATGGGCTCTTTGCCCACCGCCATTATTGAGCGTATCGTTCCGGATGTTCTAGACCGTAGAATTTGTCTCAGTAGATCGTTCTTTATTTCCATGGACAATGCCCATGCCGTCCATCCGAACTATATGGATAAGTCGGATGCAAACCACCAGATTCTTTTAAATCGCGGACCGGTAATCAAAATAAATGCAAATCAGCGATATGCATCAAACAGCTTCAGCGAGGCAGTGTTTCAACTCCTGGCGAAAGAGATCAACGTCGAGACGCAAGAATTTGTCATGAGAAATGATATGGCATGCGGAAGTACCATCGGCCCGCTCATAGCATCTCAACTCGGCATCCGAACCGTCGACGTCGGAGCTCCGACACTTGCCATGCACTCCATACGCGAGTTAACGGGCAGTCTTGACCCATATCTCTTATACCAAACCATAAAACATTTTCTCTGCCGAGATCATCTTCCCGGAGATGCGGGCCAATGAGAAGAAGTTGGCTGCCTCTTCTTTTCATCTGTCTTTTTCTTTTCTGTCTGCCTTCTCAGGGTAGGTGTAACCTGAAGACATATATAAAAAAATATCTCCATACAACCATCTCTTCAGACAGTCTTGAAAAGATAGCCCATTACAATCAGCTCATTGATTACTATTCGAGCTTCTCTTTTTTCCGTCCGCACTACAAGGTGAGTCCTGAATTTATCCGCGCATTGATCATTGCCGAATCCTCCTGCGACCCGCAAGCCGTCTCTGAAAAAAATGCGTTGGGTTTATGCCAGATACTTTTCTCCACTGCAAAACCGGCAGCATCCGAACTTGCCCGATCCAATTTCCCTTTCAAATATATCGATCGTGACAGATTAAAAAATCTAAAAAGAGAGGATTTGTTCGATCCGGCAATCAATATCCTGCTTGGCTGTTATCTCATCTCGAAATACAACACCAAATACAACGGGAAACTGGAACTCGTACTCACAGCATGGAATGCCGGAGAAAACACCGACTCTCTCGAGACAGGGCAGCCCGCTCCCTACCCCGAAACCTATGATTTAATCGGAAAGGTCAATGGATATTTCATCTTCCTGTTGGATCGTTATTAACCCGCATTTCGCGGGCTACTAAGCAACCAGATCGAGTTGCTGTATGGTTCCAACAAGGCCATTCTCCTGGACGAATATCCCCGTACTTTGAATTTGTCCAACGGTATCGTTTGCGCTATTTTTGACGGAAAACGGAGTCGCAATATTGCCGAGATAGAGGGCTCCGATGCCTGCCTGACCAAGAGAGACCATGTTATCCTGCCCGGTTGCGTCTTTAGTCCATATGCGCAACTGATTAAAAATCGGATCGTTTTCATCAATCCAGTTATTTCCGTCGCTATCATAGGACGACAGTTCGCTAAAGCCGTTCCCGGTGGCCGGTCCGAATAGCTCCGAGCCGTCGTTGATTTTGTTGTCACCGTTTTTATCCAAGGCAAGAAAACCGCTGCCCGGAGATACAAAAGCAGTTTGTTCTGTTTTGCCGTCGGCATTGAGGTCGAAGGCAAACGTTGTTTGCGTGATCTGGGCTGCAGTTCCGCTGAAGTTGATAACCAAAGGATCCTTCAGTGCTTCGCCCATCTTGATTGTCTGGTTTTCTTCTGAATAAAACTCACGACTCATGGTGAGCTGAGTGGAGAAATTGATCTCTTTGCCGTCTTGAGTTACGATTTTCCCTTGAGCGGTAAAACTCGTTGATTCCGATTCATAATGGGATTTACGGTTTTGATACACGAGTCCCACGCCAGAATTCTGCTCCTGGTTTCCAGATTCTTGACTCACAGGATTTCTTACTGCCGCCGATATATCAACATCTTTTGCATCAGCGTTTGCCAGAAGGGACTTTAAATCAGCTGTTTGTATTTTTTTCCCGGTAATGCGTTCAATCATTAATTGCAGAATGCGCAAATTCAAATCAGACATCAAATTGTCCGATCCGGCAATATTGCCGGTTTTTTTATCGGCGGAGTATACTTTCCTCGCCTCATCCGATAAGGTGACTTTAACCGACTGAGCGACAAGTTTCTTCAATGCCTCAAGACCTTGTATTCCATCCCGGTCGGCTATCATTTTTCGAGGCTCCTGACCCGTTTGCCAAACGGTCAAAGATTCATTTTTTTCGTTTTTTTCCAGTGAGGAGTGTTGTGAGTAAAGTTGTATGGAGGAATCATCGATTTTCATGGCAGGGCCCTCCTTGGCTTTGCATTACGAAATCGTCTTCGGGTCTTCCTTGACCGCGAAGGAACAGGCAACATTTTCCTTTTACTTCTATCGGTTGCTTTTTCTCATTCTTTAGGATTTTTTTCCTTAGGTCCCTCCCTATCAAGTTATAAATCCATAAAACCCGGCACTTCCTTTTTTACCTTTTACAGAGTAAATAAATATCTTGTATTGATAACCCTTATTTTTCATCAAACTCGATCTCCTCTAGGAAAAGTCAACATTTTATGCGAGGCCTTTTGAGGCGATTCTCTTTAATAGCAAAGGTGAGCAATGAGCAACGACGATAAAAAAATCATCTATTCAATGATAAAAGTCAGCAAATATTACGATAACAAACCGATATTAAAAGATATTTCGTTGTCATATTTTTATGGGGCCAAAATAGGAGTTTTGGGTCTGAATGGCTCGGGTAAAAGCACACTCCTGAGAATTCTGGCCGGGATCGACAGCGAATTCAATGGTGAGACAATCCTTTCTCCAGGTCTGACCATCGACTATCTTCCTCAGGAACCGGAGCTTGATCCGGAAAAAACGGTGCGCCAAATAGTTGAAGAAAGTGTCCAGGGGACAGTCGATCTTTTGGCTGAATTCAACGTAATCAATGAAAAATTTGCAGAACCGATGTCGGACGACGAAATGCAGGCATTGATAGAACGGCAGGCCGAAGTACAAGAAAAACTCGACGTGCTATCTGCTTGGGATTTGGACAGCAGGCTGGAAATGGCCATGGACGCCTTGCGATGTCCTCCACCAGAAGCCAATTGCGGCATCCTTTCCGGAGGTGAAAAAAGGAGGGTTGCTCTGTGTCGAATCCTTCTCAAACAACCTGATATCCTTCTTCTGGACGAACCTACCAACCATCTTGATGCAGAGTCCGTAGCCTGGCTCGAACATCATCTGCAAGCCTATCCGGGAACGGTTATTGCCGTAACGCACGACAGGTATTTTCTCGACAATGTCGCCGGCTGGATACTTGAACTCGACCGCGGTATCGGCATCCCATGGAAAGGAAATTACTCGTCCTGGCTTGAACAGAAAGAACGCAGGCTTGCCCAGGAAGAACGAAAAGAAAGCGACAGAAGGCGCACTCTTCAACGTGAACTGGAATGGATCAAGATGTCGCCTAAAGGCAGGCGCAGCAAATCAAAAGCACGAATTAACTCATATGAAAAACTGATGTCCCAGGAAACGGAACAGTTGGCAAAGGAATTGGAAATCTTTATACCTCCCGGGCCACGTCTTGGAAAACTCGTCATTGACGCACAAAATGTTCGAAAATGCTTCAGCGACCGCATTCTGGTGGACGCCATGAGTTTTGTTTTGCCGGCAGGCGGCATCGTAGGAGTTATCGGTCCGAACGGAGCAGGGAAAACCACACTGTTCAAAATGATTACAGGACAGGAAACCCCTGATTCAGGGACCATTAGAATCGGAGAGACGGTCAAGTTGTCCTATGTCGACCAAACGCGAGATACTCTTGATCCCGAGCAAACCATCTGGCAGGCAATTTCTGACAATCAGGAAACAATCTGGCTGGGGAAAAAAGAAATCAACAGCCGCGCGTATGTTGGAAAATTCAACTTTTCAGGAACCGACCAACAAAAGAAAGTGGGCCTTCTGTCCGGAGGTCAACGAAACAGGGTTCACCTGGCAAAAATGCTGAAAGAGGGAGGAAATGTACTGCTGCTTGATGAGCCGACAAACGACTTGGACGTCAATACTCTGCGAGCACTGGAGGAGGCTCTGGAAAACTTTGGAGGATGCGCGGTCGTAATCAGCCATGACCGATGGTTTCTCGATCGAATCGCGACGCATATCTTAGCCTTCGAAGGAAATTCACAGGTTGTATGGTTCGAAGGGAATTACACCGACTACGAAAAAGACAGGAAGGCTCGACTCGGAGCCGAGGCAGAACAACCTCACAGGATAAAGTACAGACAACTGACAAGGGCATAAACCGTCTTTGCGCACCCGGAGAAATGATGCAGGAAAGGAACCGGGTGCGCAATTATTTCAGGCTTTTCAGTTCAAGGTACATTTCCTCAAGATCTTGAACCTCCTGTTTCGCCGCCTGCAATGAACCTTCCCTGCTGTCAGTTTCAATATGCAGGGCTATTTCTTTTATACCGTCAATGCCTAAACTAGCAGCTGCGCCCTTGATGGAATGCGCTGCACCATAGACCTGTTGCGTATCCCCTCTCTGAATTCCATCCTTGATCAGGTTCAAATCAGAGGCGCATGATTCTTTAAATATGTCTATTAATTCTTCAAGAAGTTCCTCATCATCCGCAGCCTGCTCCAAGGCAAATTTTTTATTCCATTTCAATCTATTCATTGGAGTGCCTCTTTTTTTTCTGACAAAATCATGCCGACCTTAACCTTTTGAACAAAAAACTACTTGAATCTTTTTATATTAACAATTCCATAGTCCCTAAAAGGTACTTCTTTTTAGAAGGCCACGCAGCATGTCACCGTGATTTATGATACTCATAAGAGTCGACAGTTTGTTGAATCAAACGAAAATCTATTTGTCCTTCTCTGATGAGTTCAACATGACCTTCACGGATACCAACAACTGTCGAACTTGCCTCCCCCGGGGTTATACCTCCATCGATAATGATGTCAACGCTCGAACCGAACATCTCTTTTACTTCATGAGCGCTCTGCGCGGGTAACTTTCCTGAAATATTGGCACTAGTTGCCGTAATGGGTTTTCCCCACACCCTGCACAGTTGCGTCGCGATAGCATTAGCGGAGATACGTACGCCGATGTTGCCGGTTCCCCCGGTAAGGAGTGAAGATAGATTTTTTGCCCCAGGGAAAATCAATGTTAATGGCCCAGGCCAAAACCTTTCGACAAGAGACTTGTATACAGTAGGAACGAAACCGGCTACCAGAGATAACTTTTCTATATCACTAATCAAAACAAGAATCGCTTTAGTAGCTTCACGTCTCTTCAGGCGAAAAAGGGCCTGCAATGCCTTCTCGTTAAAAGGATCCACTGCCAAACCGTAAAAAGTCTCTGTCGGAATGGCTACGATTCCACCGCATTGCAGGCATTCAGCGGCCTGCAGCAAAATATCCGGTGGATTTATTTGTGTTGTACTTTCAACCACCGATGGAACGGGCTTTTTCTTCAACTTGTTGCGCCATACGTTCTTTGAATTCAATGAGTTTAGCAGCCACTGCTTTATCCTCAAGGGAAAGTATCCTGGCCGCCAGAACAGCGGCGTTTTTCGCCCCGGATTTGCCGACACCCATGGTTGCGACAGGTATTCCTGGGGGCATTTGAACAGTGGACAGCAAAGCATCCATTCCGTTAAATGGTGAGGAGTCCAGTGGAACCCCTATGACCGGAATATTGGTATGGGCCGAGACCACTCCGGCAAGATGGGCAGACATCCCGGCTCCTGCTATAATAATTTTTAATCCTCGCTTTGCAGCCGTTGCGGCATAGTCCATGGCCCTTTCCGGCGACCTATGTGCCGAAGCAATGGTCATCTCATAAGGGACCCCCATTTTTTTCAAAAAATCAGCAGCTTCCTGCATAACAGGCAGATCGGAATCGCTTCCCATAACGATGCCTACGACAGCGTTTTTGTTCTCGGCAGACATTCTTTTCATAGCCTTGGCACCAATATCACGTCGAGCATAGCACTTAGTCCACTGGATCAGATCAACAGCGGAATACGCCCGATCTATTGCCTGTTTAAGATTGGCTCCCGTTGCCGTGACGCCGAGAACACGGCCTCCGGCTGTCACAACACGGTTGTTTTTTTTGGCTGTGCCCGCATGAAACACCATGACTTTTTCCAGTTGAGCTGCTTGGGCCAGCCCTTTGATAACTTTACCTTTGTCATACGAACCGGGATACCCTCCAGATGCCATAACGACGCAAACCGAAGGCGACGGATCAATTTTCATGCGTATGGAATCAAGACGCCCGTCAATTGCCGCCTCGAAAATATCGACGATATCATTCTTCACTCTCATGAGCAGAGGCTGTGCTTCGGGATCTCCAAACCTACAGTTGAATTCTAGAACATTGATAGAGTCCCCATCAATCATCAATCCGGCATAGAGCATACCTTTGTAGGGTCTGCCTTCCGATTCAAGCCCGCGTACCGTCGGCAACATGATCTTTTCCATAACATAAGCAGCAATCTCATCTGTTACCACGGGTGCCGGAGAGTAGGCTCCCATGCCTCCTGTATTCGGACCTTTGTCATTATCAAAAATTGCCTTATGATCTTGAGAGGAAGGAAGAGGGAGTATGGTTTTACCATCAGTGAAAGCAATAAAGGAGGCCTCCTCTCCTTTAAGACATTCTTCAATAACGATTTTATTTCCAGCAGCTCCAAAGGCCTTCTCAGTCATGATGAGATCTACGGCATCTTTTGCCTCAGCTTCACTCTGAGCTACAATTACGCCTTTTCCAGCTGCCAAACCATCTGCTTTTACAACGATGGGTGCGCCGCATTTTTCAATATATTTTTTGGCCTTTTTCTTTTCCGTGAAAACCTTGAATTGAGCCGTGGGAATTGAATATTTCTCGAGAAATTCTTTCGTGAAGACCTTGCTGCCCTCTAGGATTGCGCTGTTTTTTCTTGGACCGAAAATACGAAGACCATTATCCTCAAAGATATCGACAATGCCTTCAACAAGAGACGATTCAGGACCGACTACGGTTAAATCGATGCTTTCTTGTTGGGCAAATTGTAACAAGCCGTCTACATCGACGGCTGAAATATCGACACATTGCGCCAGTTGTCCGATTCCTGCATTCCCCGGTGCACAGAATATCTTCTCAACTTTTGGACTCTGATGAATTTTCCAGACCAATGCGTGCTCACGCCCTCCGGATCCGACAACAAGTACCTTCATCGCCCCTTCTCCCATTTATTGATTTAAGTCGTTCGTGACAATTATGATATCTTCAAATATTGACAAATTCTCATCAAAGGATTAAATGAATGAATGGCCATTCAGTGCCCATTAATTCATTTTGTCATGACTGACACTTACTTTTTCCTAGCCGATGAAAGCCGTCAATAAACACGCAAAAATAATCACCGCTGCAACAAAAGTCTTTGCCCAAAAAGGCTTTTTCAACGCTAGAATATCCGATATCGCTAAAGAAGCCAAGGTTGCAGACGGTACAATTTATCTCTATTTCAATAATAAATTCGATATTCTTCTTTCAGTTTTCGAAGAAGAAATCGGAAATCTCATAGCCCAGGTCAAAAAACTCATCTCAGAAGAGACCGATCCAAGGAAAATGCTAGAGATATTTGCAACTAAGCATTTATCAATCATGAAAAAAAACAAACATCTCGCCGAGGTGATTCAGATCGAACTTCGTCAAACCAACAAGCTTATAAAAGACTACCGAAATAATAAATTCAGCGAATATGTGAATATTATCTCCGAAATCGTAAAACTCGGCCAGGAACAAAACATTTTCAGAGCCGACATACTGCCAGGGATAGCTAAAAGGGCTTTTTTTGGCAGCCTCGATGAAATCTCAAGAGTCTGGAATATTTCGCTTGAAACAAATTATACAGTTGAAGAAACAGCAAGTCAGATAATGAAGATCTTCTTATCCGGGATGCTTACTCATCCAAAACCCGTCTAACGAATATCGCCGCAATCGCCCCAACTCGATCGTTGAGAAAACTGACTCAAATTATGAGAACGAGGATGGCGAAATTTCCACGACTTCAAATTCACGCGTTCCGCCCGGTGTCTTGACAATAACCTCGTCCCCCACTCTTTTCCCAAGGATACTCTGCCCCAGAGGCGAGAGTACGGATATGGACCCAGACTTCACATCCGATTCCTCAGGGCCAAGAAGTTGATAGGATAGCTCCTCTTCGGTATCCATATCCAATAGACTTACGACTGTTCCGAAAACAGCTTTTTCCTTTGAAACTTTTGAGCAATCGATAACTTCGGCCCTGGCAAGCTTGTCTTTCAATTCACGAATTCGTCCTTCGATATGCGATTGCCTTTCTTTGGCCGCATGATACTCGGCGTTTTCCTTCAAATCTCCATGTTCACGGGCGGTTTCAATGGCCCTGACAACCTCTCCCCGATCTATTTTCTCCAATCGCGCCAATTCTTCGCGTAGCTTCTGATTTCCAGCCTTGGACATTGGAATACGTTCAACCATTTTTAAACTCCATCGTAAAAAAAAATTCCTATGGAACGGTTCGTATCTTCCACAGGAATGACAATCTTACCAACGATAAATAACAGACAACATACCGGCGTGCATTGTATAATCGCCAGCTTCATAATATTTAAAGTTACCTTTTAATAAAAAATGCCTACTCATTTCAATAAAAATATTAAACCCCAACGAATCAATCAGCTCGCTGCCTGTTTCATATCCGAACGAGTAGTCAAAAGCATAATAGCTATTACCTGAACGGGCGGCACTATCCGTTTCAATATCATGTTTAAAACGGATAGTTAGGAGATGTTGCCAATAAACGCCAGGACTCCAATAGGGAAGATCTCCCGAACTGAAATCCGATAAAAAATCATCATTTCTACCAAGATTGGCCCGAGTATTTTGCAGTGTGCTATATTCATACTTCAGCTGAAGAAGAGACATTTCACCGAAGAGATCGTAAGATGTCCACAAATGGTACCAATTTTGATAATTGCTGTCCGTATACTGTCTATACCTATAATCCCCTCCAAAAAACAATCGTGGAAAGTAATCGATTTTTAGGCCCGTTTCAAAATCCTTATGGTAAATTCCCTGTCGTATTGCCTGGATGGTATCATCCACTGTATCCTGCCTGAGGGAAATATTTCCGCTTATATAATTGTCTATTCGACCTTTCAATTGAAGCATATAGAGAAAATTATCGGCATCGGCATTGGCAAAATCACCACCGAGCCCCATTGAAATGTCCGCATCATCACGGAGATTTATTGTATATGTTCCGTTTAATTTGGTTGTCCATATTTCCTTGCCGGAATTATTTGAAGTATAATAATTTCTTTCTGCTCTGACATCCACCTCCTGATTGAAAGCAGGCATTCTCCAACCTTCGATGCCTCCGGTCTTTTTCTTGATATCTATATAGCCGTCTCTTCCTTTTTCGTTCAAAAATGAATAATCAAATGAGACTCTGGGTTGCCGTTTCAAGGCGTTCTGTTGTGCCAAATTTTCCAGTTTAGGATACTCGGTCCCTTTTTCCTTCAATCGCTCGTAGAGTTCGCCTTCTTTTCCGTAGAGTTCCAAACGACTATATACCTTGGCAAGATCGTAAAGACTTTCATCTGAATCACTTGTTTTCACCAAAGCCTTATATTCCTTTTCGGCTTGATGGTAATCCTTATGCATAACAGCTTGTTTTGCCGACAACTCATTTTGAACCAACCGTTGCCATCGATACGTCCCGTAAAGGTCAGCAGAAACAGTGTTGATGGGAGAGCCGAGATGATCCCCAATAAACAACGGCTCCATCACCGTTGCCATGGGATCATCATCCTGTTTACTGCTGGACGTTAATCTCTCCCAAAAAGATCTCTTGAGTTGGGACAAACGAAAGTCTGTACCGGTGGACTCCAATTTTTTCAAGAACTCCTTTTCCACCGGTGGCTTCAATAAGGATTGATAAACTTTGCTGGCGGCATCCAATTGACCTTCGGCCCATAAAGAACGGGCCAAAAGCAGCCGTTGTTCAAATAAAGTATTGTCTAGTCCGCTTTCTGAATTCTGTCTGTATTTATGAGAGACTATTTGAGACCCCGGAGATATTTGCTCTATAATTTTTTTAAAGTTACCTTGTTTGAACTCAAGTTCCAAAACCTGGTTATGAAAGTAGCCTTGTGCTGGAAACTCTTTCGACAATGAATTAAATATCTTAAGTGCTTGACCGTATCTCTTCTGGGCAATACGTATTTTTGCCTTAAGAATCCGAGCGCCGACAGAAGACGGTACCTCATTAAGGTAAGTATCCACTGAAAGTGCAGCTTTTTTGTATTCTCCATATTCGTACTCGTACTTTGCCGCTTTGAAATGAGTAAAAGGCGTTTGAATTTTTTGCGCTTCTCGGCCTTGGTTTTGTTTTTCCGTGGAAGGTCCTGATGGTTGAGTTTTCAGAATCTTTTCAAGAAGAACTATCGCCTCAACTTCATCAGGATGCTTTTTGAGGATCTCATGAATACGATTTTTCGCCCTCTCATACTGTTTGCTCTTATACAGCAGACGACAGAGAAGAAGCTCAGCCCTGCTTGTAAGCGCATCTCCATCGGAGAGCTTATTTTTCTCCAATTGACGGAGATACTCTCCCAGCATCGAAATTGCAGTTTCGTATTTTTGTTCCGCAACAAAAAGCTCTACCTTTTGATAAAAAACCTCCGTGGGCCAATGTGCATAATTGTTGGCAAGGAGATCAACCCCGGTGTTCTTTGCCATCAGATAAAGCCAAGCCTTTCCCCAGTCAAGATTTCCATCCTGAAAAGCCATGTTCGATAATTTTCCAAGCGCCTCGGGAATTTCGACTTTTTCAGCCAACACCTCTCGCGCCATCTGTTCAGCCAGAAAAACCTGACCGTCCTTGAAATAGTTTTCGGCCAGACGAAGCCTAAGATTGGCAACAAGCTTGTTCTCTTTAGAGAAGCGTCCAAGCAAAGCAGAATAGATGGCCTCAACATCGGCATACATCTTATTTTCCAGCAATCCATCCAGGTACACACGCTGAAGTTCGACTATCTTTTGTTTCTCATTGTTTTGTTTGGGGATCTCTCTATAAAGCTTCCGCATTGTCTCCATCATACCCAGATTTCCAGCCAATCTGAGGCAGGTGGTACGAACTTTGAGGTTATCCGGATTTTGTTTTAAGTATTCCGAATAGGTTTTTAGTGCCGCTTGATCATATCCGAGTATTTCTTCAACCTGAGCACGCAAAGAAAGATACCGTGGAAACTCATTTGCAGCTCCATCAAGCAATTTGAGATAGTTAAAGGCACTCTTATATCTTTCATTTTTGAAGGATAATTCGGCGAGCCGCCAGATGATTTTCTTATCCTTGGGATTTTGTTCATGAACAATTTTCAAGACTTCAAATTGTTCTTTATCCTTTCCCATTTTTTCCAATAAATCGGCCATAGTTTCATAGATGGCTTGACGATTCGGGGTAATTTTTGCCAGGTCTCTCCAGAGCATAGCCGCTCCGTCATTGAGAACGATTGACAGGAGATCATTGGCCAAAACCGTTTGGGTCTTTTTTATTTCTTCCTCTATTGATCTATCCCCAGGGTGGTTTTTCCGGTATTTTTCAAAAAAGAGAAGTGCCTTGTCGGGACGATTTTCATTGCTGAGATAAATTCTGCCGATCAACAATTGTAATTCACCGTTGCTTTGTCCATGCTCCTCCAAAATAAGTAAATGAGGCAAGGCAAGACGTTTCTTTCCGGTTTTGAGGTAGAAATCTGCTACTTTTTGTTGCAAAGGAAGATAATAACGATGTCGCTCAAGATATTTCAATTGATACAGAAGGGCTCTGTCTTCTTTTCCCTGTTGCTCGTAAACAAAGGCGGCTTCTAAAAGTACGTGGTCGTCTACTTTGAATCTTGCGATCAAAGTGGAATAATAGGAAGCTGCTTTTTCCAACAAACCAAAGTCTTTTGCCAACCGGGCTAGTTGAAGGAGCGTACCGGCATCGTTTGGTTTTCTCAAATGAAGTTGCTGTAGTAGAGGATAGGCCTCCTGTTTCTTTCCGAGAGCAATCAATCCCTCGGTAAGCCCTTCCAAAGCCTCAACGGCTGCCGGAGCAAAGGGATCTTTTTGATAAATCTGGGCGAAATATTTTACTGCCTGCTGATATTGTTTGTTGTTTAAGGCAACGTTTCCCGCTTTTAGAAGATACTCGGTTCTGTTCGGATCGATTTCAAGGAGACTTTCCAAAATGATTGAAGCATCGGCCCACTTCTTCAATTCGACAAGGACCTTGCAATATTCCCATTTTGCCTCTTCTATATTCGGTTTGATGCTTAGAAGTGCATGATATTTTATAGCAGCCCCTGCGAGTTCACCGTTACGGGCCAGCTTTCTTGCTTCATCCCAAATATTTTTCCATGAAGGGTTTTCCGTTTTACCCTGATTGTCGATGATTATCACATCACGTTCAGGAGCAATTGCTGCCCACAGATTACAGGGATGCTGTATCACGGTCAGCAAAACAGGAAGGCACACAAAAATTTTTTTGATAGAGGTCGTCAGCCTAAAAGTACGCATAGGAAATGAGATGCAACAACTCCTGCCCCCGGAATTTGTAAACACGAATCCCTTGTCACAACGTTTTATGCATATTCTCGGAATTTAGAGATATTCAGATCCCGAGAGATACTTATTGCAAAGTGGTATGACTCAAACGCGTCTTGAATGGTACACTATGATCACATGCCCATCAATCACGATCTTGCTCCGCCTTCTTTCATTCTACAGACTTCATTTGGCGTTGTATTTCTTATTGCCTGTAAAAATCGACGATGGCATTGACCACATATTCTTGCATTTGGGATGACAGCTCTGGATATATGGGCAGGGCAATTGTCCGGGCAGCAGCTTCTTCAGCCTGGGGAAACACTTTTTTGGAAAATTCCGTGCCAAGACATTTTTGTTGATGGAGTGCTAACGGATAATATATTTCACACCCTATATCATGCCGCTGAAGCCATTCCCGTAGCTGATCTCTTCTTTTCACCCTCAAAATATATTGATTGAATATATGGAAATTTTTTCCTTTGACTCCCTCGGCAACCGAGGAATCGGCATAAACTGAGAGTGGCACGGAAACCAGATTCTCATCCACCAAACCTGACTCGGTAAAAAGCTTGTTGTAAAGAGCAGCATTCTCACGGCGAGCTTGATGCCATTTTTCAAGATGTTCAAGTTTGATCCGAAGAACGGTTGCCTGAATGGGATCCAGTCGAAAATTTCCTCCAACCAGGGAATGATAATATTTGGGATGAGCACCATGATTACGCATGAGTTTCACCTTGCCTGCAAAATCGGCTTCCCAGCTTACAACCATACCGCCATCACCTATTCCTCCAAGATTTTTACTAGGAAAGAATGAAAAACAACCGGCAATACCCATGGAACCGGCGCGTAACCACTTCCCACCGGTTTCATCTTCGAACGGATACTCAGCGCCTATCGCCTGGGCGGCATCCTCGATAACCGGCAACTCATATTTGGCGGCAAGCTGCAAAATAGGTTTCATATCAGCGCATTGACCGTAAAGATGAACTGGAAGTATTGCCTTTATTTTCTTTTCTTTGTCAGCAGCTAAAACTTCTTCAATCGCTTTGGGATCAATGTTAAATGAGACGGGATCAATATCGACAAATACCGGTTCGGCCCCCACTCTAAGGATTACTCCCATTGTGGCAAAAAACGAATACGGCGTGGTCACGACACGATCACCCGGTCCGATACCAAGTGTCATAAGAGAGACAAGCAGTGCATCCGTACCGCTGGATACCCCCACACCGTGTCCAACACCGCAATATGCGGCAACATTCTGTTCCAGTCCCTCAACCTCGGGACCTTGAATATATCTGGTTGAATCTATAACATTTGTGACGGCGGCCAGAATATCATCTCGCATTCCGGCAAGTTGTGAACGAAGATCAAGCAATGGAACTTTCATAGTAATTTCAAATGGTATCTTTTAATGGTGCAGGCAAAGAGCCTAAGTTAAGGAATTTCCCCCCCACACTTTACTCTTTGCCGTTCGTCATGATTACAATTTTATCTCCGTCAAAAAAATCGACGATATCCGGCATTTCCGCTTCAAAAAATTTCTTCATTTTTTTAAGCAGATTGACTTCAATCTGACGAACTCTTTCGCGTGAGATACCAAAACTGTCGGCAATATTTTGCAAAGTAAGCGGTTCGTCGGTCAGCAGACGCTTATCAAGGATCATCTTTTCCTTTTCGTTGAGCTTATCCTTGAGTACGTCAATTAATTCAGCCAACCGTTGCTTCATTTCCTTTCCGGCGACAACGGACTCAATACCCGGTCCCTCGTTGGGTATGAAGTTTTTCTGTTCGTCGTCCGAATCCGAACGAACCGGGCTTTCAAGAGACACGTCCCAACTATCCATCCGCTGGTTCATCTCTATAACCTCTTTTTCTTTTACCGAAAGCCGCTCCGCAAGAAGCTTCGGCTCTGCTTCAAATCCTTGGGCCTCCAATAATTTCTTTTCTTTATTGAGGGAAAAAAAGAGTTTCCGCTGCGCCTGCGTGGTCCCGATTTTTACCAATCGCCAATTGTCCATAATAAACTTAAGAACATAGGCTCGTATCCAATAGGCGGCATAATAGGAAAACTTCACCCCCCGATACGGATCGAATTTCTTGGTGGCCTGAACCAGTCCGACGTTACCTTCCTGAATGAGGTCCATGAAATTCTGCATCCAATACTTTTGAAAATCCATCGCTACCTTTACAACAAGACGCAGATTGGACGATACAAGACGGTAAGCGGCATCCTGGTCCCCCGTTTCTCTGAAACGGATGGCCAACTCATCGGTTTCTTCCCTCGAAAGAAGCTCGTACTGGCTAATTTCCTGTAAATAACGATGCAGCGCCGGATTACTTAAGACCGGCAGGTTTTCGTCATCAGAAACGGCAACCAATGGATTCTCTTGAGGTTGAATCTCATCGTTATATAAGTTATCTTCTGTTTCTCTGGTCATGGCTCCGTATCTTTCCGAAGAATATATAACCTGACCCCTGTGAAAGGTCAGTAATAGTAACCAAGTTCTTTTAAAGTGCAATCATTATTCATAATGCATGCGCATTCGTCGCACCCCCTGGATTCATCTTATCTCCTATTTTACCTCATCATAGACTTCTGTGGAGGGAAAATTCTATTTTCTTCTTTGCTTTTTTGTGCTAGAGGTTTAAGTTTCCTCTCCTTTTGGCAACAACTATGACCCTGTGTCTATTCAACGTCAAGCTTTCAGCTTAAAAATATATGAACAATATAAGAAATTTCAGCATAATAGCACACATCGACCACGGGAAGTCAACCCTCGCCGATCGCATGATCCAGATGTGTCATCTCGTCTCGGACCGGGAGTTTAAAGATCAAATTCTCGATAACATGGAAATTGAACGAGAGCGCGGTATTACGATAAAGAGTCAGACTATATGTTTACCATATACAGCCAAAGATGGCAAAACATACATGCTCAATCTCGTTGATACACCAGGGCATGTTGATTTCAGTTACGAGGTTTCAAGGGCACTCAGTTCCTGTGAAGGTGCCTTGCTTCTCATCGATGCTTCACAGGGAATTGAAGCACAAACCCTGGCCAATCTCTATCTGGCCATGGAAAACGATTTGGAAGTACTTCCCGTGATCAACAAAATCGATCTTCCCTCCGCCGAACCGGAAAAAGTAGCGTCGCAAATCGAAGAGGATCTCGGCCTCGAAGCAAATCTCATCCAACTCTGCTCTGCAAAAACAGGACAAGGAGTTGGAGACATCTTAGAAGCCATCGTACATCATCTCCCTCCGCCTCAAGGCGATGCATCCGGTAAACTGCAGGCCTTGATCTTCGATGCGAATTACGATCCGTTTCGCGGAACAATCATCTCCTGCCGCATCGTTAACGGTCGAATTCGAGCCGGAGATATTATTAAATTTATGTCTAATGACGTTGAATACAAGGTAGAAGAAGTGGGAATCTTCAGGATCAGACGGGAGGCTCAGAAAGAACTCGCAGCCGGCCAGGTCGGTTATATCTTAGCTGGAGTAAAAACCGTCCGAGATACGCGTCCCGGGGACACCATAACCCATAGCGACGCTCCATGCGCCGCTCCCCTTCCCGGTTTTAAAGAAGTTCAACAGGTTGTGTTCTCGTCTATTTATCCCATATCAACCGATGATTATGAAGACCTGGCCACGGCACTTGAAAAATTGCAGCTCAATGATGCCGCCTTGACTTTTCAGAAAGATTCTTCCGTTGCTCTAGGATTCGGTTTTCGCTGCGGGTTTTTAGGCTTGCTTCATCTTGAGGTGATACAGGAGAGACTTGAACGCGAATTCGATATCTCACTGATTCTTACGGTTCCTTCCGTTAAATATATATTTACCTTAAGCGACGGCAGTACGCTTGATGTAGACAACCCCGCCCATTATCCGGATCCCGCCAAGATTTCCGACGTAGAAGAGCCCTATATCAAAGCCACCATCTTGATGCCTGAAAGGTATATGGGCGCCGTCATGACTCTGTGTATGGACCGCAGAGGAGTGAATTCCAATTACCATTACCCGATTCCCGGACGAATCGAGTTGACCTGCGAGCTTCCTCTGGCAGAAGTTATCTACGATTTTTACGACAAGCTCAAATCGATAACACAAGGATACGGGTCGTTCGACTATGAATTATTGGATTATAGAAAAAGCGATCTCGTCAAACTGGATATCCTGGTCAACGGCGAAGTTGTGGACGCCCTCTCGCAACTGGTCCATCGTGCCAACGCACGGGCACGGGGACTGCATGCCTGTGAACGGCTAAAGGAAGAGATTCCCAGGCAGCTCTTCAAAATTGCCATTCAGGCAGCCATCGGCGGAACGATTATCGCCAGGACAACAGTCTCTGCTTTGCGAAAAGACGTTACCGCAAAATGTTACGGCGGTGATATTTCAAGAAAAAGAAAGTTGTTAGAGAAACAAAAAGCGGGAAAGAAGAGGATGAAGACCGTAGGAAACGTAGAGATTCCGCAAAAAGCTTTCCTTTCAGTGCTCAAATCCGACCAATGATGATTCTTTATAAGATGCCTAACCGGGAGGATATGAAAACCTTCCGGTTTCGATCAAGTACTACTGTTCTCATCTTCCTTTGATTTCCTCTGGGTGACTTTAAGAACGGAGTTGGAAATGGCCAGCTCAAGATCATCCCGGCCCTGCCCTGTTTTTGCCGAAAAAAGCACGCGCTCCTCGGGACGAATGGCATGGCCGGCATCGAGGATTTCAGCATTGCGTCTTCGCTCATTCCCTGAGAGCTTGTCTATTTTCGTGTATACGGTAACGATGCTTATATCCTTCATCCTCAACCAACGTATCAACTGCGAATCCAATTCCTTCGGAGGATGACGTATATCAAGGATCACAACCACACACGACAAAGTGATACGTGTTTCAAGATAGGTCGTGATAAGCGATTGCCAACCAATCTGCATGCCTTTTTCGACTTTTGCAAAACCATATCCGGGCAGATCGACGAAATACAAATCCTGTCCCACCCGGAAATAATTCAGTCCCTGGGTCTTTCCTGGACGTCCGCTGACTTTGACAAGATTTTTACGCCTTAACAGCGTGTTGATACAACTGGACTTTCCGACATTCGATCTCCCGGCGAAAGCCACCTCAGGACAATCGGCCTGAGGCAGCTGGTTTAAATTATGAACACTAAGCACGAAATGCGGGTTTGATAAATCCATTCTGCTAAAAAGACTTTTAGAAAATTATCGGCCAGTTGCAA
>JBJKQT010000081.1:0-14869 GCA_046705065.1 Desulfocapsaceae bacterium
AACCATGACCACGTTTCCCGGTTCACCAAAACTGTTAAAAGGCGGCATCGTCCTGATCGATTCGCAGACGGCAGCGGTCCAGCGCATCATCGCCCTCCAGTACAACCCCGATACGCTGAGCCGCACACTGAAGATTCAGGGCGTCGGCGACACGGGAGATCGCTCGGAAGCCCTGCGCCTGAAGGGCCCGCCCGTGGAAACGATCAAGCTCGATGCCGAAATCGATGCCACGGACCAGCTCGAACTTGCCGACGGCCAGGCAACCCAGGTGGGCCTCCATCCGCAGCTTGCTGCCCTTGAGCTTGTCGTCTACCCAACCAGCGATGACCTGTCGTCAAATGCGGCAAAGGCTCAGGCGGGGTCGCTTGAAATCGTGGCCATGGAGACACCGCTGACACTGTTTATCTGGAGCAAGAACAGAATCTTACCAGTGCGCCTTACCGAATTCAGCATCACGGAAGAAGCCTTCGATGTGAACCTCAACCCCATCCGTGCCAAGATCAGTCTGGGTATGAGGGTCTTGAGCGTCGACGATTTGAGCTTCGATCACAAAGGCGCCAATCTCTTTATGACCTATCTTCGCGGCAAGGAACAACTGGCCGCGCAACGCCCAAGCGACACCCTCGCCGCACTGGGCATCGGAGGGATTCCATGATCGATCCGAATCAGGCACTGCAGGCGCTTTTGCAACGTGACGGACTGAAAGTACCCCATTTTCAGCCCACAAGCCGGTACTACGGATTGGAGACGGCGACGATTACGGCACCCGACGGCAGTGAGCACATTTATGTGCGCCGACGTTTTTTACCGCAGCCCGAGCATTTTTCGCTTCTTCAAGAACACGAGGTGACACAGGGTGACCGGTTGGACAATCTGGCCGCCCACTACCTGGGGAATGCCGAACTGTTCTGGCGTATTTGCGATGCCAACGCCGCAATGCGTCCGGATGAGTTGACCGAAACCATTGGCCGCCGGCTGAGGATCACCCTGCCGGAAGGTATACCGGGAACATCATCTAATGCTTAAAGGAATCAACCTCACATTACTGATCGGTCCGATGGTGCCCATCCCTGCGCCGCAGGTAGTCATGGACGCGATCAGCAGCATCCAGGTCAATCATGACAAGGAGCGCAACGGCTTTCAGCTGACCTTTACGGCCGGTAAGAATTCGACGCTCTTAACGGCCATGCTGCCGGTGGGCTATCTCGACCCCATTGTAACGAGGGTGATTATCATCGTCACCTTGAACGGGTTCCCCAATGTTATCATGGACGGCATCGTCACCCGCCAGGAGGTGTCCCCCAGCAGCGAGCCCGGTCAATCGACGATAACCGTCACCGGAGAAGATCTCAGTGTGTTGATGGATGTGATCGAAATAGTGCGTGACTATCCGGCCGTCCCGGACATTGGCAAAGTCTATTTGGCCCTGGCGCCCTATGCTGCCTTCGGCATCGTCCCGCTGGTCATCCCGCCGATCCTTCCAATCGTTGATAATCCAGTGGATCACATCGAGAAGCAAATGGCCACCGACAGAGAATATATCCGCGGCCTTGCCCAGCGCTGCGGGTATATCTTCGTGGTGGATCCCGGACCCGCACCGGGCACGAGCATTGCCTACTTCGGACCGGATGTCAACCTGCCTGTCCCGCAGTCGGCACTCTCCATCAATATGGATGCCGACACCAACGTCGAATCCATGACTTTTTCCCTTGACGGGCTGGCAAAAAAAATACGGATCATAACAATCTTCGATCCGTTTACGAAAAAAATTCCGATACCCATTCCGCTGCCCAATATCAACGCCTTCAAACCGCCGCTTGGAGCACGGCCGACCCCGCCTGCCAAGGTCGAATTTTCAAAAGACGCAACCAAATACCGGCCGGATGAAGCGGCACGAGGCATCCTGGGATTTCTAATGAACAATTCCGATGCAATCAGCGCCAACGGTTCTTTCGATGTCGTACGCTACGGAAAGATCCTGAGGGCACGGATGCTGGTCGGCGTGCGTGGCGCCGGAATCGCCTACGACGGCCTGTATTATGTAAACAGCGTCACCCACAATATAAAACGCGGCGAATATAAACAGAACTTTACGCTTTCGCGTGACGGTCTGATCTCTTTGACTCCGAGGGTTATTCCATGACCGAAACAAACGGCAATCCGAAATTCTACGGTAAATATCGCGGCACGGTGGTCAACAATATCGACCCCTTGCAGCAGGGACGCATCATGGTGCTGGTGCCCGATGTTTCGAGCCTTTTCCCAAGCACTTGGGCCATGCCGTGCGTTCCTGTGGCGGGTCAACAGTCCGGCTTCTTTGCGGTTCCGCAGATCGGAGCCGGTGTCTGGGTGGAATTTGAACAAGGCGACCCCAACTATCCCATCTGGGTTGGTGGTTTTTGGGGTAATGCCACTGAAGTCCCAGCCTTTGCACTTGCTCCGCCGCCCATCCCGCCGGGCAACAATATCGTCATCGAATCCACCCTGCAGAATATGATGATGATCAGCGATTCCGCACCGACGCCGGTCAGCGGCGGCATCGTTTTAAAGAGCACAACGGGGGCGATGATCGTTGTCAACGACAGCGGCATCTATATTTCCAACGGCAAAGGCGCCACAATCACGATGTTGGGCCCCACGGTGACAATCAACAACGGCGCCTTGGTGGTGGTGTAGCCATGCCGGGTTTTCTCCTTCATGCCGGGGCAACCGTACTCTGTGCCCATGCCGGTCAGGCCCAGCCGACCGTGCCCAATCCGCGTGTTACGGTGAACGGAGCTCCCACGGTGACACTGCCGACGCCGTATGTGGTCGCGGGATGTACACTGCCCCCACCGCCGGGGGCCAACGGCCCATGCGTTACCGCCCAATGGCTTGTGGGCACGACCCGGGTATTTTCCAACGGGCAGCCGCTTCTTGTCCAGAGCAGCCAGGCGGTCTGCGCCCCAAGCGGCACGCCGCTTACCGTCGTGATGACGCAGATGCGTGTGAGTGCCATATGAATTCAGCAACCGAGGTGAAACATGAACATTGATTTTCCCTTCCACTTTGACGGCCGCGGACGAACAGCCAACGCAGATGATAACGATCATATCCGCGATATGCTTGAACAGCTGATTTTCACAAGCCCCGGAGAACGCGTCAACAGGCCCGATTTCGGCAGCGGCATCCTGCAGTTGACGTTTGCGCCGAACAGTCCGGAACTCGCTGCCACATTACAATACACCATGCAGGCCGCAATTCAGCATTGGCTCGGCGACGTCATCGACATAAAAAATCTCGACGTACAGAGCCTCGACTCGAAACTGACCATTGATCTTCACTATGTTGTGCGCCGCACCAAACAGACGCAAACGGCGCAATTCACGAGAACGGTGTAACAATGACAACATTCTGCCGAGACGATGCGCGCCGTGACACGGTGCGGACAAGGCCGGAACTGGGCGGCCTCGATTACGTAGAAGTCGGAGACGATCAACGTACGCTGACTCTCTATTTTCTGGGTAAGGCACCGGATTCGCTAAAAAAAGGAGCAACACAATACCTTCGCATCGAAGGGGGCCGGCGCATCCGCAACATCAAAGTGACCGGGGTGGACGTCACCCGCGATCCCGATCCCGAACTCGACGATTTCGCAACCGTAGAGGTTGATAGGCCGGGCGATTACTCCACATACACGTTGAAGCTGGTGGGTATTGAAGGCATCGACCCGTTCTACGACCGGGTGGAATTTTCCTTCAAGGTAAACTGTCCATCCGATTTGGACTGTGCAACCGGCAACGATTGCCCGCCCCCAAGACAGCAGGAGCCGGTGATCAACTATCTGGCCAAGGATTATGCCTCATTCAGACAGTTGATACTCGACCGCCTCGCGTTGATCATGCCGGAATGGAAGGAGCGTCACATACCGGATTTCGGCATCACCGTCGTCGAGCTTCTTGCGTACGTCGGCGACCATCTCAGCTACTACCAGGATGCCGCTGCAACGGAAGCCTATCTCGATACGGCCCGCCGCCGCATTTCAGTGAGACGCCATGCCCGCCTAGTGGATTATGTTCTGCATGAAGGCTGCAATGCCCGGGTCTGGTTGAGTATCACGACCAATGCCGATTTAACGGGCGAAAACGCCCTTAGTCCCAAAGAGATATTTTTCGTAACCAGCCTGCGGGACGCGGCTCAAATAAAAGAGACAATCCTCACAATGAACGACCTGCATCCGATTGCCCCAAGCAGATATGAACCCTTCGAGGCCATGACGGAGCAGCCCATGGAGGTTCGTGTTTTCCACAACCGGATTTCCTTTTACAGCTGGGGTGAGCGGGAATGCTGTCTGCCACGCGGCGCTACCACAGCCACACTAGTCGACGAGTGGGAAGATACGCCAACCTTGTCAAAGACTGCCCAGGTCCCGACACGCAAGCTTCATCTTGCGGCAGGCGACATATTGATTTTCGAAGAGGTGCTCGGCCCCATCACAGGCCTGGCAGCCGATGCCGATCCGGCTCACCGTCATGCAGTACGCCTTTCAAAGGTAACACCCGGCGTTGATCCTTTAACCGGAACACCCGTGCTGGAAATCGAATGGTGCCGGAAGGACGCCCTTCCCTTTGCCCTGTGTCTTTCGGCAACAACCGACGCCGAACACGGCTGCAAATTTCATGAAGACATCAGCATCGCCCTCGGCAATGTCGTTCTGGCCGATCACGGGTTCAGCATCGAACCGTGTGAAGATCTCGGCGCTGTCCCGGTCGGAGCAACGGAAGCCCGCTGCCTATGCGAGGATCAGCCCTCAGACGTGCGTTTTCTTGCCGGAGCCTTCCGGCCGGGATTACAACAAAGGCCCCTCACCTACCGGCAGGCCCTGCCCACAGACCGGCCGTCACTCGAATGCACAGTTTCTGCAACGAGCCTGCTGACTCAGGATGTGCGCAAGGCGCTGCCGCAGATCTATCTGTCCAGTATCCTGGCTTTGCCCGATGCCGGCTACCGGTTTCTGGAATGGGCGGCTCTTGCCGACTACCCCACGCTGATCGATGCCCTCTATGCCGCAGGATTCACCAGATCCCGCTATGCAAAGGGCGTCCCGCTCTCTCCCGTCCTGTTTGCCAGGTTCAAGCAAGCGGAGAAAGCACAGGCGGAGCATGCCAAAGCACTGGCTAAAGACCCGGAAAACAGAAAATTGAAAATTGATTCCACCGATGCCGGCTCAACCCTCGCCGCCTTGCTGCAGGAATTGATCAATGAATTGAACGGGCGCCGTTTCTGCTGGATTCCGCAAATCGACCTCTTGGCCAGCGAACATGATGATCGTCATTTCGTCTGCGAGATCGATAATGAACAACTGGCTTGGTTGCGTTTCGGGGACGGCGAATGTGGCCTGATGCCTGAGGCTGCTTCGGCTTTTTGTGCTTCGTATCGTGTGGGCAACGGGACAGCCGGCAATGTCGGTGCCGAATCCGTCTCCCATATTGTCTGCCGCCGTGAGAAAATCACCGGTGTTGATCTCACTGTACGCAATCCCTTCCCTGCTGCCGGCGGCATGGCTCCTGAGCCGATGGAGGAAGCCAAACTGTTTGCGCCAACGGCCTTTCGCGACCGGCTTATGCGTGCCGTGATTGCTGATGATTATGCTGAAATTGCAAAGCGTGAATTCGTAACCGAGCTGCAGCGTGCAGCCGCTTCTCTTGTCTGGACGGGAAGCTGGTACGAAGCCGATGTGGCCGTCGATCCTTTCGGCAGCGAGAAAGCTGGGCACAAGCTGCTCGAACATGTCGAATGTACACTCCAACAGTATCGCAGGATGGGCCATGATCTGGAAGTGAGTCCTGCACGCTACGTCCCCATCGAGCTTGAGCTTACGATATGCATACTGCCGAATTATCTGCGCGGCCACATAAAACAGGAACTCTTGGCAATCTTCAGCAATCGCATCCTGCCAGGCGGAAGGCTGGGGTACTTTCATCCAGACAACCTCAGTTTCGGCACAGGGATTTATCTGAGCCGCATCGTCGCGGCAGCCCAGGCCGTAACCGGCGTGAGGAGCGCGCGGGTGACAAAACTCAATCGTCTCTTCGAGCCTCCCAATCGCGAGCTGGAAAACGGAGTGCTGCCGCTGAACTCCGTTGAAATCGCACAACTCGACAACGATCCGAGTTTTCCCGAACGCGGGAGATTGAGCATAATCTTGCAGGGGGGGAGGTAATAAAGGCAGGAGGCAGGAGGCAGGAGATAGGAGATAGGAGATAGGAGATAGGAGAAGTGAAAACGTATTCTTCGTCTAAGTCGATGGAAATACAAAAATTTCATAAAAACATAAACCTGCACGCATGCCATTACGCTACGTACGAAAACGAAGCCCTGCGTTTTAGACAAAATGGGAAAAAACGATGAAAACAGATACTTGCGGATGCTGCGAAGGCATACATAAAACAACCCCTTTAGAGACGGCAAACCGGCCCGGCCTGGATGCACTGATTTACAGAGTCGGCACGTATGCGGCTTTCTTCGAAACCATGAAGGCACGTCTGTCGAATCTGTATCTCGATATCGCCCGCGAAGACCCCGACGCCAAAGGAAAACAAGTCACTGACCGGATCTATCCGTTGCTGCCCTTAACGACACGGGCGCAAGACGATGCAGCCATCGCTTTTCTCGACTGTTGGGCCATTGTCGCCGACGTACTGACCTTTTATCAGGAACGGATCGCCAATGAAGGCTTTCTGAGAACTGCCGTCGAACGTCTGTCAATCCTTGAACTGGCGCGACTCATCGGCTATGAACTGAGGCCTGGTGTGTCCGCGAGTGTCTTCCTGGCTTATACCATCGATACCACAACAAAAGAGGCGGTGATTATTCCCGCCGGCTCAAAGGCTCAGAGCATACCCGATCCCGGCGAAAATCCGCAATCGTTTGAAACAAGCGCCCCCCTGGAGGCGCGAGCGGCCTGGAACAATCTCCAACCGCGTAAAACACGCCCGCAGATCCACTCGACCATTCTCAATGGAGTGAAAAATAGAATCTATCTCAAAGGTACGGCAACAAATCTTTCCCAAAACGATCCGCTGCTCATCGATTTCGGTGACGCCCCTCCCCAACTCTTCCGGGTCGTCGACATCAGCCCCGACGCCCTGCTTGACAAGACCTTGGTCACGTTGGCGGATTGGCACATGTCGACTCTCTCTGAAGGCGTGTTCAAGGCGCGCATCCTGAAACTTACCCGACGCTTGCAGGATACCTCCATGCTTACGGGAAGCACCGCCAAGGCCGAAATGGTGGGACGGGTTGTGGAACACCTGAAGACACTTGAGTCTCAAGCAAAATCAGGGACTTTGGATTCCGATGTGGCCTCTTTTCTTACACAAAAAACAATTCCGAGTCTGGAGGAAGAGCTGACGGTAGCCGAATCCGACGTGAAGTATAGAAAAGTCATGGCCTGGCTCGTCCCTCTCGTCAGGGAATTGCGCAGTGCTGCGGGAGAAACGGCAACTTCAACGCTTTTGACAAGCGAGGCAAGTGCTGAAGGGTCTGCTGCTGTGGCAAAAGTGGATCCGGTGGCGGGAATCCTTGGCAAATTGACACTGCCGACCTCGATACCGCCCCGCAATACGCTCTACCTGCCCCGGGACCTGAAAACATCGTTTGCGGCAAAAGCGGATATCGCCACCCAAATCATCTCCACGGTTCAGCCGACCCTGGGTAGAACTCTTTCCACCGCGCTGTCCCACGGCAGAATAACGCAGAAGGGGAAAATCCGCGCTTATGCGCTGAGGGTCAAAGCCTCAGTCTTCGGGAATAATGCACCGTTAAAGATTACGAGCATTCAGGTTGAAAAACCGCCGCAGACGGAAGAATGGAATGCCGAAGATTTACATCAGGCAGGAGAGCAGGATGACGTTATCTTTCTGGATGCCCCATACGAGAAGATCACTCCGGACAGCTGGGTCGTGCTCGATATGGCTGCCGTGGACGACGGACGGCTCAACGGCGGTGGGCGTTCGACAAGCGGTGTTGAAAAAGTCCAGAATCTTATCATCGCGCAAGCGCGTAATCCAAACGCCCAATTGTCGCGTGCGGCCTACGGTATCTCCGGAAAAACCACACGGATTCAGTTGGCCGCCCCGGACGGCACTGTGCAGCAATGGTTTCGCTTCTTAGACCCGGTGATCATCCCCGTTGAAGGCCCCTCTGCAACTGCCGTGTTATCCGTCCCTCATGCTTTTGAAATCATTCGGCGAACTTCGGTTTTCGCGCAAAGCGAAGAACTGCCGCTTGCCGAAGAACCCATTGAAGAACCCCTGTGCAAAGGGGCCGACAACTGGATAGAGCTTGACGGATGGTATGCCGATCTCAAATCCGGCCGGTCATTGATCGTGTCCGGTGAACGTACCGACATCAGTGTACCCGATCCCGATAATCCCGATGAAAACATTCCGGTAACCGGTGTGACGGCCAGCGAACCGGTGATGCTGGCCGAAGTCATCCAGGACGTCTCGACGGAATCGGGCAGTCCGGAAGGTCAGCAGGTAGATAACGATTTTACAATTCTGCCCAATGAGAAATCCCACACCTTCGTCAAGTTTGCCAACAACCTCCAGTATTGTTACAGCCGCGACACGGTGACGATCTACGGCAATGTCGTTCGCGCCACTCATGGAGAAACGCGTAAAGAGGTATTGGGCAGCGGGGACGGAAGTCAAAAGCTCCAGTCCTTCACCCTGCGCCAGCCGCCGCTGACATTTGTGCCCGCGCCGAATCCAAAAGGCGTGAACAGCACGCTTGCGATTTATGTCAATGATGTGCAATGGCACGAGACGGATTCGCTCGCAGCTCTCGGCCCCACCGACCGCAAATTCATCACCCAGACGGACGATGACGCAAAAACGAGGGTGATCTTCGGCAACGGAGAACACGGCGCGCGACTTCCCACAGGGGTCGAAAACGTGCGTGCCGGCTATCGCAACGGCATCGGAAAAGCCGGCAATGTCAAGGCAGAACAGATCAGCCTGCTCCTGTCTCGGCCATTGGGCGTCAAAGGCGTCATCAATCCTCTCCCCGCCTCAGGCGGCGCGGATAAAGAAGACCGGGACCAGGCACGGAGCAATGCCCCGCTTGCCGTTACTGCACTCGACAGGTTGGTCTCCATCCAGGATTATGCGGATTTTTCCCGCACCTTTGCTGGAATAGGTAAATCCTGCGCGACACTGCTGGCCGTGGACAATCGCCAACTGGTCCATGTCACCATTGCCGGCGCCGACGACATCCCCATCGATACGACATCGGACCTGTATCGCAATCTTCTGGGAGCCATCCGCTCATACGGCGCCCCCCATCAACCCTTCCAGGTGGATTTGCGCGAGTTGATGCTCCTGGTGGCAAGTGCAAATATCAGTATCCTGGAGGATTATATCTGGGACACGGTCGCAACCGAAATCCGCACGCGGGTAGTGGAGACCTTCGGTTTTGGACGGCGCGATCTCGGCCAGGATGTTTTTTTAAGCGAAATAATCAGCACCATGCAGGCCGTTCCAGGTGTTGCCTATGTGGATATTGATCTTTTTGGGGCCATTCACGAAAAGAAAGCCGACCAAGGCGTCCGCCGCCTGCTGACTCCGGACGAAATCACCCGCTCCATAGGCGATCTTTTACGAAAACGCGAGCAGGAACAGGGACTGCCGGACGCTGAAAAATCACAGCCCGCAACCCGCATCGCAGTGGGTCCGGCGATGGTCGACGACGGCACGATACAGCCCGCACGGCTGGCCATCTTTTCTCCCGATTTGCCCGATACCTTAATCTTGAACCGGGTCTGATGCCATGAACACGAATCCAGATCGACTCTACGATCTTCTTCCCGTTATCCACCGCATGCGCGATGCAGAGCAAGGCTTTGTCCTGAAGGCCTTGCTCCGGGTTATTGCCGAACAGGTAAACATCGTTGAAGACGACATAACCCGGATGTATGACAACTGGTTCATTGAAACTGCCGAAAGCTGGGTTGTACCGTATATCGGCGATCTGATAGGCTATCGCCCGGTGCACGAGGCCGGTGAGCCCGGCGATCCAAAGACGGTGCAGGGCGAGGCACGCAATAGAATTCTGATTCCGCGCCGCGAGGTCGCCCGCACCCTGCACTACCGTCGCCGCAAAGGGACTTTGGCCCTGCTCGAAACCCTTGCACAGGATGTTGCCGGCTGGCCGGCCCGTGCAGTTGAATTCTTCAAGCTGCTCGGCTGGACCCAGAATATCAACCATCAACACCTAAACCGAGCCCGTACCGTCGATGTGCGCGACGGCGGCGCTCTCGACTTATTGAATGGGCCGTTCGATAAGATAGGACACACTGCCGATGTGCGGTCCATAGAATCAGGGCGTACCCGCGGCCGGTACAATATCCCCAGCGTGGGTGTTTTTGTATGGCGTCTGAAGCCGTATTCCGTCACCGGCACCCCAGCCTACTGCGTGGAAGAAGCAGGCCCGCACTGTTATACCTTCAGTGTTCTCGGGGCAGACACGCCGCTCTTCATCAAGCCGGAGCGGGAAAAAACTCCCACGCATATCGCAGACGAATTGAACGTTCCCGCCCGCATTCGACGCCGCGCTTTCGAAGACAGTCCCGGTGACTACTATGGAGAAGGGAAAAGTCTGGCGATTCGGGTCGCCGATAAACCTGTGCCGATGGACTCACTCCAAATCGCCGATCTTTCAGATTGGCAGTACATTCCGCCTCACGACCGAGTGGCCGTGGACCCGGTGTTGGGCCGCATCGTTTTTCCTCCGAGTCAGTTGCCGAAGAAAAATGTTCATGTTTTTTATCATTACGCCTTCAGCGCCGATATGGGAGGCGGAGAATACACGCGCCCCGTCATCGAGCCGCCGTCCCGCGCGCTTTATCGGGTCGGCCACAACGAGAGGTTTAAACATATCGGCGATGCGCTGAACCAATGGCGGAGTGAAAAGCCGCAGGACGCCGTCATTGAAATCGCCGACAGCGGCGTTTATGTCGAGCCCATCAGCATTGTTTTGGAAAAACATTGCAGCCTGCAGCTTCGTGCCGCCAACACATTTAGGCCCGTCATTCGTCTGCTCGACTGGCAAACCGACATCCCCGATGCCTTGACCGTCGCAGTGGATACAGGCAGCCGTTTCACCCTCGACGGTCTGTTGATCACCGGCAGATCGGTTCACATTCGAGCAATTGAAGAAGCATCGACACCGGCGGATGCCGAAAAAAAGGAAGCCGCTGCGATCCCGTCGAAAAGAGTCTGCCCCGCCGAGGTGGATATCCGTCATTGTACACTGGTCCCTGGCTGGGGCCTGCACCATGATTGTCAACCGAACCGTCCTGCCGAACCGAGCCTGGAACTCTTTAATGTGCGGGCAAGAGTAGCCATAGAGCATACCATCCTCGGATCGATCCAGGTCAATGAGGACCAGGTCCATTCAGAGCCGATCCCCATTCGTCTCTGCGACAGCCTGCTCGATGCAACAAGCAGCGGACGCGAAGCAATCGGGTCTCCAGGAAGGCCTGTGGCCCATGCGGTTGCGAGCTTTTTACGCTGCACCGTATTCGGCATCGTGGAAATCCATGCCATCGAGTTGGCCGAGAATTCCATATTCAATGACTGTGTAAACGTTGCCCGGCGTCAGCTGGGTTGCATGCGCTTCTGTTACGTGCCTTTCCATTGCCGCACGCCGCGCCGCTTCAACTGCCAGCCCGATCTGGTGGCAAGACCTCTACTCGAAGCTTTTTCCCAAGGAACGATTTCGGAAATGGAACGCGACCGTCGCTTGCAAATTGAAAGACAACGCGTCATGCCGCAGTTTACGCATCGTCATTACGGAATGCCCGGCTATGGTCAGCTTTCGGATACCTGCGCCATCGAGATCCGGCGCGGAGCCGGCGATGAAAGCGAAATGGGCGTATTTCACGATCTGTACAACCCGCAGCGTGAAGCAAACCTGCGTGCCCGACTTGATGAATATACCCCGGCAGGTATGGAAGCCGGCATCATAAAAGAAACCTAACCCCACTGGAATGAGTGGGATAAGTTCCTTCACGAAATGATCTTCCTGTAAAAATAAACAGGAAAACATTTCTAATTCACCAACCACCGAAGGAGAGGAATATGAAAGGCGACTTTACCAGAGATACCTTCAAACAAGTTCGGCATTTCAGCCGGGTGCTGATGCAGCAGGGCCGGGTTCAGCTTGATGCCGATTGGAACGAACAGACGGCGATCCTTCTGCATTACATTCAGACCTTGGCTACCGACATCATCGGGCCGTACGGAGGACCGAATACAAAAAATCTAGGTTTCGAGCTGGACGTCGATGACGGGAATTCCTCCGACTTCACCATAGCAAAGGGGCGGTATTATGTTGAGGGAGTCCTCTGTGAAAACGATGAAGAGAATGCCACCTTCTTCAATCAGAAGGAATATCCCCAATCGAAAAAGAGCTTGTCCGCAGGAACATATCTCGCCTATCTCGATGTTTGGGAACACCATGTCACCTTTCTAGAGGAAGGTTTAATTCGTGAGGTGGCCCTGGGAGGCCCGGATACCGCTACCCGCGCAAAAATCGTTTGGCAACTCAAAGTTGCGGGCAAAACACCGGATGGAAAAAAAATCCCCGACACCATCACCCCGGACGACATCCACAAACTGTGGCCAACGTGGGTGAGTGGCTGGCAGGCCCTGGCCGACTGCCGGCTGAAAGTGCGCCTCAACCCTGAAAAGCCCTCCCAAGATCCCTGCACCATTTCTCCGGATTCCAAGTATCGCGGCCGTGAAAACCAGCTTTACCGGGTTGAAATCCACAAGGGAGGCGCCCTTAAAAACAATGATGCTCCAACTTTCAAATGGTCACGGGATAACGGTTCCATTGCAGCCTCCTGGCTGGGCAACTCGGAAGACGGCGGCATGATCGTCAGCTGCGCGCGAGGTTTCGCTTCCGGCCAGTGGATAGAAATCACCAGCGAGTCCGACGATCTGCTCGCCCAAACCGGTAAGATGGTCAAAATCGTCAGGGTGGAAGGCGACGTCCTGTACCCGGAATCCCCTCAGACATGGGATGAAACGGTTTCCAAAAAGGTGCGCCGCTGGGATCAGACCGAAACCGAGACGATCCATCTGACAGACGGTTCGGAACCGATTTCGGAAGGCACGACCGATACGGACTGGATCGATCTGGAAGACGGCATCCAAATTCAATTTCAACCGGGTGGAGCATATCGAACCGGCGACTACTGGATGTTTCCTGCACGCCGGGCCGGAAAGCTCGAATGGCCTGGAGATCCCATAAATCCTGATGCAATGGCGCCGCATGGCATAATACATCGCTATGCACCGATTTGGATTGTCTCGGCCGCAGCGGGCGGCAAAGTCACAATTGATCCGAAAAAAGACCTGCGACGCAAGTTTGCCCCGATCCCATAAGGCGCATCGCAATTTGTATGGAGGTATACCATGTTCGGCTCCCAAGTTCTGGATGTCATCATCGGGCTGGTGTTTGTCTATCTGCTTTTAAGCATCATCTGTACTGCAGCAAGTGAGATGATTGCCGCCCTGTTCGCATTGCGGTCAAAAAATCTGGAGAAAGGCATTGCCACACTCTTCGCGGATTCAAAAACAAAAAATCTCGACACACTTTTCTTCCAGCATCCGCTGATCAAAAGTCTTTATCGAGGCCGCAGGAAACCCTCCTACATTCCCTCAAATTTTTTCTCTCTTGCCTTCCTCGACGGTATCGCACCTTTCAGAGACGAGGCTGCAACAACGCTTTCAGATATCAGCGCGGCAGTGAACAGTTTGCCGGACGACTCCGAACTCAAACGCCTGCTTCTGATCTTTTTGCATCAGGCGGCAGGGGACTTCGCAAAATTCAAGGCTTTGATTGAAAATTGGTTCGACAACGCCATGACCAGGGCGGCAGGATGGTACAAACGAAAATCGCAGGTGGTCGTTCTTATCCTTGCGGTCCTTGTGACCGGAGCCACCAATGCAGATACGTTTCAGATCGTCAAAAGTCTCACCCTCGATCCTTCGCTTCGCACCTCAATTGCTTTAACGGCGCAAGAGTACGCCAGGCAGCATCAGGAAACGACAACAACTCGGTTGCAAAAGCCTTCCGATCCTCAACCGCTTACATCGGATATTAAAGCAAGCAACAGCTCTTCGGCGGAACCGCCAATGCCGCCGAAAACCACGAACACTCCCCAGGAAACAGCGGATCAATCCCTGACAGCTCTTGAACAGCTCGGTATTCCTTTCGGCTGGCAGACTATGCCGAAGAAAGAAGAGTGGATAAACAAAATCATCGGGCTTGTCTTAACTACGCTTGCCGTTTCGTTGGGAGCGCCGTTTTGGTTTGACGTGTTGAACAGGCTCATCAAAATTCGAGGGTCCGGTTCCGTTCCGGAAAAGGCTGATCAACAGGTGGAGAAGGGAAAGAATATCTAAAAACCTTTGTTAAAGAAGAATTACGACATTGTAAGATACTGATAATATATCAACCGGCTCTTAGTATTCCAACCATTATTGATAAGTATTCGCTTTTGGCAAAATCGATCCTGCATCTTTAAAATTTTTCTGTCTTAACCTAAAAAAAAGCAGATCATTCCCCACTTTTTTATAGCTATTCCTACAATTGCAAATAAAAAAAATGACGGCATACTCTTGAAAAGAGCAATGCCGTCTATATATAAAGCCTCTTTTTTTATAAGAGGTCGGTAGAGGCTTTCCATACACCTAAAAATCACCAACGCTCGGATCCCACTATCAAATTGACATCGGAACAACTCCTCCGCTCTTCGTCGGTGAGTCTCTCAAATTCTTTTTCGTTTCTGTGATCGAAATCGGCGGTGCAGACA
>JBJKQT010000082.1:0-4911 GCA_046705065.1 Desulfocapsaceae bacterium
TCAAAGGGGGGAAGAAAATTGCAGAACTCACCGAACCCGGCGAGTATTTCGGTGAAATGGCGGCAATTTCCGGCGAACAGAGGACAGCCTCCATTATCTCTCAGGGACGGAGTACCGTAAAGCGGTACCCCGGGGACAAAATAGAAGAGATAATCGAAAAATACCCGGATGTCTCCCGTCATTTATTTAAAACAATGACTTCCAGGTTGCAGAAATCCAATCAAATCATCGTTAAACTGGCAGGAGGAACGCGCAGGCCCACTCCAGCACAACCGCCTCGAAGAATGGAACAAAATTAAGGCGGGACGTCTCTTCAAAACATCACATCATCTTTTCCTACCCAAAAAAATGACATTTGCTTTTCTCAAAGGTGGTTCTTCATGGCGAATACCGAAGAAAAAAATGATAACCGTCCTTTGAAAGTAGCCGTATTCCTGGATGGAACCCCGGGGCATGAAAAGCAGACAAAAGGGGTGGTGCACGCTCTTGGACGGTTGATGCCTTTGGATATAAAAGAGATTACAATTGAACGGCAATCTCCTTTGCGCGATGTCTGGTCCTGGATTAAATATTTTTTATCACTTGATTCCTTCGAGTCCGGTGTGCATGAAGAGTATGATATCCTCATTGGAACCGGTTCGCATACTCATATTCCACTCCTGTCCTTGAAAAAAAAATCCTCGGCTCTTGCTTTCACCTGCATGGCGCCTCTGTGGCTTGTGAGAAAGAGATTTGATCTCTGTTTTGTTCCGCAGCATGACGGAATCAGGCCAGGGAAACACGTATTTCTTACCACCGGTCCACCCAACCGTTCAGAAGATGGAGAAGAACACAATCAAAACAAGGGCTTAATTTTGCTCGGCGGAATAGATGTCAAAAGCCATTATTGGAATTCACGGGAAATTGCAGACTATGTTCGGGAAATTGTCTCAAAAGAAATTGATAAAGAGTGGATAATATCGTCTTCTCCAAGGACCCCCAAGGAAACGGTTTCTTGCATTGAAAAACTAGCCCTGCAATTTTATAATGTAACATTTTTTAAATATGAAGATACCCGGTCGGGATGGGTGGAAGAGCAGTATAGAAAAAACAAAACGGTATGGGTGACCGCAGATTCAATGTCCATGATCTATGAAGCCCTTAGCGCTGGTTGCTCTGTGGGAATTCTTCCCGTTGCTTGGAAGAATAAAAACAGTAAGTTTAAGCGCAGTGAGGATTTTCTTCTCGATCGCGGACTCGTTGCCTCTTTTTCGGCTTGGCGGCAAGGTACCCCTGGTTGGACAGTCAAGCAACCTCTTAATGAAGCCGGCCGGTGCGCAACCGAAATAGTTAAAATATGGCGTCGAAAAAATTGAACATAGTACAGATACTTCCGGAACTGGATGAAGGCGGAGTCGAAGGGGAAACGCTGGATCTCTCTGTATACCTAGCAAAAACGGGGCATCGCTCGGTAGTTATTTCGGGAGGCGGCCGCCTTGTTAAGCAGCTGGAAGAAGCTGGTGGAATCCATATCAATTACCCCCATGTCGGAGAAAAAAGTGTTCGATGCCTTAAATACATAGCTGTCCTCCGCCGCATTTTTTTGCAAGGAAATTTTGATATCGTTCATCTGCGATCCCGTCTTCCTGCCTGGATTGCCTATGTGGCATGGAAGTCATTGCCTGCCGACAGGCGTCCTGGCCTGGTGACGACTTTCCATGGTTTTTATTCTGTTAATTCTTATTCGACTATAATGACCAAGGGCGAGAAGGTCATTGCCGTATCTCAGGTCATATCTGATCATATCAGAGAAAATTATCATGTCTGCCCCTGCAAAATTGAATTGATTCATGGCGGATTCGATACGCATGCCTTTGATCCCGATCAAATTGAATCTCACAGAGTAGAGTCATTACGAAAGGCATGGAAGATTTCCGACAACGGGGCTCCGGTAATAATGCTGCCGGGCAGGTTGACTTTTTGGAAAGGGCAAGACATTTTCATAGAAAGTCTGTCGCAGATAAAAGACATTCCTTTTATAGCGGTCTGTGTCGGGGATACTGCCGATAATCCATCATTTACCAAAAAACTGTTGGATAAAATCCATAAACATGGATTGGAGGAACGGGTCAAGCTTGTCGGCCATTGCGCCGACATGCCTGCCGCTTTGCTCGTTGCCGATATTGTCGTGTCGGCCTCATCGAGTCAGCCCGAGGCCTTCGGGAAGGTGGCCATTGAAGCGATGGCCATGGGCAAACCTGTTATTGCCACGAGACATGGCGGAAGTCTGGAAACGATTGTGGACGGGCAAACGGGATGGTTGGTGGAGCCTTCCGACCCGGACGATATGGCCAGAGTCATCAAGCGCGTCATACAAGATCTGCCGCTTTTGAAAAAAACCGGAGAAGAGGGACGGAAATGGGTCAAGGAAAATTTCACGGCACGGAGGATGTGTGAAAAAACCGTAGCCCTATATGAAAAACTTCTCCAGGAAAAAGAAGATAAACGCACCGGAAAAGTTCTGACCGTCATCCAGATGCTGCCCGATCTTATTGGCGGCGGCGTTGAGAGAGGCACCCTGGAGATGGGGCGGTATTTGGCCCAGCAAGGGCATCGTTCTTTTGTGGTTTCCGCCGGAGGACGGCTTGTTGATCAACTGGAGCAGGAGAATAGCCGGCATATTAAATGGCATGTGGGCTCGAAGACACCGCGTTGTCTCTTTTATATCTGGCCGTTGCGGCGGTTTATGTTAAGAGAACAGGTCGATGTTCTGCATTTACGTTCTCGAATGCCCGCCTGGGTGGGATATATCGCTTGGAAGAGTTTGCCTAAAGAGAAACGGCCGGTTCTTGTGACTACCTTTCACGGCTTTTACTCAGTGAACGGCTATAGCGCAATTATGACCAAGGGAGACGGTATTATAGCCGTTTCCGAGAGTATAAGAAAACACATCTGTGCAAACTACCAGGTCGATAAGTCCGTGCGATTGATCTTCCGCGGGGTGGATGATGGTCTTTTCGATCCGGATAAAGTCACTTCCGAGCGGATAAACAAGCTCAGGAAAAAATGGCAGATTCAAGAAAACATACCGGTAATCATGCTTCCCGGGCGCCTGACGCGATTAAAAGGGCAGGATATCTTTCTCCAGAGTCTGATGCATCTGTATGATATTTCTTTTCAGGCAATTCTAGTTGGAGATATTTTGGATAACCCCGGCTTTGTCAGCGAACTCAAAACGTTTATCCGAGAGAATTATCTGGAAAATAAAGTTAAGCTCGTTGGACATTGTACTGATATGCCTGCGGCGTTGATGCTGGCGGATGTTGTTCTTTCCACCTCATCAAAAGAGCCCGAGGCTTTTGGACGGACAACCGTTGAAGCGATGGCCATGGGAAAACCTGTTATTGCAACGGCCCATGGAGGAAGTTTGGAGACTGTAATCGACGGAACAACCGGATGGCTTGTTGCACCGTCTGATCCCCTTGATTTGGCAAGGGGCTTAAAAGAGGCTTTGTCGGATACCTCTCGATTGAAAACTTATGGAAAAGCAGGACAGGAGCGGGTGAGAGGCCGTTTCACCACGAAATCCATGTGCGAACAGACTTTGGCCCTGTATAGAGATCTGTTGACTGAGAAGCAAGGTGCTGCCTAACCTGCAAATGGGAAAAATACTGGCAATCGGAGACTGCAATACGCTTGGTGTGGCTGATTGCAGCGGCAACAGCTATCCTGAGCGGTTGGGCAAACTCTTGGGGATGGAAGTGGATAACTGCGCCTGCACCATGGCCACCACCAGGGAAGGGGTCTTGCTGCTGAAAAAATATCTCACCGATGATGTCTGTTATCTTTTTATCCAATTTGGTTTGGTCGATTCCTATAAAACTTTTAAATATTCTCCTTATATCCTTTATTTTCCTGATAATTTTTTTAGAAAGCAAGTGCGGAGCCTCGTTAAGAAATATAAAAAAATCTGCCGAAACACCGGATTGAACAAGCGGATAGGGGAGACGAATGTTGTCGGCATTGAGGAATACGAGCAAAACCTTCAATTCATGGTTTCTCAAGCGCAGAGCGCCAAAGTTTTTTTACTCGACACTGTGCCTCATAAACACCAGGAGAGAAATCCTGAAATTGTACGCTATAACGAGATCCTTTCAAAAATTGCAAAGAGTGCTTCGAATTGCGTAAAAATAGAATTGTACGAACATTTTTACAATAACCTAAGCTGCTATTATTACGATGAAACACATTGCAACGGCCGAGGGTATGATCACATTGTGCAACAGATTATGCCCCATATCCCGCCGGTGCGGCCATGAAGATTGTCCAATTTATGGCATCTGAAGGATGGGGAGGCGCCGAAAGTGTTTTTGTCGAACTCGCCAACGAGTTGGCAGAATCCCATCACGTTACAGCTTTTCTCCTAAGAGAGACCCAATACCTGGCCAGGTTTTCTGCAAAGGTCGATTGCGTTGTCCTCCGTTCGAATCCCACCCGATACAATCCCTTCCTTATCTGGGAAATTTTTCGCCGATTGAAAGAGATCAAACCTGATGTGATTCATACCCATGCCGTGAAAGGCACCGAGTTGATTGCCGGCGCAAACAGGTTTTTGCAAATACCGCACGTTGCCACAAAACACAATGTCAGGAAAGGAAAAATCTTTAATAAATTAAAATGGGTAACCACTGTCTCCGAGGCGTCCCGTAAGACCGTTCGATCGATAAATCCACAAGGGCTCAAAGTAATTTATAATGGGATACGGCCGGTTACTTTCGAGGCCGTAGACAAATATGACGTGTTCACCATTCTTGCAGTTGGCCGTCTGGATAAAATAAAGGGGTTTGATATCCTTATCGATCAGGTGAAAACCTTGGGTTTCGATTTTAGGCTGCTGATAGTCGGGGAGGGACCGGAGAGGGAAAATCTTAA
>JBJKQT010000083.1:0-4289 GCA_046705065.1 Desulfocapsaceae bacterium
CCTCCGGCTGTTTTGAGTAGACAGCAGTCTACCGCACCGAGCTATCCCTTGGCGGCGGAGTCCCCTCGCAACCGCCTCCGTTTCACTCGGATTCGTTGAACCAGTCGGCGTTGTAGAAGGTATTGGCGGACACGGTTTTCTCTTCGTGGTAATAGGCCTCTTCAAGGGCCATGGTGGCGATGTTCATTACCTCCCGACGGTTGCCCCTGGTGAATGCGGCGATGATTTCGACGGCATTTTTATGAAAGAGATCAGGCGGCGCGCCGGCGTTTTTCAGACGGTGTTCGATAAACAGCCGGGTTTCGTTCTCGTTCATGAAGCGGGTCTTCATGATGCCGGTGAGGCGGGAACGGATGGGG
Source organism: Desulfocapsaceae bacterium (assembly GCA_046705065.1). Lineage (GTDB taxonomy): Bacteria > Desulfobacterota > Desulfobulbia > Desulfobulbales > Desulfocapsaceae > CAWGGS01. Next base: position 360 of record JBJKQT010000083.1, read on the forward strand.
TTAAGGATATGGAGATCGAGCCTTTTGATCAGGGTTTCGTCGCCGATGAGTAGAAGCGAGGCGGCGACAGAGGGCCTGCCCGTCTGAAAGAGCAGGGAGCAGAGATCCCAGAAGGAATCGTTTTCGAGTCGCTGGGCATCATCGACGATGATCACTGGATGGCGGGGATTGGCGCCGCAGATCAAGGTCTCGATATGCTGCTGCACTTTGGCGATGAGCGGAATGCCCCGGCCTTTAGTGTCGACGCCTATGGCCTCGGCGAGGATACGGACGAGGCCGTTTCTGGGAAGGCCGGCATAAGGGAGCAATACCGGCCTATAGGCATTCTTGTCAAGGTCGTGGATCAAGGCATGGACCAGAGTGGTCTTCCCCGACCCTGATGGTCCGCACAGGGCCAGGCTCTTGCCGGCATACAGAAGCCGTTTGATGGTTTCCTGATGTTTGAGATCACTCTCCGGCATCCAGAGCTGACGCTGGCTATGGATATCGGCAAAGGGATGGCGTTTGAAGCCGAAGAAATCACCTATGGGTAATGTGTCGTTGTGTGCCATGCTCTACCTCCGTACGGCATTGAGATGAAGATCCACGATTTTAGCCGGTTTCATTTCCGGACCGTACCAGACCAGGCTGACATCCCAGGGCATGAACCAGACATCGATACGTTGCCCGGGCAGGGCATCGGCCACCTCGAAGCTTTTTTTCTTCAGCCGGATGGTATTGTTGAGATAAACCCGGCAGCGGCGCTTCATGCGGAACAGTGGTTCGATATCGACGGTCTCCGGCAGGACTCTGCACACGCTTTTGCCGATGAGACGCTTTTGCAAAGGAGAGATGCCAAGGGATCTGTGAACGGAGTTATGATACAGCCCGAGCCATTCCCCAAAGGCTTTATTCATGCCGTCCAGGCTGCGGGCTATTGGCGTTTCACCGTCGAGGAATTGGTCTCTGACGGTACGGAAGAATCTCTCCACCTTGCCTCGTCCTCGAGGCTTTCCCGGAGGTGTGTGAATAAGGTGAATGCCCAGGTTGGCGCAGACGAACTTCAGGTGATGGGAGGCATAACAGGCGCCGTTATCGGTATAAAAACGCAGCGGCCGGCCGTGAGTCCGCACGGCAGCCATGAGTTCGTGCATCAGGATCTCGGAATCCTCGGCCAGGAAAAAGCCTGCGCCAACCACGTAGCGGGTGGCATCGTCGATGATGGCATGCAGATAGGTCTTGCGTTTCTGTCCGTTTATCCTGAGCTTCGGTCCATGGAGAAAATCGGCGATCCACAGCTGGCCGAACTCCTGGTAGGCAAAAGGCCTGGCAGGAGTCTCGGGGTTCAGATGTGAATCGCGTTCCAGGTTGCTGGTCTTGGCAAAACGGTACAGGGTGGCGCGGGACGGCTTGACCATATCCCAAAGCCTCTCTTGGGTCAATTGATCGAGCATCCTGGCCAGGGTCCATCTCGGGTGTTCTTTGCGTAATTGAAAGAGGCGCTCTGCGATCTTGTCCGGTATAGAGTGGCTGCCCAGGTTTTTCCGCGGGGCATCGCCTAAGGCGGGAAGACCGCCGTGCCGATAGCGATACAGCCATTTGCGGATGGTTTCGGCAGAAAAGGACACACTTCTCCCGTCCGGCTTCAAAAAAGGATGGGCAGAAAGCCCTGCCAGCTCATTTTCCAGGGGGCCGTCCTCTTCATTGCGATGCAGAAGACGGCTGATGATGCCGTATCGCCAGGTGGCGAGATCCGTTTCTTCAGGTGTTGTCATATCAACCTCCGGTTTATGGGTTAACGGTTGCGGCCATGACAACATATCTTGTTGAAAACAGATAGGTATTTATTGTGTTGGTACGTAAACCCGCCACCTCATCGGGTAGAATGCATGCGACATGTCCCGGGTGAAGTCCGACCACAATCCAATCCGGTTTGCTTCGGGATCAGAACCCCAGCCGGCAATTTTCTTTTCTCGATCAACCCATGGGATAAAGCGGCTGCAGAAAGAACCCAGTCGTTTGATAATTCCTCGGCTCAGACCCAAACGACGCGCCGTTTGCGCCTGCGATATCCCTTGTCTCTTGAGGAGAGTATGACAACTTCGCAGGGTCGTATAAAAATGTCGGACAATCGGCAAAAACGGATAAGGGAGAATGGAAAAAGTCTGCCATGGACAATCGGGCGACTTGCAGCGGTAGCGCTGAATATCCACAAGTCCCGGTTCCAGAGGATGACTCCGTTGGTATTTGCCATGGCGGATTATGACATTGCCTGCACAGTGTGGGCAGCGAATCGGACGTTCTTTCTTGCGGAAGAGATTGAAATTGAATACGTTATGCATGATAAGAGGGCGGATTGTGGTTGATATATTCGCGAAAATACTATCTATACCACAATCCCCCCCTCTTATCCCCCCCGATGGGGGGGAGGAGGAAAACCAGGCATGCGGCGGTTCCTGCTATCCACAAACCTGGACGACAATACGACTTCTCTTTTTCTCAGCTATCTTGGTAAATCGTTTCTCAGCGGAGGTAGTCGTCCGTGAGAATTATCATGAATTTTCAGGCAGTACAGGGTGATAATCTAGACTTACGAACAATTTTTCACTTCCGGCATTAACGATCACCCAGCTGTATGGCAGTCGCTGGCAGGTAGAGTTGTTTTTCAAGTGGATAAAGCAACATCTCAGAATAAAGAACTTTTTTGGAACATCGGAGAATGCAGTAAAGTCCCAAATTTGGATTGCTGTATCAGTTTATGTGCTTGTGGCCATAATGAAAAAGCGACTCAACCTTCAAGAAAGTCTTTACACAATTCTACAGATTTTAAGCGTATCGGTATTCGAAAAAACCCCTTTTTATCAAATGGTTACTGATAGAAATTACAAAACCACAGATACCGTCATCTGTAAGCAGCTAAAATTATTTGAAAGTTAACCGGACACTAGTGAGACAAGATCTATTCATAACAAAGGAAAGGGATATGAGAATATCGGCAGGCTCGGTGCTGAATTTCAATCGATGGTATCCATCGGCACCAGCCAGGAAGATGACTTTTGTCTTCCTTTTCCTTTTTCCTGTTCTTTTTTTCCCCATTGAATTTGCTGCTGCTAAAGCCAAGGATACAGCAAACACCAGCCCTGCTCTGATCGATACCACTCAACAACGGGCCTCGGCCATTGTTATCAATGCCGCTACCTGGTTGGATAATTTCTTTAACGACACCCGGGCCACCAGTGAGATGAACAGGACCTGGCTCAGGGTGGGATTGAGCATGGGTTATAGTAGAAACGACACGTTTGAAATACAACCCGACGTCAGCGGCCGGATAGACCTTCCCCACCTGAGCAAGAGACTCAATCTCCTCATTTCGGCCTCAAACGATCAGGATTTCGTCACCGACCAGAACCCCATTTCCTCCGCACCCCATCATCTGGGCCTCAATAACCGTGACATCACCACAGGGTTGCAATATTTTATCCAAGAGGGGAAAAAATATAATATATCCACATTATTAGGCGTATCTTCCCACTACCTCTACACCGGAATTCGCTATCGCAGCCTCAAGGAATACGGACCATGGCAGGGCCGTCTCATCGACCGGTTGCAGTTTTACACCGATGACGGGCTGGAAAATCTCATATCCTATGACCTCGAACGCTCCTTGTCAGACCGATGGCTCTTTCGAAGCACGGTTATTGCCGACTGGTACCGGAAACAAAGCGGTCTACCCCATTCCTTGATTTTTGATTTCTTCCAGATCGTCAGTCAGCAAAAGGCAATCCTCTACGAGGTCGGGAGTTATTTCACCACCAAGGACTCCTATAAAATGACCGATCTGCAATTTCGACTTCGCTACCGCCAGCGGTTTCTTCGTGACTGGTTGGTCCTGGAAGTGGCGCCACAAATCACCTTTCCTGCAGATCATGACCGGAGACCGAACCCCGGTAT
>JBJKQT010000084.1:0-6908 GCA_046705065.1 Desulfocapsaceae bacterium
TTCTCCTGTCTGGGATCCTGGCCGGTCCGGTTCTGGGTCTGCTCAAACCGGATCAACTTCTGGGCAATCTGTTTTCGCCATTTGTTTCACTTTCGGTGGCTATAATCCTTTTCGAAGGGAGCCTGACTCTTAGGTACAAAGAGATCCTCGGCAAACAGACAGTGGTAAGAAACTTGGTAACTTTTGGTCTTTTAATAACCTGGTTAATCACTGCGGTGGTAACCCATTACACCCTCTCCCTTTCTTGGCAGATTTCTTTGCTGTTCGGGGCGGTAACCGCCGTGACTGGTCCAACGGTTGTCGTTCCAATGCTCCGCACGGTCAGACCCACGGCTGCGGTCTCAAATATTCTTCGTTGGGAGGGTATTGTTGTTGACCCCATCGGCGCATCTTTGGCAGTCCTTATCTACGAATTTATTGTCTCCGGCGGTGGCAGCCATGCGATTGGCCACACGCTTCTCAGTCTTTGCCAGCTTGTTGGGATCGGTATCTTCATCGGAGCTACCGGAGGCTATCTTTTCGGCCTATTGCTCAGGAATCATTTGATTCCCAAATTCCTCCACAGTATCATATCCCTCGCCTTGGTATTTGTTACCTTTACTCTATCTTATATGCTTCATGCCGGATCCGGTTTATTGGCGGTCACCATCATGGGGGTCTGGCTGGCCAACATGCAGGATGTAGATCTGGATGAAATTCTTAATTTCAAGGAAAGTTTGAGTGTTGTCCTGATCTCCATGCTTTTTATACTTTTGGCCGCCCGGATTGAATCTACCGCCATTATCAATCTTGGTTGGAAAGCATTCTTTGTCTTTCTTGCCATCCAGTTTATCGCAAGACCCCTGAACGTGTTACTCTCAACTATGGGATCGGTGCTCTCATGGCCTGAACGTCATCTTTTAGCTTGGATTGCGCCGAGGGGTATCGTTGCAGCTGCTGTTTCAGCTCTTTTTGCCATTCGACTTGAAAATAAAGGATTTGCCGATGCCCAACTCTTGGTCCCTCTTACTTTTTTTGTAATCATTTGCACCGTGCTTCTGCAGAGTGCAACCGCCAGACACATAGCATGCCGGTTGGGAGTAGCCGAACCGGACTCCGACGGTTTTTTGATCGTCGGCGCCAATACTGTGGCCCGAGTGGTGGGCAAGGCCTTGGCCAATCAAGGATTCCGAGTTTTACTAACCGATAGCAGCTGGACTAATATTTCAGCGGCAAAAATGGAAGGGCTCGAAACCTATTACGGCAATCCAATTTCAGAGCATGCTGAACATAATCTCGACCTGGTCGGGATAGGGCGTATGTTGGCCATATCTGCCCATGAAAGCATAAATGTTTCATCAATGATGCATTATCGTCTAGAGTTTGGGGCTAACGCTGTTTTTACCATCCAGTCAAAAGTTGCGTTCAACAGCAGCACAAAACGGACCACTGCTGCAATCCTCCGGGGTAGGACCCTATTCGGCTGGGACGTCACCTATACTAAACTTGCAGGCATGCTTGCCCGAGGTGCGAAGATTAAAACTACCATATTATCCGACACCTTCAGCTACCAGGATTTTTTAAAAACCAACCAAAACGATTCTGTCCTCCTTTTTGCCCTGGATGATAAAAAACGGTTATATATGGTGGTTGAAGAAAAGCCATTTGTTCCAAAGTCAGGTTGGGTGCTGATCAGTCTTAAAGCTGATCCTGAGTTGAAAAATTAGAGGATTGCGACTCCATTTTCAAATAACGTCTGGCTGCAAATTATCTCTTTGTGGATCTGATATGAAACTGTTCACTAAAATACCCTTTCTAACCATTCCCATGTTTCTTTTTTGGGTGTGGGCTGCACTAGCTGGTATGGCATCGGCTTCTGTCACGATGGGCTTTCGTTTGTTGATTGATCTGTTGGAAAGGGCGCTGACGGAACACCCTCATGGGCTTGTGACTACTGCATTGACCTTGTCACCGTTGATGCGCATTTTAGTCGGCACGGTAGGCGGTCTGTTCGCGGGATCGTTATTGTGGCTGGGAAACAGGTGGGCAGCCAGGACTCCGCTTGGTGACAAGCATATCGATTATATTGATGCCGCTCGCTTGGGCGAAGCTGACCTGAATGATCGCACTACCCTGGCGCGCAGCGCCTCATCCCTTATTTCTGTGGCTAGTGGGGCGTCGGTGGGTCGGGAAGGGACGATGGTTCAACTTTCGGCCTGGGCTTCGGTGGTTTTGGGACGCCTATTAAAACTGTCGCAGGCAGAGCGGAACGCATTAATGGTGTGCGGAATTGCATCAGGTATCGGTGCGGCTTATCAAGCCCCCGTAGCCGGCGTCGTATTTGTGCTTGAGCTGGCTTTGGGATTTCTTTCACGGCATACCGTAGCTCCGGTGCTCATCGCTGTGGCCGCGTCCGGTATTTTTATTCGTGGTTTAGGGCTAGCCGAGCCCATCTACGTTATTCCATCTGCTGTACTTGTCCCTAGTCACCTTGGATTCGCGGCTCTGACAGGGCTGCTTTGTGGGGGGCTTGGCACAATATTATTGTATGGAGTAGAGCGAAGTCGTATGGTTTTTGAGCATATTTCTTGGTTGGCCCTGCGTTTGATGATGGGAGGACTGCTGGTGGGTGGTCTGTCGGCATTGGCACCGGAGGTGTGGGGTAATGGTTCCAGCTCGGTATCACGGGTGCTTCATGGCGGGGTGCTTATCCAGTGGGTGGTACTGGTGTTAGTGATAAAATTACTGGCTACCTTGTTAAGCACTGGTTCCGGGGCGGTGGGCGGCCTATTCACACCTACACTTTTTATAGGTGCCACGAGCGGATATCTGCTCGGTGCTATGGCTTTAATCAAGCTGCCGGCACAGTGGGTCGGCTCTCCCGAGACTGTGGCTGTTATCGGCATGGCCTCTGCGCTTGCTGCCGCTACTCAAGCCCCCTTAATGGCCATCATTATGGTATTGGAAATGACGGGACAATTTCAGTTGAGCGTTCCCATCATGCTGGCCGCAGGCATGGCCTATGCTGTCAGCACACGCTTCGGCACACGCCCCTTGTATGGGAACCCAATCGAAGGTCATGCTTGAGAGATTGGAGAGCAGAACAATCAGGAGTTGAACAAATCTAAATCTTACACGGTAACCTTCGATCAATGTAGGGCCATATGATTTATCACCGCTTCCCGGGCGAACGGACTATCAAATGCGCATCCCGCTAAATTTGTTTAAAAGAACCCGATGATGGCAGTCATCATATATGATCAAAAACAAAGGCTTGTCATGTTGAATTGAAACCATTTTTTCGGTTGAGCCTCTTGCAAAATGGTTTTTTCGCCCAAACTCTGCGTTATGCTCAAAATTTTATCCTCGGAATATCCAGTATATGCCTGCGGTAAAATTTTTCGCATGCCTTGATTTCGAACGAAAATCCTCATTTTGCAAAAGGCTCGGTTAAAAAAAGTCAATCGTACGGGCTACCGGGTCATCCACGAACGTGACCGAACCGTGACCAGGGCATAGGGAAAGATCCAGAACAGGGTGAACAGGGCAAAATACGAATAGATGATGCCGTAGATGAAATCCCACGATTTTTCGATCCGTAAATAATAGATGATATTGATGGTGGAAACGAAGCCGACCATGAAGAGGACTCGCAGCAGGGTCATCGGGTTCTGGATCGAAAAATACACCATGAGCGCCATGGTTGAATAGCCGACCGGAAAGCGGAGGTTGGTGATGAAACAGTCTACCATCGAGATGAACCGGGCCGGCTGAGGCCTCTTCGGGATCAGCTTCAGCAGCCGGATCTCCTCCTTGATATAACTGCGATCCCAGCGTAAGAACATCTTGCACAGCTTGGAATAGGTTTCCGGAACCATGGTGTGGACCACAGCCGTTCTTTGATAGGCGCTGTTGTACCCGAGGGAGAAGATGAAGTTCGTCATCGACCGGTCCTCGCCGTAAGTGCATTTTTCCCCGAGAAAAGTCTGATTCAACCAGGGTTCCAGCACCTGGCGAACGACGGTGGTCCGATATGCAGACAGGGCGCCGGGGCAGCAGTAAACCGAGCCGTAGGTGGACTGGACAGCGCGCAGGAAATCAAAGGATAGGATGAATCGGACATGGAGCATTCTCGGGATGAAACTCTTGGTGCGGTTGTAGGCGACCACCTTGCCGGCCACTGCGCCAATGGACGGGTCCCTGAACGGGCCGGCAATTTCTAGAAGGGCGTCGTGTTCGATGATGCTGTCCGAGTCGATGGTTACCACGATTTCTCCCCTTGCGACGCGGAAAGCCTCGGCCAGGGCGAACCTTTTGCCCTTGTTTTTGTCGAAGCGGACGGTTCGTACCAGACCGGGGTATTTTTGGGCTGCCTTCTGCATATACTCCCAGGTGTCGTCGCGGCTGCCGTCGTCGATGACGATGATTTCGATCCGATCGCTGGGATAGTCGGCCGCAGCAACCGAATAAATGGTTTGTTCGACCATGCTGCCTTCATTGTAGGCCGGGATCGCCACGGTGAGAAACGGTGCCTCGTCAAAGCTGCATTGGGGTTTGGGTTTGTAGCGAAACCAGAGCAGGGTTCTGAAAAGGAGTAGGAGGTAGCCCATCGTTGCCCACAAGATTGCAGGCCGGATCAAGAATTTCTTGAAATGATGGTGTGTGCCAAGACCGAATAGCGGCTGGTAAAATAATCCTGAGGCGACCAGGTAGATCAGCAGAATAAGGCTAATAACGACCGTCAGGCAGATTAAAAGGTCCCACACCGCTGAGGCCGAGTTGCTCGTTGTCTTTAATCGTGGATAAAGACAAGTTTTCCGGTCCTTCATCCAGAAACCCCTCGTGAATTAAAAAGATATCTTGTTGAAATAATGGATTAATAAACTGTCTGGCGGAGAGGTAAACACCTTTCTGATTCAAGAGGGAGTATTTTTGCGAGTGTCCTCTGATCCAGTCATTCGAGCCCGCCGCACCAAGGTTGATTTGGTTCGTTGAAGTCGCAGATGATATAGAACGAGGCATGCGCGACTTCAATAGGTACGGTTTGTTAACTTGTCCTGGTCTCATTTCCAATTTTTATAAAACCCGTACTATAGCCTTAGATGCCACCGTCATCAAGCGTCTTATGTATTCCACGTCCTCTTGCTTCTTTGTTTTGAACCAACCGATAATAACCTTCATACAACCTCCTTATCGATTCCTTCGAGGGTATAGTCTGAATCTTTCACCACCGCCTGTCATGAACCCGGGAAATGTCAACTATTCAACCGTTCCTCCATCCGGATAGTTGATGGCAATCACCCCCGGCTCGCCACCTCCACTGATCAGAAATCCGTTGTACTATACAGCGGCTTTGTAAACGATATTATATTCACTGAAGGAGAGTGCCACAAGGTGGTATGGGCACTGGTTCCAACATCCTGCTCAAGTACACTTTGGCTCAAAAAAGATCTTGATTCACATTTTGCCTGATTCTTGCCGGGGTATCGAAAGAGTTGTTACATGTGGTGAGGAATCAAGCATGCTCAATGTTCCAAATCCTCTGAAGATTTGACGAGAAGAGCATCCTGTCTGGGGTGGAACCCATTCAGATCAAGTCAAAACGGTCCACATCAACCTTCGGGGTTCCTTCTCAGACCGGTGGTTTTATCGCCTCAATAGTTGCAGATACAACTAAGTCTTCGATCTTGCTGCCAGGCACCCAGTTTTGAATAAATGTTTTGCTTTCATCCTTCGGGGTTATCCGAATGTTTATAAAACCAGTTCGTTGTAACATTAATTCAAGCATCCGGATTGATGAAGCACCAGCAATGCACCCGGTGAGGAGGGACATGTCCTTCTGAACCTCTTCCGGCAATTCAGCAGGAGCGACAATATCGGAAACCGCCAAGCGGCCCGCCGGTTTCAATACCCGAAAAGCCTCCCTGAATACTTTTTCTTTCTCAGGGGAAAGGTTGATCACACAATTTGAAATAATGACATCTACAATAGCGTCGGCCACGGGAAGGTTTTCCAATTCTCCCAAGCGGAAATCAACGTTTTTCAAACCGCTGTTTTCCGCATTCCGTCGAGACTTGGTGATCATTTCCGGTGTCATGTCAACACCAATCACGTATCCCTTCTCACCCACCTCACGTGCCGCAAGGAAACAGTCAAATCCTCCTCCGCTACCCAAATCGAGAACGGTTTCGCCAGGCTGCAACGAAGCTATAGCCTGCGGGTTGCCGCAACCAAGCCCCATATTGGCACCTTTCGGTACTGAGGCGACATCCTGACGGGTGTAGCCCAGGGTCAGGGCAATATCCTCTGCCGTAACATTATGAGCTGTGCCACAGCATGATGAGTGGGAGCAACCACAAGCGGATGCAGCTGACAGGGCAACCTTTCCGTAATTCTCTCTAACAGCATTGCGAATTTCTTCATTTTTAAGCGTGTCCATTTGAGTCTCCTTCAATGGATTTATTTTTCTTTTTGGACATGCATCAGTCAAATTCCTTATCCAAAAAGCCGGGCCTTGGAAACGAAATCATCCGGCTCCGGGTTTTGTATCCATTTTTTAATCTTATCCCGAATGTCTCTAACTTGGGCCAACTGTTCAATACGGGATCCCTTAACCTGTGAGGGATCGGAGAAAGGGGTATGCCATCTTTTGGTGATACCCGGGAAGATTGGACACTTGAGCTCGGTTTCGCTGCAGACCGTTACAACATGGTCATAAATCCTGCCTTTTTTGAAGAGATCGAAAACCCCTTGAGGCGTCTTGCCGGAAAGGTCGAATCCCTCTTCCTTCATCACCTCTATTACTAGGGGGTGGACAGCTTCAGCAGGTTCCAACCCGGCACTTTCGACAATCAAACGATCGCCGCCAAGGTTTCTCAAATAAGCCTCTGCAATCTGGCTGCGCCCACTGTTGTGGTGGCAGATTATGA
>JBJKQT010000085.1:0-6259 GCA_046705065.1 Desulfocapsaceae bacterium
ATTCGGCCGCGATATCTCCCGGTAATCCGTATCTTTTCAGGAAAGCGCAATCCCTCCGGCACAGTCCGCATCGGTTGCATTTTGAGGCGGTTTCAATGACTGCCGGAATTCCTGTCCGGGATAAGCAAGTTGCGGTTTGGCTGCTTGGTCCCGGCGTATAGGCATTGTCTGGAATTTTCATAATCTCTTGTTCGTTTTCAACCCGGTAATGGACGGGGTTCATTTCGTTTAACAATGCTTTTGGGATAAGTCAAATAGGAAAAAATTATAATTAAGAGAGAGAGGATCAGAAAAATCGGTGTTTTCCTGCATCAGCCCGCATTTCTTAACTGTCCTCAAAATTGACCCAGTGTTTATGAGAAATGCGGGTTAGCTTGACACGGGTCGGCCTCCTGACTTACTCTACTTCAAGAGCCTATTTCGCATAATGATTCGAAAGGCGGTGTAATATTTTATTTTCGGCTGCAAGCGGTGGGCCGGAGCAGACAAGGAGGCCGTATATGGCACGATCACTTTACTGGGCGGATGGCTACAGGGAGAAATTACGAACAGCCGAGGAGGCTGTGGCAATGATCCGTCCCGGCAGGCGGGTCTATATCGGTTCGGCCTGCGGAGAGCCGCAGGAGTTGGTCCGAGCCCTCTCCGATGCCGCATCGAGGGTTAGCGGTCTGGAAGTTGTTCGAATGATGAGCCGTGAGACCACTTCACTTTCCACCATTGCCGACAGGACCAAGGATTACAGCCTTTCCATCCGTACATTGTATTTAGGCTCCGCAAGGGCCGAGCAGATTGCCCACCACATGCGGTTCATAACGCCGGTGAACATGTCCGAGATCCCGAATCTGTTTCTCAGCCGCAAGATGCCGCTTCATGTGGCTCTGATTCAGGTGTCGCCGCCGGACGATTTCGGGTGGATGAGTTTGGGGATTTCCGTTGATGTGACGCTTGCCGCAGCGCAAAGCGCCGATCTTGTGATCGCCCAGGTAAATCCGATGATGCCGAGAACCATGGGCCAGAGTTTCATCCACGTCAATAATGTTCATTATTTGGTTGAGCATTCGGAACCTCTGCTTTCCACCAAATTGCGCGATCAATCTCCCAATGCCGAAATGATCGGCAAGCATATCGCCCGTTTCGTCGAAGACGGCTCGACCTTGCAGATCGGCTTGGACGCTGCGTCCCAGGCTACCATCAAGGCGCTTGCCGACAAAAACGACCTGGGATTTCATTCTCAATATATCACCGACGATGTAATGCATCTTTTCTCTTCAGGCGTGATCACCAATCGCAGAAAGGGACTTAATGACGAGAAACTGGTGGCGTCATGTGCCATAGGCACCCCCAATCTCTACGAGTTTTTGAATGACAATCCCGGTGTTGAATTCAGACCGTCCGATTATGTCAACGACCCGTTCGTCATTTCGCAGCACAACAGGATGATCAGCTTGAATGTGGCTCACTCCATCGATCTTACAGGGCAGGTTTCTGCGGAGGCATCGGAGCATACCTTTTTTGCCGGCGTCTCAGGCATCCCCGATTTTGTGAGAGGGGCGAAACGCTCCAAAGGCGGCAAATCGATTTTGATGCTTTTTTCCGCATCGCTTGATGGGAAAAAAAGCAATATCGTCGCCTCCCTGAAGGATGTTCCGGTTGTGGTTCCGCGCGCGGATGTGCATTATGTGGCGACGGAATACGGCGTGGTTAACATGATGGGAAAGAGTTTGCAGGAGAGGGTGCTTGCTCTAATTGAAATCGCTCATCCGAACCATCGCGAGCGATTGTTCGAGGAGGCCAAGGATGCCCGCCTCATCGGCAGTGAACGAAAACTCGGCGAAGCGATTCGAGGCATCTACCCGGTACATTTGGAGGAGAGCATCATCCGGGACGGCGAAGAAATCACCATCCGGCCGTCTAAACCCATTGATGAACGCAGGATCCAGGAACATTATTACAATCTTGAGAGAAGTGACGTGCAGCGCCGGTTTTTTCATGATAAAGCCAGCTTCGGCCGCAAAGACGTCGAGACAGCCTCGCAAATCGATTATATCAAAGATCTTTCCTTGGTGGCTGTCGTCGGGGAATTCGGTTTCGGCAGAATTGTAGGTGTCGGAGAATATATGCTGCTCGTGGACACCAACATGGCAGAGGTCGCGTTCTCGATTTCAAGCGATTATCAGGGAAAGGGGATCGGCAAGCTCTTGATACGAAAACTGGCGCGCGCAGCCCGTGACAACGGGATTTCCGGTTTGATCGCCTATACCTCGCCTCACAACAAGGGGATGATCAGCCTGTTCAAGACCCTGCCGTATAAGGTGACGACATCATTTGACGGCGAGTCGTTGACCCTGACCTGCCGGTTCGACGAAATGGCGGAAGGCAAGGTCAACAAATAAGAGCATGTCCTAATTGTTGGGGGAAGACCACTATTCGACGATAACCGCGGCGTTCCCTTCGACCCTGTTTTCAACTTCACCGATCACGGCCGTAGCAGGATACCCGGAAGCTCTGAGCTCGGAGACCACATCCGGTACCTTTGCCGCCGGGCAGGAAAGCAGCAAGCCCCCCGATGTCTGCGCATCCACCAGCAACATCTTCAGGTTGTAATCCACGCCTTCTTCGAAGCGGACAAAGGGGTCGACATAGCGCAGGTTGCGAAAAGAGGCGCCGGGAATGCAGCCCATATCGATGAGAGGATATGCACCTTCCAGCAAAGGTACCATCGTACTTTTGATACGGATGGTCACATCGCTACCCGAGGCCATCTCATAGGCATGGCCGAGCAGGCTGAAGCCGGTGATGTCGGTGGCGCAGCGGATGGCGAAGTTGCGCATGACTTCGGCCCCGGTTTTGTTCAAAAGCTTCATGGTGTCAAGCGCTGCCTGGTAATCGCGTTGTGAGACCTCGCCGATGCGCTGTCCGGCGATGATGGTTCCGGTACCGATGGGCTTGGCGAGGATGAGCTTTTCTCCCGTCTTGGCACAGCTGTTGGTGATGATGCGGTCGGGATGGACGATGCCGGTCACCGCAAGGCCGTATTTGGGGGGATAATCGTCGATGGTGTGCCCACCTGCCAGCACCGCCCGAGCTTCGGCTACTTTGTCCGCCCCGCCTTTGAGTATCTCCTCAAGGACCGCGACATCGATCTTGCTGGAAGGAAACATCACAAGGTTTAGGGCCATAACCGCAACGCCGCCCATGGCAAAGACGTCGCTCATCGCATTGGATGCTGCGATCTGGCCAAACTCATACGGGTCCGAACAGAGAGGAGGGAAAAAATCGGTGGTGCTGATTATGGCCGTTTGGTCGTCGACTCTCCAGACTGCGGCGTCGTCATGGGTTTCCGTGCCCACCAAGAGGCGTTCATCATGAAGGATCGGGATATTTCTAATGATCGCATCCAGCATCTGTGCCGGCAGTTTTGCCGAGCAGCCGCCCTGGTCCACTGTTTGCAGAAGATCAAAATCGTTTGTCGTCATTCGTCCTTTGGGGTGTAGGTGGAAAAGCGTTTTTTATTTGCCGAGTCGCTCGGCAGCACTTCTGTTTCCAAAAGTGCTGCGGCTTCCCCGGCGTATTCCTTGGCGATCTCCAAAGCCATCCCGCATTGGGATGAGATGGAGCGTGGAACCGGGATCACACGGCAAGGGATCTTCCGGTTTCGGATAGCCTTTTCGGCCATGATCACATCATGGGTGGATTGAAAGAGAAACAGCACGGTCAATTCACTCCTGAGATGTTTTTTACCGCGGCTGCAAGCATATCGAAATCCTGAGGCCTGTGGTAAATGGACGGAGAAATTCGAACTGTACCCGAAGGAAAGGTGCCGATATGCTTGTGTGCAAGCGGCGCACAGTGCAGGCCGAGACGGGTCTCGATTCCGAATTCCTCGTAGAGCCGCATGCCGAAGGTTGACGGATCCATGCGGGTGCTGGTGAGTGAAAACAGCTCTCCCTGGTGTTCTTGGTCTTCAGCCGCGTGGACCCGGATGCCGCTTAGTTTTTTGCATGTATGGAGCAAGTGAAGAAAGTCCTGTCTTGAGTGAGCCGCTTCCGGTTTGTGTTGAAGCGCCGCCCTAAGACCGAAGATGCCTGCGATATTCGGGGTACCCGCCTCGAATTTGTCGGGCAGGAATTCCGGCATGGCACTGCTCTCGGAGCGGCTGCCGGTTCCTCCTTCGATGAACGTCTTCAGTCTTCCAGCCAGGTAGAGACCGCCTGTTCCTGTGGGGCCCAGAAGCCCTTTATGGCCGGTAAAGGCGATAAAATCGATTCCCCATTCGGCTGCCTTGACCGGAATATGTCCCAAGGACTGGGCGGCATCGACCAGCACGGGGATATTTGGGGCGTATGCTTTGATCTCCCTGATCGGTTGAATGACTCCGTTGACGTTGCTCTGATGATTGACGGCGATGAGCCCGGTTTTTTTTGTGAAAAGTCCGGCAAGCCTCTCCGGTTGGACTTTTCCGTCGCGTGCTGACGGCAAAAATCGAACAGAAATATTTTTCTCACGCTTCAGTCTTCGAAGAGGCCGGGCTACGGCGTTATGCTCGAGACGGCTTATCCAGACTTCTTTGCCCAGCAGATCGAGCCCTTTCAAAACGATATTGATCGCATGAGTGGCATTTTGACAAAAGATGATCTTTTCGGAGCCCCTTGCTCCCAAAAGATCCGCCAGAAGCGTGCGAGTTTCTTCGACGACACCTGAAACCTCAAGTGCCCTGTGGTAAAAGCTCCGGCCGTACGGTCCGCCTATCTCATTGAGATATCTACTAATCTCGCAAGCCACTTCCCTCGGCTTGGGGTAGGACGTGGCACCGCAATCGAAGTAGCCGTTGAGGTGTTTTTCAGAAGGGTTTTTTCCCATTACGGATAGATCACATGTCCTGCTTGAGAGAGACTCTCGAGGATGTCGTACATATTCGAGATGATCCCCACCTTCACCTGTTCCTTTATATTAAAATAATTAGCACAGGTTCCGCAGACCAGGATTTTGACATTTGATTTTTCCAGCTCCTGCAGGGCGGCGAGTACCGGTGATTCCTCAATGGTCAGCTTGACTCCGCTATTGTAAAAAACGATTGCCTTGGGTGGAGGTGAAAGTTCTTTGATCGTATTGATACATCCTTGGATCAGAATTTCCCCCAGTTCCTTTGGACCGGATCCCATCTGGTCACCAGTAAAACAAAAGGCAAAACCAGATGTTGCAGAAGCTGCTGCCGGCACGCAGTATTGCTCTGCTGCCGGATGGCTGAGTTCCGCTTTTGTTTTGGTCACTTCAATACTGAAGACACCTTCGGCGGCCGAGGTCTGGAAGGTAATCTCGTTGTCGCTGAGAAAGCGCTCGACGTTTTCCTTGGACGTCTCGTTGTCGATCATAACCACGAAGCTTGTGTTCACGGCCGTCTCACCGAGCTGTTTCTTCGTCATGATCAGGGGCTTCGGACAAAGTTGCCCTCTTGCGTCGATTGTTATGCTTTTCATAGGGATTTTCTATTTTTGTTTTTATTGATTTTTAATAATTTTAAACTGTTAAGAAAAAACATACGGCCTTTAGCAACAGAGTGAAAACCAAATAATTTAGCCTAGCAGGTTCACTTTCAGTTTTCAATCTTTTTCAATGAACTTGAGCTGCCGGTTTTCTTAATGGGGGAATACATTTGTAAAAAAAATGACCGCATGCTAGGATATCTTGACGCCGAATGCCGATGGCCGGACTCTAAAAACTTTTTAGTACAGCCGTTCACAATGTCGAGTAATACAGAACAATTTCAAAATATTGAAGAGAATCCCAAGCTGCTGGATGACTTTATGAGCATGCTGCAGCGGCTCTTCAAAATCTGCCTGTACTATCCTTCCGGGCATATCATTCTCGACCAGGCGACAGACAATTTCCTCGCTCTGTTGGTTTCCCTTGCCGGTAAAAAACATTTCATTCGTCTCGAAGATAACGGTAAATGTTTGTCGATACAGCAGGTTATCCTTGGCGATAACCAGCCTTTTGTTAAAGATTTTCGGCAGTTGCTTGCGTCGTTAAGTCTTGTGTACATCGAGATAAGCCGTGATATCTCAAGAGAAAATCTTCACGATTTTATCAGAAAGGCGATTGCCAGCCGGCCACAGGGATCAAATATCAAGCGGTTTTCCCCGGTGGAACTGACCGATCTTCCTCTTACCATCCGCGTCGGCAGGAAAGAATATCTTGCACGGGAGACTACGGCAACGGACGGTCGTTTAGATACTGCCGCAGAGAATCTGAAAGTATT
>JBJKQT010000086.1:0-13593 GCA_046705065.1 Desulfocapsaceae bacterium
CCCCACCCGTTCCCATTCCGAACACGGTAGTTAAGCTCTTCTGCGCCGATGGTACTGCATGGGTGACTGTGTGGGAGAGTAGGTCGCCGCCGAATCCACTTCTAAGCCCGGTCAAGCTCCGCTTGGCTGGGCTTCTTTTTTTTGCACTGTGAAAACAGAACCGTTCTCTGCCCTTCCTTTTTTTACTGCGGACCTCTTTCCAAACTTTTTTCATTCTCGGAGAATCTATTTTCTGAATTGCGCTTCCTAAGCGCTATCACTTTCGTAAATAAACAACTCATTTATCGCCCAGACAGGTCCCTACCCTACGTGCACTCTGAATCAATGCATGATCTGCAGGGACAAGCCTCTTCTTTCCTACGACCTGCTCCAAGGGAACGGCCTCGGTGCTTTCGCCACGCACGGCAACCATAACACCGCTGACTCCCTCTTCTATGTATTGCACGCAGGCGCTGCCAAGCCTGGTGGCGAGAACTCTATCAATGGCGGATGGAGTCCCTCCGCGTTGTAAATGCCCTAAGATAGTTATCCTGGCCTCAAGACCGGTCATTTCCTCCAACTGATTTGAAAGCTTCAATGCATGGTCTGATCTGGCTTGATAAAATTGAGCTAATGCCTCGTCGTTTTTTTTCTTTTTTTTGCCATCCCCGTTTTCTTTCGCTTCACTTTTTTTCTTTTTTAGTTCGGCGAAGAGTTTAGAATCGGTCTCGGACATTGCACCTTCGGCCACAGCGACAATGCTGAACCTGGTGCCCCGCAGCTGTCTCTGTCGAATAGCGCCGGCCACCTTCACAGGATCATAAGGAATTTCGGGAATGAGGATCACATCGGCACCGCCTGCAACCCCTGCCGCCAACGCCAACCAACCGGCGTTGTGTCCCATCATTTCCACGACGATAATTCGATGATGGCTATGAGCTGTTGAATGGAGCCGATCAATGGCCTCCGTTGCAATTTCCATGGCCGTATGAAATCCGAATGTCACATCGGTCATCGCTACGTCATTATCTATGGTCTTCGGGAGTGTCAGAATATTTAAACCGCGTTGAGACAACTTGTACGCATTCTTTTGTGTCCCCCCTCCTCCAATGCAGACAAGAGCGTCAAGGTTATGCCGGTGATAATTATCACAAATCACATCGGTCATATCCATCACAGTACCGCCAACCGGCATTTTGTGGGGCTTATCTCTGCTCGTTCCCAGTATCGTTCCTCCTAAAGTCAGTATGGACGAGAGGACGTCACGGTCCAAACGTACGGTCCTGTTTTCCATAAGCCCACGGAAGCCATCCCGAAAACCGACAACCTGCATATTGCCACTTCCTAGCGCTGATTTTCCAATGGCTCTGATGGCTGCATTCAGCCCTGGTGTATCGCCTCCTGCTGTCAATATCCCAATATGTTTAGTCATTACTCGTCGCCCTTGTCTGTCAGAGTTAAAATGTATCCTCGACAATCACATTTTTGGGTCCAAATCAAGTTATAGCTAAATTACTTAGCAACCAATTACCCGATATTTCACCGGCAATTTTGTAATTATACGGCAATTGGAGCGGATCCCAAAACGCGTCTTCAGAACCTATCGAAGACACCCAAAAATCGAATAGCGTTATAAGTGCTATATCATAAAACCGGTTATGAGCAAACCTGAAAACCCGTCAATTTTGCTTCTTTATCTCAGGGAAACCGCTTTGAAAATGTGATGTAGATGCAGGCTTGCGAATTTTTTTCCTGATTCTAATAACTATCGGTCTGATAGATAGAAGAAGAAGGAGAACGGCACCAATTTCTTTTATCTTTTCAGGTATCAAATCTGCAGCCTTACCGATTATCGCCTGCGGAACTATGCCTGATGCATGGTAAATCCAATCAAGTCCCACCCCCAGCAGAATTGCAAAAACCGAAAGCACAAGCAGATAGCGCAATGTACTCTTCTTACCAAGAAGACCGACAAGAACAGAAAGTGACGTCAAATTCGTTGCCGGTCCGGCAAGCAGGAAAACAAGGGCCGCTCCCGGACTCACTCCCTTGAGAATCAAGGCGGCTGCGACCGGAGTTGAAGCCGAAGCACAGATATAAATCGGGATTCCGACAATGAGCATAACCAACATTGAGGTAAAACCGCCACCGAGCCATCTTTCCATAAAAGCCGTAGGAATAAATGCCATGATACCGCCCGCGATTACAAGACCTGCAAAAAACCAGAGGACGATATCACCCCATATATCGAGAAGACCATACCGTACACCTGCCCATAACTTTTCAAGCAGACTGTGATGATGAGCATGGAGTTCCGGAGGACAATCAAGACCATCGCAACAGTTGTCGACAGGACAGCTTAAATCAACCGCCGGGGGAGCATCTTTCGGAGACCAGTTGAGAAAATTTTCCATAAAACCGGAACAAATTGCCGTAATAAAAGCTGCAAGAGGCCGCATCACGGTCATGATCGGATCGAGAAGGGCCAGGGAAATCGCAATGGAGTCAATCCCGGATTCCGGGGTGGAAATGAGAAATGCACAAATTGCCCCTTTATTGGCCCCCTTTTTCTTTAAAAATGTTGCCGCCGGCAACACTCCGCATGATCAGAGCGGCAGTGGAACCCCGAAAAATGCGGCTTTCATCACGGAGGAGAACCGCCCTTTCCCCATATGGTTGATTATAAATCCCGGATTAAGCACAACATTGAGCATGCCGGCAATGAGTATTCCAAAGAGGATATATACAGACGAATCCAATAGTATACCCCAGGACTGACTGGCTATCTTTCCGAAAATATAAATCATTTTTTATCCCTTATATGAATGAGGCCAATATCTGCAAGCATCTTGACGTGATCATCGACCAGACGGTAATAGAGCACCGTCCCTTCCCTTCTGTTGCGAACGAGGTTTACTCCCCTGAGAAATCGCAGCTGATGACTCACTGCTGATTCACTGATTTCCAAAAGTGCCGCAAGGTCGCAGACGCACATCTCCCGGCGTTCCAAGGCGAATAAAATTCTGAGCCGAGTCGGATCAGCCAGAATTTTGAACATCTGCGACAGCCTTTCCAGTTCATTTTCACTTAAAGACGCTGCCCTTGCTTCTTCAACGACCTGAAAATGGATCACCCTTGTTCCACACCGGTCTTCGTTCATGTTTCTGTTTGTCCTCCTCTTTTTTCTCCTCTATCTGAGTATCTGCTCATAGAGTAAATAAACTTAAAAGAGGTGTCAAGAAAGCAGGTGCATTTTCCGAATGTTTTGATAATAATAATCTGAATTCACATTCCATTAACCTTAACTCTCATTACCCGCAAATGCAGAAATGCGATATCCCCGAACCAGGGACACTCTATGTCGTTGCAACCCCCATAGGCAACCTTGAGGACATGACTTTCAGGGCGATCAGGATCCTCAAAAGAGTCGAGCTCATAGCCGCAGAAGACACTCGCCATACGAGAAAGCTTCTCAGTCACTACGAGATTCACACAAAGCTCGTCAGCTACTATCGCGAAAAAGAACGGGAGAAGGCAAGTGAACTCATTGAACAGCTCAAAGCAGGTCTTAGCGTCGCTCTGGTAAGCGATGCTGGAACTCCTGGAATCTCTGATCCCGGAGCCATCCTCGTGAGTATGGCCCATGAGGCGGGCATCACCGTATGCCCTATTCCAGGTCCGTCCGCCTTGGCAACCGCAATCTCCGCAGCGGGGCTTGAGGACGGCACGTTCCTCTTCTTGGGGTTTGCCCCGTCCAAATCCGGGCAACGGCGCAAATTCCTTCGAAGTCTGGTATCTTGCGAACATCCTGTCGTTCTCTATGAATCTCCCCATAGAATCCGGGCTCTTCTCTTTGAAGCCCTTCAGGAACTAGGTGATCGTCAAGCATTTTGGGGACGGGAGCTTACCAAGTCCCATGAAGAACTGAACAAAGGGACTCTCGGCAAACTGTATTCGCGGGCATCGGATAAAGTTATCCGCGGAGAATCAGTCCTCATCATATTTCCTGAAAGAGTCGAACCAACTGAGAGTGATGATATTGACGATCTTCTGATTTGGTATCGGGATAATGCCGGTCTGAGTCTCAAAGATGTCTGCCGAAGACTTTCCGCCGATTTGGGACTCTCACGTTCGGATATCTACCGGAAGGCTCTCGAAATATGGAAGGACAGAGATGTTGACAAGCAAAACAAGGCTAAAACCTCCTCGAATTAAATACCAAGAAGGAAAAAAGGATGAAAATTCCATGAAACATTTTTCCAGTTGCGTAACACCTCAAGGACGCTTTCGTTACGGAATCCATAAACCGGCATATACTGTAACCAATCTTAGATTTGATCAAAAAATCAAAAAATTAGGTATTCTTCCCGATAGGACCGGTTTTGATAACCAAAGAAATTTCCCCGAACGGGATGTGGTAATTGAGAAAGCGGACTGGATATTTGAAATCCCCAATCCCTTTTCTTTTCGTGGCGCAACGTTCATAGACAAGGAATGGGCAGATGCCTCAGCCGCTGATTACGGACGGATAGGGCTTCCCGGCAGACCGGAGGTTTCCTTCTCGGATATGTTGGCTGAAAACGATGCAGATCCAACACTTTTAGAGAAACTTCCAGCTCCTCTGTTACTGGCACTCGCTACTTCTTCTACGGATAAGACCGATCTCGAACGGCTGGCAAAGTTGAGCTGCGCCATGGATTTTGCCGACGACGGGACACCAACCGGATTACACTATGCAAAAGACTCCCGCGGCAGGATTATACCTGCTATTCGCGATCATGCACTTTTCGAAGCGGTGGCAAACAACCCAAGTCTGCCCGATTCCTACAAGACGGTGATGGTTCTTCGTCCTGGAGCCCAGGGTGCAAGCGAAATTGTCGGTGATTGGAATGAAGGTAACACTCATATTTTTGAATACCTTCGCCGTAATTCCTATATTGCCGGTGGTCACTATGCGGCCAATATGGCCGATGATGCAGTGAGATATTCCGTCGATTCGCTGACGGCTGCCGACATGAAAGGGCTCAGGCATCTTTATTATCAGCGCACCTACGTCTCCCTTGCCAAACGCATCGGCATCAGTGCTGGGGCTGAACGGCGTCCGCTTTCATCCGGCGAACTCGAAGCGCTTCGCCAAGAAATCATCCGGAAGATTTCCGATATGGAAATTTCCCATGTCGCCACGCTCTGGGGATGGAATTTCGGTTTCGACTATGCTCCGTCCAACTATCGGCTGCATGCCTCGCATCAACAGATTCACCAGCAGTATGCATTGATTCCGTCCCGAGTCACTGCCTATGAAGGAGATCCTGAATATCCGGCAGGAACCATGCCGACCTATTGCTGCGGAGATTTGATCACCAAAGTCATTTTGGAATACCGAGAAGTTTACGGACAGGAATTTTTCGAGGACTACCTGCTGTCAATGACAAACAATCAACGTATGGACGGGCGCAACGACCTTGAAGGAGATCTGATCGTCTGGCAGGATAACCGTGCCATGCTTTTTGTACCCAAAGCTCAGACATCACAATGGGAACTCCAACTTATGACGAAAAAAGATGCGGCGGGGAAATTCCCCGGCAACATCGTCGAGACGGACGCCCAAACCAGAGCATCGCTCGACACCGGGATTCTTAATGCCCAGAAAGCCTTGGCTGCTCTGGGAGCCAGGATGGTGACAAGTATCGAATATTCCAAACGGCTGGGTCTGGACGAAGCTGTCATGCAACCTCTGCTTTATTCGTTCCTTCCTCGCCTGCCGGAATCGCCCGGCGCTTTCAGCGAAGCGCAGCTGCGTTTCATCAACGGTCATTACCCGGAAGATTTTGCAGCGGTTTGCAGACAACGCTTGCAATAAGACTCGGCTTTAATCCTGTTTTCTTCCTTGTGAAAAATGGTAAATCTGGTGTATTTTTCAATACCGGAGATACGTTGCGGAAAAATGACGACTTTTTTAAAATATTAGAAAAATGCATGATCAGAAACAACAAATCAAGTTATTCAGCGAGACAATAATGGTTTTAGACGTCGTTCAAAGGAGAGTACGATGAAAGGATATTTCGGCAATTGGGGGGGCGCTTTTATTCCTGAGGTGCTGCACCAGACCTTCGAAGAACTTGAGAAAGAGTTTCGAAAGGCAAAAGGCGATCCCGTGTTCTGGCAGGAATATCTCTCTCTGATGTCCACTTACTCCTGTAGGCCTACTCCGCTCACCCATGCAGAAAACCTTTCAAAACATTTCGGCGGTGCCCAGATCTATATCAAACGCGAAGATCTGAATCATACCGGTGCGCATAAGGCAAACAATGTCATCGGCCAGGGACTGCTGGTCAAACGAATGGGGAAAAAGCGTGTTATCGCCGAAACCGGTGCCGGCCAGCACGGCATGGCCACCGCCACCATGGCTGCGCGTTTCGGTTTCGCCTGCACTATCTACATGGGGGAGGTTGACGTCCAACGTCAGCGTCCCAATGTTTTCTGGATGGAAAAAATGGGAGCAACCGTTGTCTCGGTAAAGGACGGCTCGCGGACCTTGAAAGACGCCATAAACGAAGCCTTTCGCGATTGGGTTACAAACGTCGATGACACGCACTACGTTTTCGGCACCGCCTGTGGACCGGCCCCGTTTCCGGAAATGGTAGCCTGGTTCCAGTCGATCATCGGACAGGAGGCCATCGAGCAGATCAAGACACAGCACGGCAGCCTTCCTGCCAAAATATTTGCCTGTGTGGGCGGCGGCTCCAATGCCATGGGCATTTTCGGCCGCTTTTTCGATGAGGGAAACGTGGAGCTGGTTGGCGTCGAAGCAGGCGGCAAAGGGATTGCGTCCGGTTTACATGCGGCCCGGCTTTGCGGTACCGACGCAAGTCCCGGGGTTGCCCAGGGCTACAAGACCATGTTTTTACAAAACGAAGATGGACAGATGAATGAGACCCACTCGGTTGCGGCCGGTCTCGACTATGTCGGCGTCTCCCCCATTTTGACCGATCATTGGGAAAAAGGCCGAGTTCGCTTCGAGTCCGCAACCGACAGCGAGGTCATGGAAGCCCTTGACCTGACCATGAAAAAGGAAGGCATCATTCCTGCTCTCGAATCCGCTCATGCCTTCGTTCAAGCCTTCAAGGAGGCTCCAAAGATGTCACCATCGGAAGCGATCATCATAAACATGTCGGGTCGCGGCGACAAGGACATCTTCACCATAGCACATGCCTTTGACGATCCTTCCTGGAAGGAGTTTATCGTTCAGCGTGGCCGGGAATACAGCAAATAGCAAGAAGGAGCAGGCAAAAATATGAATTTGGAACAACAGTTGAGAGAAAGATTAAAGCAGAAAGATATTCTGCTCATGACCCATATCGTCCTTGGGTATCCTTCCTTCGAGACAAACCGGGAAGTCATCAGGCAGATGGTTGAAAACGGCGTGGATTGCATTGAAATGCAAATCCCCTTCTCCGAGCCAATGGCAGATGGCCCTGTGATTTTAAAGGCAAATCAAGACAGTCTTGCCTCAGGCACAAAAATCGCCGACTGTTTGGCTTTCAGTGCCGAGATGACAGCTGCTTACGATATCCCGTTTCTGTTTATGACCTATTACAATATCATCTTCAAATATGGGGAAGAGGCTTTCTTTGTCAAAGCCAAAGAGGCAGGCATCAAAGGGTTCATTGTACCGGATCTGCCTCCCGAGCAGGGTGAGAGCTTTTTGCGTCTGTCCGGGCAATACCAAATCGATCCGATCCTGATCTTTGCCCCAACGTCCACGGATGAACGCATGCATCAGCTCGATCGCTCCGGCCGTGGCTTTATCTACTGCATGGCAAGACGCGGAGTAACCGGTAAAAAATCAGAATTCGGAGACGACTTCACGGATTACCTCAATCGTTGCCGAGCAGCCACCGGCAAACCCATTGCGGTGGGTTTCGGCATCCAAAACCACGAAGACATCGACGTTCTGATCGGCAAAGCGGATATGGCGGTTATCGGTTCCCAGACCATACGTTTGGTAGATGAGCAGGGAGCTGCAACCGTAGGCCCTTTTATTGCAGGACTTAGAGTAAAAAATTAAGAGCGGCCGACCATGGAAATGAATACGACAACACAGCTTGGAACAGCCAATATCATCTGGGACCTTACGGACCTATATACAGCGGTGGATGCTCCGGCCATCCAAAAGGATATCTCCCGATGCGAACAGGAGTCTTCTGCCATCAAAGAGGAATTCAAGTCTGCAATCCCGACCATCGGAGCAGAGGATCTTCTCCACCTTGTGCAAAGGCTTGAGTCGCTGCATACGCTGCTCGGCAAATTGGGCACGTATGCCTTTCTCAATTTTATCACCCGTGTCGATGACGCCCAGGCGGGAAATCTCTATCAACGGATGCAAGAGCTTTCCAGTAAATGCAATAGGGAAATCGTATTCTTCGAACTGGACTGGAACAGACTTGAAGAAGATAAGGCAAAAGCCTTGACGGACGATCCGATGCTTTCCGGTTATCGTCATTACCTTCTCTCCGTGCGGCGCTACAGACCGCATCAACTTTCTGAAATCGAAGAAAAACTGCTGCTCGACCGGCAACCCGTCGGGCGCAACAGTTGGACGACGCTTTTCGAAAAGGTTGTGGGAGGATTACGTTTCGGCGAAAAAAAACGAACCGAAGAGGAAGTTCTCACCGATCTCTACAACCCTGACCGAAATGTCCGCAGACAGGCGGCCTCCGACCTAACCGAGGGTCTGCGGAGTCAAGCTCATATTTTGACCCATATTTTCAACACATTGGCGGCCGAAAAAATGATAACCGACCGCCTGAGAAAATACCCGGACTGGCTCGGCTCCATGAACCTTGAAAATGAGATCACCGACACCACGGTTGAGACCCTGATCGGATCCGTCGTGGGAAGATATGATATCGTGCGGCGCTACTACCATGTAAAACGAAGGCTTCTGGGTCTTGACCAACTTAGCGACTTCGACCGCTATGCTCCTTTGCCGACCCTGCCGTCGAAAACAATAAACTGGGAACAATGCCGCGACACCGTTCTCTCTTCTTTTGCCGGTTTTTCTCCCCAACTTGCAGAAATAGCCGAAAAGTTCTTCACTCAAAAATGGATCCATGCCCCGGTTCTTCCCGGCAAACGCGGCGGAGCTTTTGCCCATCCCTGTGTTCCTGATGTCCATCCATACGTTATGGTCAATTACACCGGAACGCTCAGGGATGTTTCCACCGTAGCCCATGAATTGGGCCATGGTGTTCATCAGGTGTTGGCGGCCCGGAAAGGCTATTACAACAGCGACACACCGCTTGTACTCGCTGAAACTGCGTCGGTCTTTGCTGAACTTCTCATTTTCAAAGCTCAGCTGGCTCTATTGGACAATACTGAGGAAAAACAGGCATTCATCTGTCAAAAACTGGAATCGATTTTTGCTACGGTTTTTCGGCAAACTGCTATGAACCGCTTTGAAAAGCTCATGCACGAAGGACGCCGGAGTGAAGGCGAACTCAGCAAGGAAAGACTCAGTGAATTTTGGCTTAAAACACAAAAAGATATGTTCCAAGACTCAGTGCAACTGAGTGAAGACTACGGCATCTGGTGGTCTTATATCCCGCATTTCCTGTCGACCCCCGGCTATGTCTATTCTTATGCCTTCGGGGAACTGCTGGTATTGGCGCTTTACGGCTTGTACCAGAACGAAGGAGACCTTTTTGTGACGAAATATATAGAGCTTCTTTCAGCTGGCGGTTCTGAGTCGCCCTACGAACTGGTTCGGCCATTCGGTCTCGATCTCGACGATCCCGCATTTTGGAACCAAGGCCTTTCAGTTATCGATGATATGCTTGCGCAGGTCGAGGAACCATCCGATAATACCTGAATATTTTCCCGGGCAGACGCTTTAACTTGGCTCAAAACCATTCATATTTAGGCTGACTCTTTACTTTTTTTATCTCGATTAGTCGAAAAACATATCAAAAGAAAAGCTTTCCGAGGATAAAAGAGTGAGTACCACAAAAAAAACTGACCAAAAGATACAGACATCAGGCGGGCTAAAAATCGTCGTCCTCGACGGCTATACATTGAATCCCGGAGATCTTAGCTGGTGCGAATTGGAAGAGCTCGGCGACGTCCTGATCCACGATCGAACTCCGGATGAGTTAATCGTCGAGCGAAGCAAAGACGCAAGGATCATTCTCACCAACAAAACAATCCTCGACAGCGATATTTTATCGCAGCTGCCTCGGCTTCGTTATATCGGAGTGCTTGCGACCGGCATCAATGTGGTGGATCTTGAAGCCGCTCAAAACAAACATATCACTGTGACCAATGTCCCTGCTTACGGTATAGACTCAGTGGCTCAGATGTGTTTCGCCCACATCCTGAATCTGACGAACAGAGTCGGAGATCATGCAGCAGGCGTCTCCAAGGGACGATGGAGCACGGCACAAGACTTCTGCTACTGGGAATATCCACAGATCGAACTTGCGCAAAAAACGTTGAGTATAATAGGCTACGGCGATATTGGCAGGGCCGTAGCGAAATTAGCCTTGGCATTCGGCATGAGGGTTCTGATTCAAACACGCACTCCGCATAAACGACTGCCAGAAAGAGTCATCCAGGTGGATATCGACCGGGCCTTTGCGGAGGCCGATATCGTGTCGCTCCACTGCCCGCTGACAGAGGAGACCGAAAAAATCGTCAATGCTCAACGGCTCGAACAAATGAAAAAAGGGGCATTTTTAATCAATGCAGCAAGGGGGCCTCTGCTTGATGAGGTTGCCGTGGCAGAAGCGTTGAACTCCGGCAGACTGGCGGGCGCAGGGATCGATGTGCTCTCCATAGAGCCACCGGAAGATACCAATCCGCTCCTGCATGCCAGAAACTGCTACATTACCCCCCATATCGCCTGGGCAACGAAAGAGGCCCGGGCCAGACTCATGACGATTGCGATCAGGAATGTCCAGGCATATTTACTGGGCAGCCCGCAGAATGTGGTGAATTGAATCAAACAGAGCCAATTGACCCTGCTTTATCTCTTGCTGAGCAATAGGGAGTATTCTATGACTCGCGCAAGTCTCCGCTATTCTTCGTCCTTGTTTTACGCGTCCCTCAACTTTTATTCCGTCGCCAATGCGGATGGGTGATTCCCATTTTCTTTATGCGATAGTTGAGGGCCCTGGGGCTCAACCCCAGTTTTTCGGCAGCGTCTTTCTGAACCCACAGGGAATCTTCAAGGGTCTTCAAAATAAGTTCTTTCTCTTGTCCGGCCAAGGATTCATCCGATTCCGGTTCCTTGTACGGCATGGAAAAATCCTTCACCTCGGCCGGATTGTGTTTTCTTGTTGAAGGCAAAGACAGATTTTCTTCATGGATAAGGGTATCATCCTCCAGGATCACAGCTCGTTCGATGGTGTTTGCCAATTGACGGACATTCCCCGGCCAATCGTAGGATTGTATACTTTGCAGAGCTTTTTCTGTAAATCCGACAATATCTCGTCGTTTTAAAGACTTACAAATTTTTTTCAAAAGAATGTTAGCCAGGGGGACTATGCATTTTTCCCTCTCCTTCAACGAGGGCAAGCGAATGGGTAAGACATTGATCCGATAGTATAAATCCTCTCTAAAAAGTCCTGTCTCTATCTGTTTGGAAAGATCCTTGTTGGTAGCGGCAATAACCCTGACATCGGCAAAAATGGTTTTGTTGCCGCCAACTCGTTCAAAAGCCTTTTCCTCGAGAACCCGAAGCAGTTTTGTTTGAAGCCCGAGACTGATCTCTCCTATCTCATCGAGAAACATCGTACCGCCGTTTGCCTGTTCAAAACGGCCGATTCGTTGCTTATCCGCTCCGGTGAACGCCCCTTTTTCATGACCGAAGAGTTCCGATTCCAGAAGATTTTCCGGGATATTGGCGCAATTGATCTTTACGAAAGGTTTTTTCTTGCGCGGAGAATTGAAATGAACCGTACCAGAGAGAAAACTTTTACCAGTGCCGGTATCTCCGGTGATCAGGATCGTAGAATCGGTACGGGAAAATCGCTCCAGGCGCCTTAAGATATCTTTCATGCAAGGACTATACGCAATGACGTCTTTAAAATCGTAGACAATATCCTGTTTTCGCCGTAAGTAGTCGATTTCAAACTTCTGATCGCGAATTTCGATTGCTTTTTTCAATGCCATCGCAATCCGCTCTTTGGAAACGGGATGTACGAGAAAATCACAGGCACCATTGTTCATTGCCTGTACGACGAGATCTGCTTTCTCTACATTACTGGTTATTATAATGGGTGTATACGGACTTTTTTTATGTGTGTCTTCAAGCAGATCCAGGACTTTTAGCTTAGCCGGCTCGATATCGAGAAAGACGAGATCGTATTGACGGACGTTCATCTCATCTTGAAATTCTTTCCGATCCGATTTAAAAGTGACATGTCCCGTCCCTTGAAGAGCAGACTCCATGAGATAGTTAAACCCATGCCCGGAATCATACACAAGGATATTATACATAACCCCCCATTTTACGACTGTTTTTCTTATTTCACATTCGTAATTCCCCTTCTCTTATATACGGGACTCGGCCCTAAATTGCAATCAGAAGTCCCGCAGGCGGTCTATATTTTTTTGGAAAAAACAACTTTTGCCTAAGAAAAAGAGCACGACCTATGACAACATTATCCTGTCAGGCTGATAAAATCGACCCAAAATGGATGAAGCTTGCCATCGAGCAGGCAAAAAAGTCAGCCTCGGTGGGTGAAGTCCCGGTGGGTGCCGTTCTCATTCAACGGGATCGGCTGTTGGCGGCAGCAGGCAACAGCCCCATCGGAAGCCTGGATCCAACGGCACATGCCGAAATCCTTGCCATTCGCACGGGGGCACAAATTTTAGGCAACTATCGAATGCCTGGAACGACGCTTTATGTAACGTTAGAACCTTGCGTCATGTGCATGGGCGCAATCATTCAGGCTCGTATAGAAAGGCTTGTTTTCGGTGCTCATGATCCCAAAACAGGTGCCGTGGAATCACGCTATCGCATAGGCAGCGACGCCCTTCTCAATCATACCGTCGTCATTAAAAGCGGCGTTCTGGTAGAAGAGTGCAGAGCTATTTTGCGAGACTTTTTCAGGCAAAAACGGCAAAATAACGGCCATTGTATTTCAAACGGCTCGTTTTAAAAAGCCAACGGTCATTTTATGAAACCGACCCCATCGAAGGCGGGGTTAGGCCTGCCCATTACCCATGTCTTTATCAGTTTATAACTCGATGTTATTGCGACTCTGCCGGATTGAGCGTACTTTCGGCTTTGCAAAAGTGCGCTTAATCCGGCAGAGGTCATCGCTTCCCGCCGCTGCTCTCCGGCCTAATCGCAGGTATTCTACGGCTGACAGACAGGCCATCCATGGCCTGCTGTCAGTTGGGGACGTCCTGTCCGCAACCCTGCGGGCCGTTTGTGGAATACCTGCGGGCCTCCCCGATGCGTCCGGAAGCGACGACCTCCACCTCCCGCGTTTTAGATGCGTACATTGCGTCGGATGAACCATTGATGTTTATAAAAATTGTGGGTAATGGGCAGGATTTAGCCCGTATTTCATCAGTTCAGGCGGCGTCAGGTTAAATACCAGTTTA
>JBJKQT010000087.1:0-9435 GCA_046705065.1 Desulfocapsaceae bacterium
GTCTGGCTTCCCGGAACCTTGATGGTTTCATAGAGAAGGTCCTGAAAATCGGTCATACTTCTTTTAAACCCCGTGGTATTGACGTTGGCCAGGTTGTTGGCGATGACGTCGATGTTCAGCTGCTGTGCATTCATGCCGGTTGTTCCGGTATAAAGAGATCTGATCATAAGTAATGCCTTGGAATGGGGAATTGTTGAGTAAGTTTTTGTTTTTTTGATAGTATGTTACGAAAGTGTTCCGAGGTCGTCCTGTTTCGCGTCAATGGTCGCATAGCTTTTCAACATGTTATTGTACGTGTCGAAAAGGCGTTCGTTGTTGATCATCTCTGACATCTCGCTCACCATGTTGACATTCGAGACCTCAAGACTGCCCTGAACGACTTCGGGTTGGTCCAACGGGACTTCCTGCCCACCTGCCTCAAGGGAAAAAGACGTGTCTGTTTCCCTTTTCAGCTTTGACGGGTCATCGATGGTTACTACGCCCATCTGTGCGACCTGCGTTTGAGTGCCGGTGGTATCAAGAACAGAGATGAGTCCTTGGCTGTTTATGGAAATACGGTTGACATTGGTCACGGGGATCGTGATCGGCGTGTTGGCATCGTCAAGTACAGGCATACCGTTTGATGTGACAAGCCCACCTTGTGAATTCAATGAGAAATCCCCTTTTCTGGTATACAGTATTCCTTTGGGCCCTTGGATTTTAAAAAAACCACTGCTGTGGAGAGCAAGATCCAGAGACCTTCCCGTAACATTGAGCGGACCGGCTGAGAAATCAGTGAAATTTTCTTTTATTCGGGTGTAATTGATTCCCTTTGCCTGCCTAATCTGTTGGGCGCCTTTGAGGATGGACTCGAAACTAACCTTGGATCGCTTGTAGCCGATGGTGCTAACATTGGCTAAGTTGGCAGAGATATTATCCAGGGTTTGTTCCCGGGTAACTGCCCCTGAAAGGGCGCTGTATTTTCCTGAAACCATATGAGTTTCTCTTTGTGACGAGGGAAGTACTGAAAATTACAAAACAACGGCTAATTAAAACTATTTAAAAAATGTGTGTAATTATATATCGGTAGGAATCTTCCTTTCTTAAGAGGGAAATCAAGCTCTGACGGGAAATACATTGAGGATGTGAATGGAAAAGGAAGAAGTATCTCATGCCTGCAAATGAGCAAGTCTCGCCAAATTGACCAGTTGGTCTGCTTCATGAATGGAAATGGATAAAACCGATGCTATGTCTTGTGGAGACATGCCCCCGGAGGCCAGGGAATGGACGTATCTGTATCTTTCCGGTGGACTTACGGTACGGTTGAAGTTTTGGGCCGACAAGCGGGGTTCCTGCAGCTTCGTGGTAATCTCAGCCAGGTTGAGGCTTTCTTGAAATTCATCGTATTTTTTTTCTTTTTCTTCCAGGCTGATAAGCTTTTTTTGCAGAACTGCAAGAGTCTCGTTTGTTTCTTGTAAAAGCTTTTCCCGATCTTCAGATTTTCTATGGTAGACAATGGAGCGCCATGTAGCCACGGAACAAAGAAAGAGTGCCGATAAAGTCAGTAGTGCGGATGAGTGGAATTCCACCATGGAAACCTCCTCGGAGTCAAAAAGATAGTTTATGCCAGGCGCAACTGAACTTTGTTTTTTAATTTGATAAGAGCCTGACTATGCAACTGGGATACCCTGCCTTCGGAGATTTCCAGCACCTCGGCAATCTCTTTTTGCGTCAACTCTTCGTAATAGTACAAGGAAATCACCAACCGTTCCTTTTCAGAGAGTTTAGCCAGCATTTCCGATATAATTCGGGTCAATTCGTGATTCTCGAGCCGAAAACCGGGAGAGGCGCTTTCGCGTTCATCTTCCAAGGTATCGATGAATGATTTTCCTTGTTCGCTATTATCGAGGGTCTCGTTGAGGCTCACACATCCCAGATGACTGACTTCACCAAGCATTTTTCGATATTCCTCGGTGGCGATTCCCATGGCCTGCGCCACCTCGTGATCCTCAGGATCCCTGCCGAGCGACAGTTCCAAATGCGACAGGGTTTTGGAAATTCTGTTTTGTTTATCTCTAAGGGACCTGGAAAACCAGTCGAGCTTGCGCATCTCATCGAGAATGGCGCCTCTGATCCGGTATTCGGCAAAAGTTTTGAAAAGAATGTTCTTTGAGATGTCGAATTTGTTGGCTGCATCGATGAGTCCAACCATACCTGCACTGCGCATGTCGTCGCGACTCATGAAAGACGGAACCTGGGTGATCATACGTCCAACGAGTATATCGACCAACTCCAGGTTGTCACGTATGAGCTTGGCTCGATCTTCAGGTTGCAGGGGGGCCGAGTAGAGCATGTTCCTACCTTCTGCTGCCGAAATTGAGAAGTTTTTTCCAAAAGAATTGTATGTTTCCTTTTGGCGCGGTCGGCGAATGCTCCGAACAGAGTCTTGCCGCCAAGTCATTGAATGCCATTGAGATTCGGGAATTGGGGAACATCTCTACGATAACCTTTTGTTTTCTGATAGCCTCAACCATTTGTTTATCCGCCGGAATTGAACCGAGATAGTCAATGGATATATCAAGATACCTGTTGGAAACCATAGTTAATTTTTTGAAAACATCCAGGGCTTCGTCTTCGCTTTGAATCTGATTGACGACGAGATTGAAATGTTTTTCATGATACTGGGTGGAAAGCAGTTTCATCAACGCATAGGCATCCGTGATTGCTGTTGGTTCAGGAGTCGTCACAACCAGGATTTCCTGGGCCGCCGTGTTGAAATACGTGACGTTTTCGGATATACCGGCTTCGGTATCAATAAGGACAAAATCGAAGTCGTTATGCATGGAATCAAGTCCGTCCAGGAGTTTCATCTTCTGTGCGGAGTCAAGCCGGGTGAAATTTTGAATGCCGGAGCCGGCGGGAAGTATTTTTATCCCAAGAGGGCCTTTAAAAAGGATGTCTTGCAAATCCTGTTCACCTGAGAAAAAATGATTCAGGTTGTAGGTTGGAGCGATTCCGAAAACCACATCGATGTTGGCAAGTCCCAGATCGGCATCAAGAATAAGGACGTTTTTTCCTAGTTTGGCCAGCGACACTGCGATATTGGCAACAACCGCGGTTTTTCCGACACCGCCTTTGCCGCTGGTAATGGAATAGACACGTGTCACCCTTTCTTCTTCGGCATCGACGGTGATCACAGGTTCCTGTGAATTTAATGCCCTCAGTGTTTCCGCCTGGTCCGTGGCTTTCCGTGATGGGTTAATCATGAAATTTTCCTTCTGGGCTGGGTATGATGAGTTCCGCAATTCTTTTCCTGTCTGCTGCAAAAAGATCCTCAGGGACCCGTTGACCATTTGTAATATAAGAAATGGGGGCGCTGTTGTGTATCTGAGTGTTGAGAATAATGCCGAGATTGATGCATTCGTCGACTTTGGTGAAAATTGTAAAATCAACACCGAGACGTGAGAAACGAGCAATGGTTTCCGCCAATTCGTCTTCTCTGTTTGTCGCAGAGAGCACGAGATGTTTCGTAATTGCCAAATCCGTGTGCAGGAAAGCGGCCAATTCATCGATGCTCAAGGTATCTCGAGGACTTCTGCCCGCGGTATCGATGAGAATAAGATCTTTGTCCTGATGCTTTTCAAGTGCCTGTTCCAGTTGGGCAGGAGTAAGAACCGCTTCCACCGGCAGATGCATGATCTCCCCATATACCTTCAGTTGTTCAACGGCTGCAATGCGGTAGGTGTCGATGGTGATCAAAGCGATTGAATTTGAACGACTGCTGAGATAGTTGGCCGCAATTTTTGCAAGAGTTGTTGTCTTGCCCACACCGGTTGGGCCGACCAGAGCTATTCTTTCTTGATGGTCGGCACGGCTGAAATCAGGTGCCTGTACCTCGAGGATATCCGAGATTGTGTTTTGAAGAAAAGCGCAAAGCTTGATTGGGGATTGAATGTCCTCAGTATTCAGATTGTCCTTGGCAAAGGCTGATATGGTTTCGGCAGTTTTCCTGTTTGTGCCGTAGGAGAGCAGAAGATCGAGGATCGCCGTTTGGCAGTTTGACTGGTTTTCAGAAACCGAAAGTTTGTTCGATCCAAAACCGGCCGGAAGAGACCTGTCCGCGTTTTCCGTTTGTCTGCGGCTGAGATGTGATATTTCGCCGGCAAGAGATTTGACAATATTTTTAAGTTCATCGAACTCCTGGCGCATTTGACGATTTTCTTGCATATGAAGATCCCGTTCAATGGTCTGAGTTGTTCTGTCAGGTCTTTTGCCGATCTTGTAATGACGGTCGGTGATAGTGGAACCATGTTCCTCAGCTTTTGGTGTCGAGGGCAGCAAAGCGTTTTCCACATACGCTTGATGTTCCGGAGGAACCGTTGGAGAAATGGGCTTTTCCGTCACGGCAGCTTGTGGGGGAGGCCAAGGGGTATCGACAGCCGCAGTTATTTCGAGAACATGTTTGCCTAAAATACCGAGCTTTCCGCTTTTGACAGTGCGGGTGGACAGGATCAACGCATCCGGTCCCAATTCTTTTTTGACCAGTTTTAGGCCTGACGCCATATCAGGTGATTCGAATACCTTAACTTGCATCGAGTGTTACAGTTCCTAATGATTTAACCTTAAGGGTTGGAGCGATCTCATTATGGGAGATCACTGCCAATGTTGCATAGTATCGTTCGGTAAGACTCCGTACATGAGGACGAATCTGGGGAGCAGCCAGCAGTGTCGGCCTCATGCCTCCCTCAAAGAGTCTTATCGCCTCGCCAATGGAATCGAGAATGATTTGTGCCGTTTTCGGATCGATGGCAAGGTAGCTACCCTGTTCCCTGTGCTGAACAGAATTCAGAATGGCGTCTTCAACGGGTTTGGCAAGGGTGATAACGGAAATCGTGCCGTTGACGGCAAGCTGCGAACTTATGGTTCGTGAAAGCGCGTGGCGCACATACTCCGTCAAAATCTGTGCATCCTGGGTCATGGGCGCCCAATCCGCCATGGTCTCGAGGATTGTCCTTAAATCGCGGATGGAAACGCCCTCCTTTAAGAGATTCTGCAATACCCGCATGATATTTCCCAGGGAAAGGACAGTCGGCACCAGTTCTTCCACCAGCTTGGGATAACTTCTGGCCAGATTGTCGAGAAGTCTTTGGACTTCCTGTCTGCCAATGAGCTCGTGGGCGTGTTGGCGTATGACCTCGCTGATATGGGTAGCAATCACCGTGGTGCAGTCGACGACCGTATAACCGGCAATCTGCGCTCGTTCTTTTTTGTCTTCGGAGATCCAGATTGCCGGCAGTCCGAAGGCAGGTTCCGTGGTCGGGATGCCTTTGATGGTCTCTGTTACCAAACCGGGATCCATGGCCATAAAATGGCCGGGAAGGATCTCCGCTTCGGCAATTTTGATGCCCTTGAGCGACAAGGTATACTGATTGGGATTCAACTGGAGATTGTCTTTGATGTGGACGGGCGGGACTATAAAACCATTGTTCAATGCAAATTGTTTGCGAATCGACTGGATACGAGTCAGGAGTTCGCCGTCCTGCGCGGCATCGACAAAGGGGATCAGGCCGTATCCGACTTCGAGTTCGATGAGATCGACATTGAGCATCTGTTCATAATTTTCTTCGGCTCGAGGCGGTGCCTCCACAGGTCTTTCGACTTCTTTGGCGGCTTCCGCTTTCTGTCCTTTCTTAATGAAATAGCTTAACGCGGCCAACGACAGCGAAAGGACGAGGAAGGGGAAGAACGGTAGTCCGGGAATGATGGCAAAAATCAGGACGATAACCGAAACCACCAACAGAGCGACGCTGTTTTTCGAGAGTTGGTTTTTTATATCAGAGCCGAAATCCTGTTCACCTGCAGCCCGGGTAACTAAAAGACCTGCAGCCGTCGATATGATGAGTGCGGGAATCTGACTTACCAGGCCATCGCCCACGGTCAGGATTGTATATGTTTGGGCTGCCTCGACAACCGGCATTCCCTTTTGCAGGACACCGATTACAAATCCTGCGCCGATATTGATGAAGGTTATGACAATACCTGCAATGGCGTCCCCTTTGACGAACTTGGACGCACCGTCCATTGCCCCGTGAAAGGCGGCCTCGGCGCTGATTTCGGCCCTTCTTGCCCGGGCCTCGTTTTCATTGATTAATCCGGCATTCAGGTCGGCATCGATGGCCATCTGTTTTCCCGGCATTCCATCGAGGGTGAAGCGAGCGGCTACCTCTGCGACACGCCCGGCACCTTTGGTGATGACTATGAAATTGATCAAAACAAGGATGCAAAAGATAACGATACCGATAACATAATTGCCACCGACGACAAATTGACCAAAGGACATTATGACTGCTCCGGCGGCTGATGGGCCGGTGTCGCCGTGCAGCAGGATAAGACGTGTGGAGGCCACGTTCAGAGAAAGCCGGAAAAGAGTGGTAGTGAGAAGAACCGACGGAAAAATGGAAAAGTCAACCGCTTTGACCGTATACAGGCTGATAACCAGGATGACCAGAGCAATGGTGATATTCAATGCAAGGAAGAGATCGAGCATTATCGGAGGTACGGGCAAGATCATCAGCATCAAAATAGAGACGAGGCCGAATGCGGCCATGACGTCTGATCGTTGTGCCAACTGTCCCAGATTGATCCTGGTCAATATGCCCTGTTGTCCTGTCAGTTCCATTATCTCGTCTTACCTTTCAATGAATACACATAGGCAAGTATTTCAGCCACTGCCTTGAACATCTCTTCCGGGATAGCAGTTCCCAGGTCTAATTTATGCAATAATCGAGCCACGGGAGGGTTTTCCACCAGTGGGATATGGTGTTCCCTGGCAATTTCCCTGATCCGCATTGCGACATGCCCGGCACCTTTTGCTACAACTATCGGGGCATCCATCTTTTTAGGCGTATAGCGGATCGCAACGGAGATATGAGTGGGGTTTGTTATGACGACATCGGCCTTAGGAACTTCGGCCATCATGCGTTTACGAGCCATCTGGTGCTGAATGGCACGAATTTGCTGTTTAACAAACGGGTCACCTTCGGTTTCCTTGAATTCCTCCTTGAGTTCTTGCTTGGTCATTTTCATCTTTTCTTCCATTTCCCAACGAACGAAGAGGAAATCGATAATGGCCAAGATGATGAGCAACGCGCATACTTTCATCAAAATCAAGGCAGCTGTTTTTCCGATATAGCCGATTATCGTGATGGCGGGAGTATCCACCAATACCAGAGCCTCGTTAAATTTGTCGAGCACGGTGCTATAGGCAATCCAACCTATCAAAGCGACTTTAAGGGAAGATTTGACGATTTCTAGAAGCGAGCGTGTGGAAAAAAAACGGCCTATCCCTTTGATGATATCGAATTTTGACAGATCCGGGACTAGCGGCTCCGTGGTGAAGAGCCAACCGATTTGAAAAAAACTTGAAAAGAAGCCGATGAGCATCACTAAAAGAAAAAGGGGTGCTAAAAGAAATGCCATTTGTTGGAGAATGTAGATGGAGAGGGGCATGATATTGGAGGGGCTGACAATGACATCGGCACTGGAGTGCCAAATCGAGATAAGAAAATTGTTCAAACCGTTCCAAAAGGTCGGCATGTAGAAGATCCAGAAAATAAGCAGAATCGAGAGCAGAGCTGCCGTATTGACTTCCTTGCTTTGAGCAACTTGACCTTTGTCGCGAAATTCCTGTCGTCGTTTCGCCGACGGCGCTTCAGTGCGCTCTCCTCCTGTAGGGGCTTCTTCTGCCATGATTTACTAAATTAAAATAGAGTGATGACTCAGCTGTTTTTATTAGGACAAAGTCATTGATGGATCATGGTTCTCAATAATGCTACGAACGAAATGCATAGAGAAACATCAGAGTAGCTTGCAAAAAATGATCCTTTGAGTAGGCGCACGGAAAAGTGAAAGTTCAGTGAAGAAATACAGGGAAGGATCAATTTAGAAGTTTGAGGATGGTGGCAATCTTTTCAGGCAAAGAGTCAAATTCCCGTCTCAGTAGGGTCGCGACCACGTTAAGTGTCAAACCTATGACAACAAATGAGATGCCGATATTAAGAGGGAAGGAAAGAAGAAAGACATTGAGTTGAGGAAAGGCCCTGGCAAGCACGCCGAGAATAAGTCCTGAGAGCAGGAGGATGGCCAGGACCGGAGCGCTGAATTGAAGGCTTAAGACAAACATTTCTGAAGAGAGTTTGAAAAGATAAGGAACAGCTGCATGGGAGAGATCAATTTTTCCCGGCGGCAAAAGCTCATAGGAACGAGCGGCAGCTCTGATGAAGATATGGTGTCCGTTCACGGCAAGAAAGAGAAAAATAGCAAAAATATTTTGAAACTCGGAAACCAGAGAGGTTTGTCTTTGATTCTGAGGGTCGAAGACATTGGCGGCGGCAAAACCCATTTGGTAGCCGATGATTGTGCCTCCGAATTCCACGGCGGTAAAGATGAGTCTTGCCATCAGTCCGAGGAGAAGGCCTACTAAGACCTCATTGGCTGCAAGGACCAGGAAGGTGGCAAGATGAAAGGGTGTATGGGGAATATAGGGCGCCATTACCGGGAAAAGTACAAGGGAAATGAGGATCGCGGTCCCGAGTTTGATCAGCATGGGGGCTTGGGTGCTGAAAAGGACGGGAATGGCGCTGACAAAACCTGCTACCCTCGCCAAGCAGATGAGAAAGGCTTGAAATTTATCTATGGGAAGGAGCAGGAGGTCCATTGTCTGTTTTCATAAAAAATAGGGGATGCTTTCTGCCAACCGGCGTTGAGCAGTTTCCAGCAACTTAAAAATAAACTTCTGACAAAGAGAACAAAATTTTGGTTAAAAGTTCGCGATAGACGTAAAAGTTCCGACGGTAAATGCTGTTATTAACCGGATAATCCATGGACCGAATATCAGCAAGGTCAGGAAAACGACAACGATTTTAGGAATAAAGGTTAGTGTTTGTTCGTTGATCTGTGTTGCCGCTTGAAAGATCGAGATGATAAGGCCGATGATCATGCCGGACAGCAGCATGGGCGCCGATACAAGCAGAATGGTTTCTACAGCCTTGAGGCAAAGATTGATTGCAAAATCAGGGGTCATAAGGATTTCCTGAACCTTATCGTATCATTTAAGGCTCTTGATTAAAGAACCCACCACGAGATCCCAGCCATCAACAAGCACGAAAAGCAAGAGTTTGAACGGTAAAGAGATGATGACCGGTGGAAGCATCATCATGCCCATGGACATCAGGATAGAGGCGACGATCATATCAATAACCAGAAACGGAATATAGATCATAAAACCCATTTGAAACGATCTTTTCAGTTCGGAAAGCATAAAAGCGGGTATGAGTGTCATCGTCGGGATATCGTTTCGATCATAGGGCCTGTTGTTAAGGGTAATACTGCTTAAAAGTGTCAAGTCTTCTTCTTTTACTTGGGAGAACATGAAACGTCTCATTGGAATCAACGCCT
>JBJKQT010000088.1:0-10278 GCA_046705065.1 Desulfocapsaceae bacterium
TTGGAAAACACAAAAGAAAAGCCCTTGGATTTCATCAGGCAGATTGTTGCCGATGACCTGCGTACCGGAAAACATTCCAAAATCGTAACCCGGTTTCCTCCTGAGCCGAACGGTTTCCTGCATATCGGGCATGCCAAATCCATTTGTCTCAACTTCGGTATCAGCCTGGAATATGGCGGACCATGCCATATGCGTTTCGACGACACCAACCCCAGCAAAGAAGAATCCGCCTATGTTGAATCCATCATGAATGATGTCAGATGGCTGGGGTTCGACTGGGGGAAAAATCTTTTCTACGCCTCTGATTATTTCGATCAGCTTTACGACTACGCCGTTCAGCTCGTCAAGCTAAACAAGGCTTATGTCTGCGATTTAACGGGAGAAGAAATTCGTGAATATCGTGGGACCCTCACCGAAGCCGGCAAAGAAAGTCCGTATCGGAATCGAAGTGTGGAAGAAAACCTCGATCTCTTGCAGAGAATGCGCAACGGTGAATTCGACGAAGGCAGCCGGGTTTTACGGGCAAAAATCGATATGGCATCCCCTAATTTGAACATGCGTGATCCCGTGATTTACAGAATCCTGAAGGTTTCGCACCATCGGACAGGAGACAAATGGTGTATCTATCCCATGTATGACTATACCCATTGTCTCTCGGATGCCATTGAGGGTATTACTCATTCCCTCTGCACCCTCGAGTTTGAAGACCACCGTCCCCTGTACGATTGGGTCCTCGACGTGCTTGAAACTCCGTGCCATCCGCGGCAAATAGAATTTGCCCGCCTCAATCTCACTTATACGGTTATGAGCAAACGCAAAATTCTACAGCTCGTTAACGGAGGATACGTCAACGGCTGGGACGACCCACGAATGCTGACCATTTCGGGGCTCAGGCGTCGCGGCTATTCTCCTGCTTCCATCAGGAATTTTTGTAGCTTGATCGGCATCGGCAAAAAAGAGAGTTGGATCGATATGGGTGTTCTGGAAGACGCCGTGCGTGACGATCTCAACGAGACCACACCGAGGGTTATGGGCGTTCTTGAACCGTTGAAAGTGATTATCGACAATTACCCTGATAACTTGACCGAGGAAATGGAAGCTCAAAATCATCCTCAAAATCCGGATATGGGCACGCGCAAGCTGCCGTTTACCAGGGAACTTTATATTGAACGCTCCGATTTTATGGAGGATCCTCCCAAAAAGTTCCATCGCCTCGGCCCGGGACGCGAAGTTCGTTTGCGTTATGCCTATCTGATAAAATTTGTGTCCATGGAAAAAGATCAGCTAACCGGAGAAATAAAAGCGATTCATTGCACGTATGACCAGGCCACAAAAGGAGGTACCGCACCCGACGGACGCAAAGTAAAAGGCACCATCCACTGGGTAAGTGCCGCCCATGCTCTACGATGTCCCGTCCGCCTTTACGATCGTCTCTTTACCGTGCCGTACCCGGATGCGGAAAAGGATGTGGATTTCAAAACCTATCTGAACCCTGAGTCCATGAACGTATTGGAAGACTGCATGGTCGAACCGGAACTGGCAAACACGGAGCCCGGAGTTCGGGTCCAGTTTGAACGTCAGGGATACTTTTATCTCGACCACGTGGATTCGCAAAAAGGCAAACCGGTGTTCAATCGAATTGTCACATTGCGTGATTCATGGGCGAAAGAGCAGATAAAGATCTAGCAATCCTGCTTTGTTATATACTGTCGAAAGGATCAAGAAATGTCGGAGATCAGTTTGCGGAAGATGAAAGTCCGTCAGTCAGGCGTCATTTCCGCCGTCAAGGTCGGTGGTGTTTTGGGGCAGCGTATACGTGAAATGGGCCTTGTGCCCGGAACGAAAATTACCATCCAGGGTCGGGCCCCCCTCTATGATCCGGTGGCCCTCAGGGTCATGGGAGGAACGCTGACCCTGAGAAACAACGAAGCCGATTTTATCTTGGTCGAGGTGCTTGACGAAAAAAATGAATCTTCTGATAAATAGGTTGTGCTGACTTTTTTCTTAGAAGACCCTAATATTTCTCTTTCTCCTTGAAAAATCTATTGACACTCTCTATTGTTTGGAGTACCTAAAGATTGTTTTTAACGGAGGAAGCAGATGACGTTTAAACAACTCAACAGGAAATGCTGCTGTTTTGCCGGAAAGGTGAAACAGCGACTGGGACGGGGCAGATGTGCCGCCGAGCAGATTATGCCCTTGTCGAGAATCAGGCATCACGGCCGAAAAAGGATCTGCAAAATCACCGGAGACAGAAAGCTCTGTGCCCGTATGGCCTCGCTTGGCTTCTACCCCGGCGAAGAGGTAGAGCTACTTTGCAACGAGAATGAGTCGCAATGTATCCTGAAAATTCAGGGAGGAACAATCAGTCTGGACAATACCGCAAGTAAAAATATTCTCGTTCAATCAATTGAATGAAATACTTTTTTATTTGCGCTGTTTTTATCCGGGTCTTTCCCGGATTTTTTTTGGCACGGGCATTTAGGTTGCCCTAACAATCCTTTGCCAAGGAGAACACTATGTGGGATTCCATTATCGTAGGAAGTATAATTGTTGTCTGCGCCTTTTTGGTAGGACGAAAAATATATCGGCAATTCAAAGCGGCAGGCGATCCGGCAATCAAACTCGAATGTGGGTGCGGCTGTTCGGGAAAATGTTCACCAAAGGGTTGTACCGGGCTTAATAACAAGAAATAATGGCCACATTTTCTAAAATTATCTTGCCCGCACATCCTCATCTTCCCGTTTTGATCACGAGGAATATCCTTCAATGAATATGCACATGATGAAAAAAAACATCACCATGGCGTTGGCAGGGAATCCGAATGCCGGCAAAACGACGCTTTTCAACCAGCTCACCGGCGCCCGGCAGCATGTTGGGAATTACCCTGGAATAACTGTAGATTACAAAGAAGGAGCTTTCATTCATGCCGGATGCGAAATTCTTCTCACAGACCTTCCGGGAACGTATTCCCTTACTGCCTACTCGGTGGAAGAACTGGTTGCCCGCGACTATCTAGTCAACGAAAAACCTCAGGTCGTGATCAACATCGTCGACGCATCCAATCTTGAACGCAACCTCTATCTCACCTGTCAGTTTCTCGAACTGGGTGTACCGTTGATCATTGCGTTAAATATGATCGATGTGGCAAAAGACCGCGGCATAGAAATTCGAGCGGAAAGGCTTTCCTCACTTTTGGGGACACCGGTCGTTCCCGTCGTTGCACGGATGGGTCAAGGCAAGGATCAGCTTGTTGAGCAGGCACTTGCAGTCGCCGCAAGCGAACAAATTTGGCAACCCCTCGATATCTCCTATGGTGACGACCTGGATGAGACAATCATGAATCTCGTGGCCGAGATAGAACGAGAACACTTTCTCACAGACACATATCCAGCTCGTTTTACAGCTATAAAATATCTCGAAAATGA
This sequence comes from Desulfocapsaceae bacterium, assembly GCA_046705065.1. Taxonomy (GTDB): domain Bacteria; phylum Desulfobacterota; class Desulfobulbia; order Desulfobulbales; family Desulfocapsaceae; genus CAWGGS01. The sequence goes on from JBJKQT010000088.1 coordinate 3,429, forward strand.
TGAGCAGATTATAGCCATAGGACGAAAGACATCTTCCGATGTAGCCGAAAAACTCGAATCTATAGTCGCTCAGGTTTCGGATCATCTGGTTAAGACGATGGATGTCTACCCGGAGGCGATCATTGCCGACCATCGGTACGGCTTCATCAAATCCATTATCCGTCAGGGCGTCCTGACGCACAAATTCGATACCGGACGGCTCTACACATCGGACAAAATAGACAAAGTCGTAACGAACCGCCTGCTCGGTCCTGTTATTATGCTGACCATTCTCTTCGGACTCTACAACTTCACTTTTTCCTGGAGTGAAGTGCCGGTAACTTGGTTGGAAAACGCTTTTTCCTGGCTTGGCAGGGTCATAGACGCCAACCTGCACGACGGTCTTGTCAAATCAATGCTCACATCCGGCATCATCCACGGTGTCGGCGGGGTTCTCGGATTCGTTCCATTGATCATGTTCATGTTTTTCGGCATTGCAATACTTGAAGATTCCGGCTACTTGGCCCGCGTTGCCTTTATGATGGACAGGGTCTTCCGGATTTTCGGACTCCACGGATCATCCGTAATGCCGTTTATTATTTCAGGTGGCGTTGCGGGGGGCTGCGCGGTTCCTGGCGTCCTGGCAACCCGAACGTTACGTTCCCCAAAAGAACGATTGGCCACTCTGCTTACGGTGCCGTTTATGAATTGTGGTGCAAAACTGCCGGTCCTTGCCTTGTTGATAGGAACATTTTTCAACCAACACAAGGCAAGATATATGTTTCTCTTCACAGTTTTGAGCTGGATCGTCGCATTGTTCTCGGCAAAGCTTTTTCGTTCAACGGTGCTCACGGGAGAGGCGACCCCTTTTGTCATGGAACTTCCTCCTTACCGCTTCCCGACCCTAAGGGGGTTGCTGATTCATACCTGGGAAAGAACCTGGCAGTACATCAAGAAAGCCGGAACCGTTATTTTGGGAATTTCGATCCTCATCTGGGCGATGATGACTTTTCCCTCACTGCCGGCAGCAAGAATAGCGAGCTATAATCACCAGCGGGAGACGATACAAGCTGCCTATCATGCCAGAATCGCCACTGAAACAAGCGTGGAGAGGCCTACCGATCCGCAACCTTCAAAAAATCTCACAATGCAACTCGAATCCATCGACAACAAGCAGGCGGAGGAGGCCCTGCGAAATTCTGCTGCGGGAAAATTGGGAATGACACTGGAATCCATCTCTCGCTATGCTGGATTCGACTGGAGAACGAATATCGCCTTGATAGGAGGTTTTGCAGCAAAAGAAGTCATTGTCTCCACACTAGGAACCGCCTATTCCATGGGGCAGATCGATACTGAAAAATCCACCCCATTGGGAAAACGGCTTCAGCAGGATCACCATTGGAACAAGGGCGTGGCCATTGCCGCTCTTCTTTTTATCATGTTTTACAGCCCCTGTTTTGTGACCATAGTCTGCATAGCGCGCGAAGCGTCCTGGAAGTGGGCCCTTTTTTCCATGACTTATAACACGGTGTTTGCCTTTGCATTGGCGGTTATATTCTATCAAATCGGCAGATTTACCGGTTTGGTTTGATGAAAAAATAAAAAAAAAGGCGCCCATCGGTATATCTCCGGTGGGCGCCTTTTTCGGGGGAGGAGAAGAAAAGCTATCTTAACTCAGCGCTTGATGCACTTTTTATCTTCCAATATCCATGCCAACCAAAAGAGAAAAGAACCATCTAACTAAAATAATAGGATAAAGAGAAGAACCATGCCCAAAACGAGTCTCTCGCCCTTCCAAAATGTGGTCATTTTTTGCCCGCAAGGGCCAACCACCTGAGTAATTTTTACTCAATACGAATCGCCCCGGCACCACCGTTGTCATCTTCTCCACCGGATGATCGTTTTTTGACGGCTTTATTCTGCTTCGAGCCATACGGCTGGATAACTTCTTCCTGCAACTCCTGCCGGGAAACCGAGTCTTTCTGCAACCGTTCCGGTCGAAGGAACCGAGGAGGTGCATCTTTCATTTCTTCTTTTTTTTCATTCTCCTTCTGTTCATTCTGCAAAGCCGGAACATCGATGGGTTGCTTAAAGGTTGCTATCAATCCTTCCTGAACCTCAAGTAGAGAAACCAATTCCCATCCCGCACGGCCAAATTCGTTCATGGATTCCTCGATCTCGGCCTCATCGAGAAAAGCTCCGCCCAGTAATCCTTCCTTCTTGTAATCGTAATGAACGGTTTTATAACTCCAGCGCATTCTTGCTCCTCACATCCTTCCTTAATTTTTATCCTTCTCCGACGAGGAATTGGCCTTGAGTAAAACATCATCTTTAAAAATCCCTTCTACGACCGTTCCGTCTGACATTTGTATTCGTCCTTTACCGTTCCTTCGACCGTCGGCAAACTCACCTTCATACCTGCTACCATCATCTGCTGTAAACACACCGTAACCATCTGGAATATCGTTCTTAAATTCCCCTTCATACATGGAACCGTCTTTGTATTTAATTTTCCCTTTTCCAGAAAATCTTCCGTTATGAAATTCTCCCACATAATGGCTGCCGTCTGCAAAATAATAATCGCCTTGCCCTTCAAAATGATTTCCTTTCAGCTCTCCGACATACCGCGTTGAATCAGGATAGGAAAAGGTGCCCTTTCCTTCTTTAATCCCCATCACGAACGACCCGGAATACTTCCTGTTATCGTGATATGTATACACGCCGAATCCGTTGAACCGGCCATGCGAAAAAGCCCCGTCGTAAACATCACCATTGGGATATGTCAAGACCCCTTGACCGTCCATAATTCCGTCGACGACATCTCCGTTATACTTACTTCCGTCACCGAATTCGAATCGGACCTTACCTGTAACCGGTTTATTACCTTCCATGCAGATCATTCCCTTCCACAAGTGATAATTCCTTGCATCTGCTTTTTGACCCTGGGAGGAAGACACGGAAATTGACGATTCCGTTCCTTTACTTTGAGTTTTATTTTCATTGATGACGTTCTGTTTTGTTTCGACTACAGGCTTACCCTTTTTGAATTCTCCACTGATTTTTTCTCCGTCGGCAGAGACGAGCACACCCTGTCCGTCCGGCAGACCGTTCTTGAACTCCCCGGTATACTTACTCCCATTCGGATACTCCATTGTTCCTTTTCCAACTCCTGCGTTATTTTCAAACAGGCTATGATACTTACGTCCGTCAGAATATACTATGGTCCCCTTCCCGCTGAAGCGGTCTTTGTCAAATTGGCCCTCATAGCGCCGTCCATCCGGAAAGGTATATACGCCATATCCTTGCCGGTCATTTCCTTTATAGAATCCGGTGTACCGGCCACCGTCCAGATACGCCCGAACTCCCTTGCCGTCCGGTTTGCCATTTTTAAACGTCCCTTCGAACCAGGATCCGTCTTTATAGATGAGTTTTCCTTGCCCCTCAAGAAGATTGTTTCGGAACTCTCCTTTATATTCACGTCCGTCCGGATAAAATATCGCCCCATTGCCGTTAAAACGCCCGAGATAGAAATCCCCGGAATACTGTAGTCCGTTGGTATCCGTAAGAATTCCCCGGCCGTCAATTACATTATCCCGGAACTGACCTTCATATTTTCGGCCATCCGGACTGACGAGCACTCCTTTCCCGTTGAATCTCCCGTTTCGGAACTCTCCTTTATATACTGTACCGTCCGGATAGCGAAGAGTCCCTTTTCCACTGATAATGCCATGTTTGAATTCCCCTTCATACCGCCGTCCGTCTTTTCCTACAAAAACACCCGAACCGTCGCGGCAATCACCCTTGACACACCCCGCCCGGAGCAAAACAGGGAAACCCGTCATAACGAATAACAGTATTATGAACATTGTTACCTTAGTAAAAAAAACTCTCTGTTTTTCGATATGCCGTGTCATTGGGTCCTTTTTTTGTTTTTTCGAAGTATTGAGTTTCTTATCCTTATTGTTTTCAACTGTCGTCAGATCGCTCACCCGCGTCCGAAACCGGTTTTTTAGATGGATTCGGAATAGGCTTTTTTTACCTCCTCGGCAATTATTGCAATGCCGGCCATTACCTGATTTTCGTCCTGGGAGTAATTGATCCGTATGCACTCATCTTTATGCCGCCAGGCATTTCCTTCCAGTCCAGGGAAGAAATAATGCCCGGAGATGACCAAAACCCCTCTCTTTTTGAGCCTTTCATACAGCTCGAAACTGGTGACAGGCAATCCCTCGAACCAAAGCCAAAGGAATATCGCTCCCTCCGGTCGATGGATTCTATATGGAACGCCCGAAAATTCCGTATGTATCTTTTCCAGGGCCTTCACTAACTTATCTCTATAAAACGGCCTGATCAAGTTTTTACTTAAGGCTAAAACCTCTCCTGTGCAAATCATATCACGGGCAAGGACAGCCCCGAAATTACCGGGAGAGAGCGACATGATAGCATTCATGCCGGAAACGGCTTGAACCACCTCGGCGTTAGCAACGATGATCCCCGTGCGTACGGCCGGAAGTCCGAGTTTGGAAAGCGACAAACAGACGATGATATTCTCGTTCCAAACAGGTCGGGCATCGGTGAAGACAATCCCGGGAAACGGGACGCCATACGCATTGTCGATGATCAAAGGAACTTTATGCTTCCTTGCCAATTCGTCTAACCCGGCTACTTCTTCATCGGTTACGACATTTCCCGTGGGATTGGTGGGACGGGATACACAAATTGCCCCGGTTTCTGCCCCCGGTTTGATTTCATCGAAGTTGACCCGGTACTTAAAGAGGTGATCCTCCAGTAAATCAATCTTCGGTTTGCCGGCAATGAAGAAATCATCACAGATCCCGATATCGGCGTATCCTATATATTCGGGAGTAAGCGGCAACCGTATCTTCTTTCTGCCCCCTTGGGGAAACTCGCCTGCAAAGAGATTGAAAAGAAGAAAAAAGCCCGTCTGACTGCCGTTGACCAGACAAATATTTTCGTTGCCCACGGGCCAGCCATATTCCTTCCGCAAAAGATCCGCCAAACCCGATATAAAGCCCGGTTCACCTTGCGGAGGGTTGTAGACCCCCACCAGATGCCGGAAGCCTTTATTATCCTCACAGATCTTCTGAAGCCGTTTTTTGACGATCTCCTGAAATTCCGGAATAGTACCCGGATTTCCGCCTCCCATCATGATCATCTCCCGACCACCGCCCATGGCCTTGCCCAGGTCGTCCATCAAGGAGAGGATGCCCGCTTTCTCTGTAAACTTTCTGCCAAAATTTGAGAATTCCATTTGCCTTCCAGGTTTAAGCCTACCCCCCGACACCATCGAGGAATTGGTCTTTTTTAGATAAAATCTTCAGAGCACCACGAGGTTCTTGTCATTGGCTTACGGGATACAGCCATGTCCCTCATTGGAAAATTTATCCCATCGGCTCCGCATACATCTTACCAGAAAAAATATAACGATGAGGGAAAAGAGAAGCCTTCCCCATAAAATGCCGATCAGACTGCCTCCCATGGCCATCATCAAAAGCGTGTCTTCCACAAGGGAATGACTGAGCCCCATAAGAGCGAGGGAGTTGAAAATTTCGGCACGTTTCAGATGCCCCGAATGCGCCTCTCTGATAATCAACGCGCCACCATAGCTGATCCCCATCACCATTCCCACTACGGTCAAGGGTGCCGCCTTCCGGCTCATGCCTAATAAAGGAAGAATCGGTGCAAGCGACCGCTCCAGCAAGGACAAAACACCAATTACTTTGAGCAGGCGCATGATGACGAGAATGGCAAATATGACTACGACCAGCAAAATCAAGTTCCTCGCCTGTTCCACCCCCCAACCCAGAACCGTTGCAACTTTGTGTCCTCCTTTTAACAACATGTCCGCCGGCTCTTGCATATAAGAGGAAAAGGAGCAAAATGCGTTGAGAATCACGCCCAGACACAGCGCCCCCGTCAACCTTAACAGCCCCATAGCAGCAAATCCCGCTCCCGCTTTTTTGCTGATACTCAGTTCCAGCGGCAGCGAATGGGCAACCAGCATCAAAGAGCAGAGAATGGTTGTCTGACCGATAGAGAGGTGAAGTCCGGGGGCCAGTTCGGCAAACACAGCCATCGCTGCATATAGATTCGTGATTATTGCCGTCGCCCAAACAATACCGAGCACCCCCGGCAAGCCGACAAGCAACATAACGGGCTCCAGAATATTGCTCAAATGAGAAATAAGCCCCAGTTCTTCCAGAATCTTTGTGGTGATAACAACGGGAACCGTAATCTTTATCAACTCCCAACTGGTTATGATCGTTTCATATCCCAGCGACCGCAGAGACGACCCATACTCCGTCATCCCTTTGCTGCCATACGGCTTGCCCTTACAATCGTTCACGAATTTATTTTTCCTTTTTCGATATGGCGGAACCTGCTTTTAGCGTGAACATTCGGCAATGAGCCCCTGAAGAGGTGAAGACAACCTGAGAAGGAATTCCGGCACTCTTAAACTTCATAGCCCGGCAGCCATGGGGCATGGAAACATGGTAAGTCACGTAATAATGAATGCATTTCAAACATTTGGGGAATTTCTCTGTCATGGGTAAAAAAAATACGGTTTGAGCGCTGACTGGTATGCGAGATACTTCATGATAAAAGCAAACGACTTATTTAGGACATAAAAAACTTCCGATAATGCACGAAAAAAGTGAGAAAAAGGAACAGGTCGTGGTGTGTATACCGGCTCAAGATCGATGGGGAACGGAGGCATGAACCACCGTTTTCATACAACCAAAGGCATCAACTGAAAAGAGAGAAACTTAAATTTCTTCCAAGCCACTTTCTCTCCAATCTCCGTCCAGGTCTTTATCGGCGGGATCTTATTTTCCAAGTTTCTCAGGAA
>JBJKQT010000089.1:0-8214 GCA_046705065.1 Desulfocapsaceae bacterium
AAAACTGGATCATCGCCACAATTCTAGCCTTGACTCTGTCGGTAGGATTTTCGACGGGCCAAGCTGCTGAAAAGCGTGAGAAATTTGGGGTAGACCCACGCCATAAATCAGCGGAAAGGGTCAACTTCAAGCCATCCACCGAGAAAATCCGCTGGAAGATGGTCATGCCGTGGTCAAAAGGACTGCTTTTCTATGATATCGCCGTTCATTTTGCAGATAGCGTCCGTCTTGCCTCCGCCGGTCGTCTGGATATCAAGCCGTTCTCCGCAGGTGAGTTGGTTCCGGCCATGCAGACCTTTGATGCCGTGAGCCAAGGCTCCGCTCAGGTCGGCCATGATTGGGCCGGTTATTGGAAAGGAAAAGACGAAGCCTTTGTTCCTCTGGGAGACGTCCCCTTCGGTCTGGATAGTGAAGGTTATAACATCTGGCTCTATCAACAAGGCGGCTTGCAATTGGCCCAGCAACTCTACGGCAAGTTCAACCTGATGGCCTTCCCCTGTGGCCAGACCGGCCAGGATATGGGACTCTTTTCGAATAAGCGCGCCACCAAGATGGAAGATTTCAAGGGACTGCGCGTCCGTACCGTCGGCTGGTATATGGACATTCTCAACAAATTGGGCGCCTCCGTCAGCCCTCTGCCCGGCGGCGAGGTCTACCTGTCCCTGGAACGCGGCGTAATCGATGCCGCAGAATTCTCGGCACCGGCCATCAACTGGCCCATGGGTTTTGACGAGATCACCAAATACGTCATTGAGCCCGGCGTCCATCAACCCGGCAGCCAATGCTACATCTTCTTCAATAAAGACGCCTGGAACAAACTGCCCGAGGATCTGAAACAGATTGTGGAAATCTGTGCCAAAGAGACCCAGCTGTGGTCCTATAACTGGATTCAATCCCTTGATGCGGAGGCCATCAACAAATTCGCTAAAAAAGTTGAAATTGTGCAGATGGACAAGGATACCCTCCTGCAATTCCGCAAAACCACCCACGATTATGTTGACAGCCTGATGGCAAAACATCCCGAGGTAAAAAAGATCGTTCAATCCCAGCGGGATTTCGAAGAAAACTTCGCAACCTGGCGCAAAGCCCGCGGTGGTGTTGCTCCGTGGCCTTACAAGACCTATGAAAGCGGTCAGATCGAACAATAATAAACAGGTGATAAGAAGTTAGCTAACAACAGACCGGCCTCTTATTCGAGGTTGGATAAGAGGCCGGTTTTTTGAGCACCATTGTCATGAGGTATATTCCAATGCTGGAAAATATTAGCTCAGCCATCGATACATTCAACCGCAAACAGGGGGAATGGAGTTCTCTGTTGATCATTCCCTTGAGTCTTATCGTCATCAATGAAGTAGTGATGCGGTATGTATTCGATGCCCCGACCATCTGGGGATTTGAGGCAACGACCTTTCTCTACGGCATCCATTTCATGCTCGGCCTGGCCTATACGGATGTGGTGGACGGACATGTGAAGGTGGATATCTTCACCTCCCGTGCCAAACCCCGCACGCAGGCCATCCTGACGATTATTACGAATCTCTTCATTTTCTTGCCCGTGTTTTCCCTGACAACGGTCTGGGCCTGGAAATACGCCATTGACTCGACCCAGCAGCTGGAACACAACTCCACCAGCTGGGCCCCGGCGATCTGGCCCATCAAGCTCATCATGGCCGTGGCTTTCAGTTTCCTCCTGATACAAGGAATATCCACGGTCATCAAAGCAATCAATGAATTCACATCCGCAAAAAAGGCCTGATTTCGGCCTGGAGGTTTAGGTATGCACTTTAGTCCGGAATTTTTAACAGTGGCAATGTTTGTATTGCTGATGGTGTCGATTACCTTGGGCCATCAGCTGGCATACACCATAGCCGGTGTTGCCACGGTAATCGGCCTGATCGACAACGGAGGAAATATAACAGGGCTTTTCAATCTGTACGCCAACGACGTATGGGGGTTGATGAACAACTACACTCTGGTTGCTGTCCCCCTGTTTATTTTCATGGCCCAACTCTTGGATCAATCCAAGGTTTCCGAGGGCCTGTTCGAATCACTTTACGTGGTCCTGGGAAAAGTCAAAGGAGGCCTCGGTCTGGCGGTGGTCGTTGTCTGTACCGTTTTTGCCGCCACCACCGGAATCATCGGCGCCTCCGTCGTAGCAATGGCACTCCTGGCCGCCCCGGCTTTGATGAACAAGGGCTACCAAAAAGAATTGACAAGTGGTATCATCTGCGCCTCCGGGACTTTGGGAATTTTGATACCGCCCAGTATCATGATGGTTGTCTTTGCCGGTCTGACCGGCATGAAAGAGACCTCGGTGGGCAACCTCTTTGCCGGGGCCATCTTCCCCGGCCTGGTCTTATCGGGTCTATACTTCCTGTATATAACCGTTCTCTGTAATGTTAATCCCAAACTAGGCCCACCCATTTCCGCCGAAGAGGCCGCCAAATACACTGCTTCTCAAAAATGGGGCATGACCTTGAAATCGCTCCTGCCGCCTCTTGGCCTGATTCTGATGGTCATGGGTACCATCTTGGGCGGTATTGCCACGGCAACGGAAGCTGCCGGTATGGGTGCCCTGGGCGCCTTTATCCTGGCACTTTTCAACCGGGCAATCAGCTGGAAGGTCATTCGCGATGCCAGTACCGCCACCATGAAAACCACCTCCATGGTCATGCTGCTCTTTATCGCAGGGACCTTCTTCTCCACGGTCTTTTTAAGCATGGGCGGCGGTGACGTGGTTGCCGATCTTTTCGTCGGCAGCGGCATGAATCGCTGGCTGGCCCTGGCCATCATGATGCTCATCATCTTTGTCCTCGGCATGTTCATAGACTGGACCGCTATCCTGCTGGTAACTGTCCCGATCTTCCTGCCGATCTCGCAACAGCTTGGTTTCGACCCTCTGTGGTTCGCCATCCTGATGTGCGTGAATCTGCAGACTTCGTTTTTAACCCCGCCGTTCGGTTATGCGCTTTTCTATTTCAAGGGGGCGGCACCAAAAGGCTATACAATGATGCATGTCTACAAAGGCATCGTACCCTTTGTCGGTCTTCAGATCCTCGGCATGGTACTCATTTGTGTGTTCCCGGCACTTGCCACCTGGCTACCGGCATTCTTCTTCTCCAAATAGTTCCATCTGCCGTGCTCCTCTCAGGGCCGACCGGCGTGGGTCGGCCCTGGGGCAAGGCAAAATTGCATGATCATAAAAATGGCCGACGTGACATATTCCATTAGAATTCCACCTTCCGTTCGAACCTTGGAAAAATTATTTTTCGCCCGGATACAAGAGGAATTTACTTTTGACAAGAGAATTAACTATACCACAGAAAGATCCATAAATTGTATCTACTCTCAATCATATCGTAAACCAGCGTCGCACATTGAGTCTTAGTCCACTTTCACAGGAGTATAAAGTCATGCTGCCCAAAATTAATACCATCCTCTACGCCACAGGTCTCGGCCCGGGCGCTCCATATGTTTTCCGTTATGCTCTAACCCTTGCCCGACAGCATCAGGCTAAAATCGTCGCCGTTCATGCTATGGAACCGCTCACTCCTTTTGGCCAGAGTCTGGTGGAACAATATATTTCCCATGAGACTTCGGAAGAAATGCATAAAGCGGCAAGAGAAGCCGTCAAAACACAACTTCATCAAAGGATGGTGGATCTCTGTGCGCAAGAATGCAACAACGCTGCCGACTGCCAGAACTTGGTTACATCCATCCGCGTTCTTGAAGGGTACCCGGCCCGTATTATCCTGAATGCTGCCGAAGACTGTTCGGCTGACCTGATAGTCATGGGGGCATATCATCATACAAAGGTGGGAGAGGTTATTTTGGGTAGCACAACCCGAAAGGTATTGCATTTAGCTGAGCAGCCTGTCTTTGTCGTGAAAATCCCCAAAGACCAATCCGAGGAACTTTAGTAGCCTCGCATGTACTACCCCCATTAACACGAGTATCGAAGGCTCCCCTCCCTTTGCCGGAATGCCGCATGCCGCCTTGCCCTCCGACAGCCAGCTTCCGGCAAAGGGATTTTCCGGAATAGAGGCTATTAAAAACACCATCTTTCTTTGTCTTATCAGTGACAATGACGGTAAAACGAGTATCAGGTGACTTAAACTTTCATCTGCGATTGTTGCTTCCGGCTAACTGCTAGATAGGCGCCTGCCTTACCCTAGTCGACCGAATAATCAGCATGGGGCCAACAGAGAATGCATTGTTGATTTGGATTGTCAAAGAGTTTATCCATTAATGAAATATATAAAAATATTCCAGTTACCTAAGCAACCGGAGAGAGCCGACAAACGTCAGACGGTGACAAGAGGGGCAGACTTGAGAGTTCGAAATGATAAACACATTTGGTGAACAAGGTGATCAAAGCATGATTAGTTCTCAATTTATCGAAAAGGCTCAGGCAGTATCCGCCATGGTTCACGAAATAAAGGATTTTGATGAGGCCCTGGCGTATACCGTCGATCTTTGCGGCAGGCAAGGCGCCTGCAGAATTGCCGTTTCAGGCTGTGAAGAACATCTCTCGCCGCCTGCCGATGCTCTCTGTCATCTGAAACACGATAAAATTGTGGCGGCCCCCTGCCTCGATCAGCAGCGATACGACAATTTGGAAACCATTTGTACTGAAAACGGTTTTGCCTGCATTCGTTCCGGGCTCCAGTCTTACCTCAGCGGCATTGATATCGGTTTTACCATAGCCGATCTTGCCATTGCCGAGACAGGAACACTTGTCATCAACTGCCCCAGTGAAGATCTGAGACTGGCGACGATGATCTGCGAATACCATATCTGCCTCGTTAACCGCTCAACCATTTATGAAGATTGCTTCGCCGCAGAGCAACAACTCTTGAAGTATATGCACAAGACACCCAATTACACCGCCTTTATAACGGGAGCCAGCCGGACGGCCGATATTGAACGCGTCCTGGCCCTTGGTGTCCACGGTCCACTTGAATTACATATTCTCCTCATGGGGGACTGATCATGCAGAACGCCAAAAATCTCAAGGAATACCGCAGGGAAATGCAGGAGTCCCTGGACAATGAATTTCTCCGCAAGACTCTGGATACCTTTGCCGTGGCTTACCGGGCAGGCAGGGCAAAAGCATTTTCCGGTTTCGATGTCAAACAGCTTGTAGCAGATGTTGCCCAAGCCAAAGACGGTGTACTGCGGAGAATCCAAGAACTGTACTTGGAATTCAAGAAAAACGCTGAAGATGCAGGAGTCCATGTGCATTTCGCAAAGGATGCCGCAGAGGCAAATGCCCTGATCCTGGAAATCGCCAAAACGAATGGAGCGACAAAGATCATAAAGTCGAAATCCATGACGGCGGAAGAGACCCTGCTCAATCATGCCCTTGAAGATGGAGGTCTGGAAGTTACCGAAACCGATCTTGGGGAATGGATCATTCAATTGCGGCATGAAGGACCGTCCCATATGGTCATGCCGGCCATCCATCTTTCACGCTATCAGGTGGGTGATCTTTTCTCCGATGTGACGGGAGCACATCAAGACCCTGATATCGAAAAGCTTGTCAAAGTGGCTCGAAGGGAACTGCGGGAAAAGTTCGTCGAAGCGGATATGGGAATTACGGGAGCGAATTTTGCCGTCGCCGAGACCGGCACCATCGGTCTGGTGACCAATGAAGGCAATGCCCGCCTGGTCACAACCCTTCCCCGCATCCATGTTGCCCTCATGGGAGTGGATAAGCTTGTGCCGAGTCTGAGAGATGCCTTAAAGATCCTCAAGGTGCTACCACGTAATGCCACCGGCCAGAACCTCACTTCGTACGTTACCTGGATAACCGGGGCCAATGAATGTTTTGCTGCTGACAACAAAAAGAAAAGCATCCACTTCATCGTTCTTGACAATGGACGGATGGAGATGGCCAAGGATCCGCTCTTCTCTCAGATTTTCCGTTGTGTACGCTGCGGTGCCTGTGCCAATGTCTGTCCGGTATACCGGTTGGTGGGCGGGCATAAAATGGGCCATATTTACATCGGGGCCATCGGGCTTATCCTGACCTATTTCTTCCATGGGGCTGAAAAAGGCAAAAACCTGGTGCAAAACTGTATCAACTGCGAAGCCTGCAAGGATGTCTGCGCAGGCGGCATCGACCTTCCCCGCTTAATAAAACGGGTTCATGCCAGAATCCAAGACGAAACAGGTCACCCTCTACCCAGCCTCCTGCTCGGGAAGGTACTTCGAAACCGAAAGCTCTTTCACACCCTCTTACGTTCCGCAAAATGGGCGCAAAAACCCGTGGCAGGTCATGACGGCTTCATGCGGCATCTTCCCATGATGTTCTTCAAAGAGCATGACTTCAAAGCACTGCCCACCATAGCCGAGATCCCTTTCCGAGACCGATGGCCCAAGCTGAAAAGACAGGTCGATTCTCCCAAGGTTCGTGCCGGCATCTTCTCGGGCTGTGTTCAAGACTTTGTCTACCCCGAACAAATGGAGGCGGCAGTGCAACTCTTTTCCAGCCATGGGGTCGCGATGTCTTTTCCCCTTATGCAATCCTGCTGTGGCCTACCGGTACAGATGATGGGTGAGATGAAAGCCTCCGCCGATGTGGCCAGGCAGAATATCGCGGCATTTGAAAAAGAGCAAATCGATTATATCGTCACTCTCTGCGCATCGTGTGCCTCACACCTTAAGCACAATTATCCGGTCATCCTGGCGGACGATGCCGGGATGGTGGAAAAAGCCCGTTCCTTTGCCGCCAAGGTGATCGATTTTTCCTCCTTCGCACATGACATATTGGGTCTTACGGCCGATGCCTTCACAGGCGAGGGCAAGAAGGCCACCTTCCATTCCCCCTGCCATCTCTGCCGGGGCCTAGGAGTCCACGAAGCACCGCGCAATCTGATACGCATGGCCGGGCTCGATTTTCAAGAATCCGACGAGTCCGAAGTCTGCTGTGGTTTCGGCGGGACCTTCTCGGCTAAGTTCCCGGAACTCTCCTCCGAACTCTTAAGCAAAAAACTTGATCACGTTGAGCAGACTGGTGCCGAGATCCTTCTGACAGACTGTCCGGGTTGCATTATGCAATTAAGAGGCGGCCTGCAGAAACGAGGATCCCACATTATTGTTCAACATACCGCTGAAGCTTTAGCTCAGCGTAAGAAAAAGTAATCTCCATGCCCATCGCCATCGACGGCAGGAACTTGGAGTCTTCATCATAGGACTGAATCCTGAGATATTTACAACATAGCCCTTCAGTGGCCAAGTCAACTGCCGGCGGAAAAAATTTTCTTTAATACAAGAGCCGGCGCTTCCCCCATGGCATCCATTTGCCTCCTACCCTGAGCTGAGTGCTTTTAGAGGCCTAATTCCGATCCTCAAACATGTAAGGCAGGAACAGGCATGACCGCAACTCTTTCTTTCTTCACTATTTTTTCACTTTAAAATCAAATCTACACATTGTATAACACTGTGTAGGGGGGTGGGATATGGATAAGTTGGTATTGACAAATGATCCTTGAGGAGAAGCTATGAATACCGTCCAATCGCTCTGGAATTATCTCGAGTCCTCCGTATTTCATTCCCAAGTCAAACGCGCCGCAGCATCCATCTTTTTTGTGGTCCTGCTCCAGGTGATATTTTTTGCGGTGACATTAATCTTCCTCTTTGATATTGCGGACATGGCGGGAGATCCGAAAAATACCGCATCCATAGCCTCCACAGTACGGTGGTGCATCATACTCAACGGTGCGGGATTCGTGGTCATTACGACATTCTGCCTGCTCATTTGGAAAATGATGGGTTACCTGGCGACCAAACCCTTGACCATGGTGGATTCCATTTTTAAGCGCCTGGCCGACGGCCATGTCGACTGGTCGGAAGACATCAAAGAACTGCCTTACCCGGAGCTTAAAAATGTTTCCGGCGGCTATAACGCCTTAATGACGAATGTCAGGCAAATTATTGAAGAGATACGAAAATCAGGAATTCGTATTGCCATAGGCAGCGCTCATGTGTTCAAAGCAGTGGAACAGGCGGGAGAAAAAACCACCAAGCAAAAGGAGCTTTCAGAACAGGTAGCCGTTTCCAGTACCGACGGAAATACAGCAATTAAAGAAATATCGGAAAACACCCATTATGTCTCCGAAAATACCGGCACCAATCTCCAGAAGGTACGAAAATCCTTTGATGAACTGGAAACCGTCGCCCAAAAGGTGGAATCCATCAACAAAACCGTCA
>JBJKQT010000090.1:0-14560 GCA_046705065.1 Desulfocapsaceae bacterium
AACTGGTGGAGGCGGCGGGAGTCGAACCCGCGTCCGCAAATGCTCCCCTCTCGTATCTACATGCTTAGTTCCGTGCTTTCATCTCACATCGGAAACTCCGTCGGAACATGGATTTTCTGATGCCAGCCTGTGAGATCTCGCCTCCCGATAGCCAGGCAATACCGGGAAACCAGCCCGTTGGGTCGACGCTCCGATTCCGTCCTTACGGGCGAAGGACGGTGGAACGGCACAGCAGATTAAGCTGCCAGTGCGTAGTTATAATCGTCTGCGATTATATTTATTTCCACCTGTTTTACGAGCAGATAGAACCTCGGCATGCAACGTAAAGCTTGCACATCCCCGTCGAAGCCGTTTCGCCCCCATATCATGATTTTTTTGGAAATTTACTTATCCTTGCGCATGGCGCGCTGAACTTCACGGTCGCTCTGCTTCTCTTTCAGAGCGGCCCTTTTATCATACTGCTTTTTACCTCGAGCCAGGCCAAGCTCCACCTTGGCCTTCCCGTTACTCTTAAAATATATCTTCAGAGGAATCAGGGCAAGGCCTTTTTCCTTTAATTTTCCAATGAGTTTTTTAATTTCTTTCTTGTGCAGAAGCAGTTTGCGGACACGGAGCGGCTCATTGGGATTATGGGTGGCATACGTATAAAACGAAATATGGACATTGTAGAGCATCACTTCCCCACGGTCGTCGACCTTGGCATACCCGTCTTTGAGATTGGCTTTGCCGGCCCGCAACGATTTCACCTCCGGCCCGGACAGAACCATTCCCGCCTCGAGGGTGGAATCGATGAAATAATCGTGATAGGCTTTTTTATTCTGGCAAACTACTTTCCCGCTCATTTTTTCTGTGCCGCTCCTTGCTCACTATTCCGTCGTTACCCGCAGTGCCTCTTCAACCGTGGTAATGCCCGCCTTGACTTTCTGCCAGGCGTCCTCGCGTAAAGTAGTCATTCCTTCCCGAATGGCAACCTTCCGCATCTCGTCGACAGACGAATTTGAAACCACCATCTTTTTTAGCTGTGGTGAAAGCGGAAAGATCTCGAAAATTCCGATCCGGCCCTTATAGCCTGTCTGGCGGCATTCGCGGCAACCCTTGCCCCGTTTGAGTTCAATGGACTTTTCGGAAACGGGAAATCCGACCTTGGCAAGCTTCTCACCTTCGATGGTATAGCTTTCGATACAGTTCGGACAGATCTTGCGCACCAACCGCTGGGCCATGCAGCCGAGCAGCGTCGAGGCAATCAGAAAAGGCTGCAGGCCGAGATCTATCAAACGGACGATTGAGGACACGGCATCGTTGGTATGCAGGGTTGAGAAGACCAGATGCCCGGTCATGGCCGCCTGCACTGCATGAGAGGCGGTATCCAGGTCCCGGATCTCGCCGATCATCAGGATATCGGGGTCCTGACGCAGAATATTTCGCAGGATCGTCGAAAAGGTGACGTCGATCATGGGCTGTACGGCGATCTGATTGAACTCCTCATAGACCATCTCAACCGGATCTTCCACTGTAACCACATTTTTTTCAGGAGTCGCAATCTTCTTGAGCGTCGAATACAGCGTCGTGGATTTACCGCTGCCGGTGGGCCCGGTAACCAGGACGATCCCATGCGGTGAAGAGGTGAAGGAATTGTAGACGATCTGGTCCCTGCGGGAAAAACCCAGTTCGTTGATATCCTGGAAAACCACGTCGGGGTCCAGAATACGCAGGACCGCTTTTTCCCCGAAAGACACGGGCACTGTGGAGACGCGGATTTCGATATGTTTCCCTTCGGCCAAACCCAGTTTAATCCGGCCGTCCTGGGGACGCCTCTTTTCGGCGATGTCCAGGCGTGAAAGAAATTTAATGCGGGAAACAATGGCCGAATGCACCACTTTCGGAAGTTTGTAAATGACATGCAGGGCGCCGTCGATCCGGAATCTGATCATACACACTCCCCGTTTCGGCTCGATATGGATATCACTGGCCCGTTGATCCAGGGCATAGTTGAAGATATGGTTGACGGCGTTTTTGATATGCTGGTCAGATGAGGTGATTTCTTTGGCCGATGATACCTTTACATAGCGCTCGAGGTTGCCGATATCCAACGAACCGCCGATGCTGTCCACCCCGAATTGATCTTCAGCCGCACTGATGGATTTCTGAAAACCGAAAAACTCCGTTATGATCTTCTGGATATCCGCTTTGGTGGTTATATAGGGCTTAACCTGAATCTGGTTGGCCTGCTCGATATCCTCCAAGACCGTTTCACAGTCGGGATGATAGGTTACAAGCTCCAAAATCCCGTTGGAGACATTGAACGGCAGGATCATATGCCTGATGGCGAAATTTCTCGGAATGGTTTTGGTGACGATCTCCATATCGAGATCGAGCGGATCAAGCTTTTTGAAAGGCAGGTTGTGTTCCATAGCCACCTCCCGCATGATCATATCTTCATCCAGAATGACCTCCTTTTTCCCCTTGACCTGCAGCTTCATCGCCACGACAACATCAATCAAATCAGGGTAATTCCGATCGAGATGACCTTTGCCGCCCAACAGCTTCAACAATTTTTGCCGTTGCTTTCCCTTCTCCAGGGTGATGAACAGTTTTTGATCCGGAGTCAGCAAACGCCTGCGCACAAGCAGATCGAGCAAAGCGTCACTATATACAAATTTCATTTATTCACCGTATTCATTGAGATATGGAACCAAAGAGTAGGTCTATTGTTCACATTTCCTGAAATTTTGGCAAGTATCTTTATGAAAAAACTAAAAGAAGGGGGCAATACTCCCCGGTAAGAGCATTGCCCTGGAGTGGATAGGCGCGCTATTCCCGCTTCCCGTCGATGGCAATATGTTCCCCGGAAGACCCGTTCTTATCGCCCGTCTTTGATTGTTTCATCGCTTCTTTATACGTCTCACTGGTGAATTTTCTGATCTGGCTCATGTAATATTGCCTTTCCTCAGGATTGACGGCAGCGGCCTGCTTCTCGGCGTTGACCGCCTCTTCGACAAAACCGTTGGCCCAATAGGCCATGGCCAGGGTGTCGAGAACAAAGCCTCTGGGTTGAACAAGCGCCGCTGTCCTCGCCAGGGTAAGCGCCCGCAACGGATCGCGCAGGGTGGGATCGTCGCTGGTCAACAAAAGCCAGGCAAGATTGTTCAGTGTTTCCGGATTCGAAGGCTCCAAGCTCAGGGCTCTGCCGTATGCGGAAAGAGCCTGAGCATCCATGTTTTTTTTCGCCATCAAATCACCTGCCAAACGCAGCCATAAAGCTTTGTTCGGTTCGTCCTTCACTTTTCTGAAGATCATCGCCTCAGTGTACATCTCTTGGTATTTTTTGGTGAACTGATCGACCGGAATGTGTCTGGCCGCCATCACCCCGAGCACGCACACCAAAACGTATCCGATAAGGCTTAATGCCACTTTGCGGTTATGCCTCCCGATCCAGGATGAATCTTTTTCACATTTTTCAAGATAGGAGACACGTTCACCAATTCCGAAATGGTGCCAACTCGGTTGATCCCGGATATTTCCACTGATCATTGCAATTTTTTCGAACGCGGAAACCAAGGCTGTACTATTACCAAGAGCCCGAAAAACGTGGAGATCGGCCTGCCGTTCGAAATTTCGCAAAAAATACCCGAAAACATAGCGAAAATACAACAGCATGAGCAACAGCATAGGTATACCGCCGAAAATTGAAAGCACCGTGTCGGGAGTGAAGTTGCTGCTGCTCAAAACCGTATAGAAAATGTTGCGGGACAGGAGAAAGGAAACGGCCGGTTCGAAAAAATAGCCTGCGATAACGCTGAACCCTCCAATCAAAAAGAAGTAGAGAAGAAGGTGCATTCGTTTGACATGACCGATCTCGTGAGCCATGACCGCTTCCAGCTCTTCAAGCGACATGGATTCGATCAGCGCCGGGGTGACCAAAATGTATCGCAGCCCGGGAACGAGCCCCATGACACCGGCGGTCAGCACTCGTCCTTCAAACAACGGCCATAGATAGATATCGGCGTTAAAGTTTTGCTTCCTGCAAAATTCCACGAGCCTTCTGCGCAGGAAGCCGTCCTCAAGAGGGTTGCAGCCCCAAAGCCGTTTGACCATGGGCGGAAAGAAGAGGAGTACAAAAAGAAGAAAAAGGCCGAAAAAAACGAGGTCTCCCCATTCCGAATTGAACACATTCTGTACCGCGGGCCATGGCAAAAGCGTAACCGCATCGCCAAGAAGCGAAAGCACTATCCAGGGCAGAACTATGGGGAGATTGGCCTTGATGTTGGAAACAAGAAACTCGCGGGTCGTATATTCCCTGCCGAAAACTATCTGATAACTATTCCTGGCGGCCC
Source organism: Desulfocapsaceae bacterium (assembly GCA_046705065.1). Lineage (GTDB taxonomy): Bacteria > Desulfobacterota > Desulfobulbia > Desulfobulbales > Desulfocapsaceae > CAWGGS01. The sequence goes on from JBJKQT010000090.1 coordinate 4,335, forward strand.
GCCACATCACCATTAAAAAAAGGAGGAAGAGGCCGAGTCCCGCAATATTCACAAGTGAAGGGACTTTTCCGTCCAAAGAAAGCCACGAGAGGTAATATTTGGCGTCGCCCACGAAAAGAAGTACACCGAAAAACACGACCGCAAGAAACGACAATTTTTTCTCGGTGCTGAAATATCCTGCAGATTGAAGTGTTTTTCTTTTGCTGAAAAGCTCCTTCGCCAATCTGGCATAAAGGAAAAAAAGAAGAAGTGAAAAGCCGAGCGACGCCCAGCCGGAAATTGACGGGGACTGAGGCACCCGATTCATACTGAAGAGAAAGATTGCGGCCAGGAAAAAGAGAAGATTTGTATAAATCAATGTTATCACATAATAAATAGAGAGTCTTAGACGAAAACCGTTGCAGAGTGTAATAGGTTGCCGCCGCTTTCTATCTGCAATGATAAGTATCCTTAATCCATAATGCCCATGTTTTCTTTTGTGATTTTTTTTAACAAGGTGAATTCATTTCAGGCTCTTTGTTGTGTTGTTTTTTTATTTATTATTTTTATTATTGACATTTTTCCACGTCATATTATCATAATGTGTTTTATCGTATGGAGGAGGGCGTATAGCTCAGTTGGTAGAGCCACCGGCTCATAACCGGTCGGTCGTAGGTTCGACTCCTACTGCGCCCACCACAAAGAGACGAATCTGATCCATCGGCAACAGGTTCCTTGAAGAAAAAGATGTTACTCACAGACATAAAGGGGACACCCCCCTTCTCCCTTGAAGCCGTTCTTGCCGGAGGGTCGGGCTCGAACGGAGCGAAACGAAAAGGTACTTCCGCAGGGAATGTACCTTTTTTTTATTGTCTTTTTAGCTTGGCTGCCGGGAGGGCTGAAAATGTCCGTCCGTATTAGAGACATCCTGGATATCCTCGATCACATCGCGCCTTTCAGTCTTGCCGAAAAATGGGATAACATAGGACTTTTAGTCGGCAACCCGGAGAATGAAGTCACCGCTGTTCTGATCGGCCTGGATCCGACGGGCAAATTGCTCGACGAGGCGATCGCCAAAGGCGCCAACACGGTTATCACGCATCATCCCCTCATATTTCACCCTCTGAAGGCAATCAACACGGCTGACCCGACGGGACAGTTCTTGGAAAAGGCTTTAACCAACCGAATTAACATCATTGCCTGTCACACCAACCTCGACAGCGCCCGAAGCGGCGTCAGCGACGTTTTGGCCGACTCCCTGGGGCTTGTGGAGGTGGAGCCGCTTCTTTTCAGCGAAGAACCGACCGATACCGGAATCGGCAGAATCGGCAGATTCGCCGAGGCACTCGACAAAGCTGAGTTCATGCGCAGGCTTTTTCAGACCCTTGATTTATCCTCCGTGCAGATTGCGGGACAGGTTCCCGATAAGATTTCCCGGGTGGCCATCTGCGGAGGCAGCGGTTCAGAATTTGCCCAAACGGCGCTGAAAGCAGGGGCCGATGTCTATCTTTCGGCAGAAATAAAACACAGTACAGCCAGATGGGCGCAAGAGATTGGATTTTGCATCATAGACGGCACCCATTACGCGACCGAACAACCCGTTGTCAAACATCTGGCCGATCAGTTGCAACAGATTGCGATCAGCCAAAACTTGAGTATCCGGATTCTGCGGACCCAGACGGAAGCACATCCTTTTACATATATAGATAAAGAGCATAGATAATTCACCAACCACTTTCAAACAGGAGAAAAACCTTGAACGAACATATAGCACAACTGGTTGCGCTGCAGATGATCGATCTGGAAATCGATAAGATTGACAATGAAATCAAACAAGAACAACTCGCTCTCGACAAACGGATTTCTGCTCTTGCCGAAAGAGAGGCGCATATCGGCGAGGTCCAGGCCAAAATCACCCAAATGGAAAAAGACAAACGGACCTTGGAAGACGAGATGACGGACAAAATTGCCCACGTCCGAGACAGGCAATCGAAGATGATGCAGGTTCAAACCGGAAGAGAGCAAACGGCGCTCCTGAAGGAAATCGAGGATGCCAAAAAGAACGCCAAGGAGAATGAAGACAAGATCGTCGACCTGATGGGAGAAATCGAAAAGCTCATTGCCCAGGCGGAGGAAGAAAAAGCACTGCTCAAAGGGGAGAAGGAGCTGGTGGCCGAAGAAACCGAAAAAGTTCGGGATACCATTGAAAACATCAACAAAGGAAAGAAGACCAAAGCCGCCAAGCGTCAGAAGCAGGTAAAGGAAATCAAGGAGAATCTGCTCAAGAAATACGATACGTTGCGGGAAAGACGCAACGGACTTGCCGTCGTCAATGTTCTCCAGGGCGTCTGCCAGGGTTGTTTCATGAGCATCCCGCCTCAACAGTATAATATGCTTTTGAAAGGCGACAAGATCTTCGAGTGCCCGACCTGTCAGCGCATCATCTATCATCAGCCGGTGGAAGAAACCGAGCAGGTTTAAGGGTTTCTTTTTTTCTTTCTTCTTTGTGCGTTTCCAACTACATTTAGTTTGGGAGCGGGTGCATGATCGCTCCGGCGCATACGCCGGGGAGGAAAGTCCGAACTCCGCAGGGCAGGATGGTTCGTAACACGAACTCCGGGCAACCGGGGGAAAGTGCCACAGAAAAGATACCGCCCGATGCGAATCGGGTAAGGGTGAAATGGCGAGGTAAAAGCTCACCGCGTCTCTGGTGACAGAGACGGCAGGGTAAACCCCATTCGGAGCAAGACCAAATAGGGAGGCGTTAAGGGCTGCCCGTCCGATGCTTCCGGGTAGGTTGCAAGAGGTGTCGAGCGATCGGCATCCTAGTGAAATGATCATGACCCTTTTGAGGGAACAGAATTCGGCTTATAGCCCGCTCCTTTTTTTGCCGGACGGTATAAGGAGCGATTCAAGTCTTTTCCAAGGCCGGAATTTTCGGACCCTCCTTCAGAATAGTCCTGCAGAAAAAAAAGACATCTCTCCGTACAAAGACCGTTTTTAACCTTTTCAGAGCAGACCGATGACGCTTTCCGCCGCCGCCATAATCCCTGCTGCGGGGTATGGAACCCGGATGAACCTGGACTATCCAAAGCAGTACCATCTCCTGGCCGGGATTCCGATCCTTGTACATACCGTCCGATGCTTCCAGCGCAGCCCGCACATCGGGCCGATTATCGTTGTGGTTCCCTCCGACAGGCAGGAAATGACCAAGGACCTTTTGGCGGGCCATGGACTTAACGATCCCTCTATCCGGGTAACCGCCGGCGGAAAAAGAAGGCAGGACTCCGTGAGGAACGGACTCAAGTGTCTCGACGAGTCCACAGATATCGTTCTGGTTCACGATGGGGCGCGGCCGCTTGTTTCCTTTGAACTGATCGAAAGGTGTTATTTGGGCGCGGTCCGCCACGGCGCCGTAATAGCAGCTATTCCGGTTAAAGACACTCTCAAAAAGTGCTCTGCGAACGGAACCATCTCGGAAACCGTGAACCGCGAGAATCTTTGGCAGGCACAGACTCCCCAGGCAGCCGAATACCAAATGCTGAAAAAAGCCTACGAGACAATCGGGGACCGTGACGTCACCGATGAATCCTCACTCCTTGAGTCTGCGGGTGTTTCGGTGAAGATTGTGGAAGGCTCTGAGACGAACATCAAAATTACCCGGCCGGAAGATCTGGTCGTGGCCGAAAAAATCATGCAGACCGCAAGTGCAAAACAAATCCGGATAGGCCATGGGTTCGACGCTCACCGTCTTGTCCCCGACAGAAAGCTCACTCTCGGAGGCTGCGAAATCCCGCATACCCTGGGCCTTGCCGGCCATTCCGATGCCGACGTGCTGACCCATGCCCTCTGTGATGCCATCCTCGGTGCACTGGGAGACGGCGATATCGGCAGGCACTTCCCGGACACCGACGACCTGTACCGGGGGATATACTCGATCTCTCTTCTCGAACAGGTGATCGACCGCGCGACGGCAAGGGGGTTTCATCTTGTCAACGCCGACATTACCCTTGTTTGTCAAGCACCTAAGATCGCACCTTTTATTCCGAGCATGACCGATATTTTGTCCGGTGCCTGCAGGTGCCGGAGCGACCAAATAAATATCAAGGGCACCACCACCGAAAAAATGGGATTTACCGGGCGGATGGAAGGTATCAGCTGCCATGCCGTCGTACTCCTGGAATCAAACTAACAGGCACCCTGCCATGACGACGCTCCCCATCGACTCAGAACGACTTGCCGCCGCCTTCATCCGTCTTTGTGAAACGGATAGCCCATCACGAAGCGAAGGCAAAATGGCCGACCTGCTCCGCGACTATTTCACAAAACTTAACGCCGATGCCATAGAAGAAGATGATTCGGCCGGGAGAACCGGCGCTGAGACAGGCAATCTGATCGTCCGCTTCAACGGCAACGACTCCTCCCGCACCCCCCTGTTTTTCTCATGCCATATGGACACGGTGGAGCCGGGGACCGGTGTCCGGGTAAAACGCGAGGGTGACAGGTTTACCAGCAGGGGCGATACCATTCTCGGCTCCGACGACAAATCCGGCATTGCCGCCCTTATCGAGCTGATGACTCTTCTGCGTGAAGGCAACGTCGCCTACGGCCCGATAGAGCTCGTTTTCACAACCTGCGAGGAGCTTGGCCTTCTCGGGGCCAAACATCTCGATGCAAAACGCATTACGGCAAGCTATGGATATGCGCTTGACACAACCGGGATCGATCAAGTCATTACAGGGGCGCCGGCTGCCAATCGGCTAAACGTTCATATTCATGGAATTGCCGCTCATGCCGGTCTGAATCCCGAACAGGGAATCAGCGCCTTCTGCATAGCAGCCAAAGTCATAGCGGGTCTTAAGCTCGGCCGGCTGGACGAAGAATCCACCGCAAATTTCGGGCGCATTCAGGGAGGCGTCGCCACCAACATCATCCCTGCATACCTCTGCCTTGAAGGCGAGGTCAGAAGCCACTCCACAGAAAAGCTCGCGCTCCATACCGACACCATAGTCAAAGCCTTCCAAAAAACAGTTGAGACCTGGCCTGTACCGGCAGGACTCGACGAAAAAGGACCCCGGCTTGAATTTGAAATTCTCCCCGAGTACCCTGCCATGGCACTCAACGAGAGCGATCCCGTGGTGGCACGGATTAAAAATGCCGGCACCAGGTCAGGAAAAAATCTCCAATTTCTCGTGGCCGGAGGTGGAAGCGATGCCAATATTTTCAACAGCTACGGTCTTCCCACCGCCATTATCGCCACAGGTATGAACAATGTCCATACCACGGAAGAATATCTTGACCTCAAAGACGCTGTCAGTCTTACCGAACTTCTCTACGGGATTGTCGTTGCCGAGGAATGATGTCGACTTTCAAGGAACTTCACGGCCAGTGGAAAAAATCAGCCTGCCCTCTCTTTCTTGTTGTATTTCGGACAGACTTATAATAAATCTTACAAACTGAGTTTAGAAGAAAGGCACAAAGAGATTATTCTTTGTGCCTTTCTCATTTATTCCGGCACCGGGTCTTTTTCGGTGTCCCGAGGATACGACGCTGGAGAAACCACTCGAAGCCGGAAAAAGAAGAATATAAGGAAATCTCATGTTACACAGCCCTTACCTAACGGATCAATCCGGACGCCCGAAACATGAATGCGGGGTTTGCGGAATCTTCGGCCATGAAGATGCATCAAAGCTCACCTATTTCGGCCTCTACGCCTTACAGCACAGAGGACAGGAAAGTGCGGGAATTGTTTCGTCTAACGGAAAAAAGGTCTTCATTCATAAAGATATGGGACTGGTCCCCGAAGTTTTCTCGGAATCACGTCTTGAACGATTGCCGGGGCACATGGCCATAGGCCATGTGCGCTACTCGACCACGGGAGCTTCCAATATCATCAACACCCAGCCCATCATGGTGACCCATAAGGGAATGACGTTGGCTGTGGCCCATAATGGCAATCTCGTTAATTCAATAGAGCTCAGGAGCAACCTCGAGACAAAAGGCTCGATCTTTCAGACCACCATGGACAGCGAGATCGTCCTTCATCTCATGGCCCGGACGATCCATAATGGATTGGAAAAATCCTTGCTGGAGTCTTTCACCGCCTTAAAAGGAGCGTATTCCATTTTGATGATGACCCAAGACACCTTGGTGGCCGTGCGGGATCCCAACGGTTTTAGACCACTGTGTCTTGGAAAACTGACCAACGGCGGGTGGATCGTCGCCTCGGAAACCTGCGCGCTCGATCTGGTAGAAGCACAATATGTCAGGGACATCCAGCCCGGCGAGGTCCTGATCATCAATAAAGACGGCATGAAATCCCTTTTTCCCTGGCCGAAGCAGAACACCACCTTCTGCATCTTCGAACAAGTCTATTTTGCCCGCCCCGATTCAGATATCTTCGGCATCAACGTCTATGAGACCAGAAAGCGGATGGGTGAAATACTGGCACGCGAGTGCCCGTTGGACGGCGACTTTGTGATGCCCTTTCCGGATTCGGGAAACTACGCCGCCATAGGCTATTCTCAGGCATCCGGTATTCCCCTGGAAATGGGTGTGATAAGAAATCATTACGTCGGTCGAACCTTTATTCAGCCGACCCAGTCGATGCGTGATTTCAATGTCAGGGTGAAGCTGAACCCTGTTCGATCGCTGATCCAGGGCAAAAAAGTTATTATTGTCGAGGATTCGGTGATCAGAGGGACCACCGGGAAGAGCCGGGTCCGTTCCCTGAGGGATGCCGGAGCAAAAGAGGTCCATATGCTTGTCAGTTGCCCTCCGACGATGAATGCCTGCTATTACGGGATCGACTTCCCCTCCGCAGGCGAGCTTATTGCCGCAAGACATTCCGTCAAGGAAATTGCCAACTATCTTGGATTGGACTCCATGTATTACCTCAGTCTGGAGGGACTTGTCGAGGCCACAGGCTTGACCCCCAGCGATTTCTGTCTGGCCTGCTATAACGGCAAGTATCCGATTCCGCCGGATCTTTCCTTCCACAAAGACGCCCTCAACGGCAACTGAACACAAAAGAGCCCTTGCAGACCTTGGATCTGCAAGGGCTCTTTTTATCCGCTTGAACGTCCGGAGACCGGCGAGCTATATCCGGCAAACAACACAGTTCTTACCGCTATTCTTAGCCTCGTACATCGCCTGGTCGGCGCGTTCCTTCATCCTTTCCCCATCCTCTTCGAGCGATAGACCTCCATTTCGATTGCAGGCAATGATCCCAATGGAAAGAGTTACGGTATTATAATTGCTTTCCACAAAGCGAAGAAGTATCCGCTGAACAATCTCCGTTGCCTGGGTAGCGTTTGTTTGAGGCAGCAAAAGGGCAAATTCGTCTCCACCGAGCCGGAAGGGCAGATCGACATTGGCTCGTGTGCATTCATGAAGGATTTTCCCAAGCGAGACAAGTATGGAATCCCCAAAACGATGGCCGTAGGTGTCGTTGTATTCTTTGAAGTTATCGACATCTATAATTGCAAGAAATAGGCCGTAGGTTTGTCTATGAGCCCGTTCAACCTCTCCCAAGAACCTGGAATCAAAGGCTCTTCGATTGAGAAGCGACGTCAATCCGTCACACATGGACAGCTGCTCCAACTCGCGAACGAGCTGGCGTTCTCGTAAGGCTCGGGCAAGCTTCGCCTCGAGCTCGGAATTATCTATAGGCTTTTTTATGAAATCAATTGCTCCGGCCTTTATCACGTCGGCATATCTTGCGCTTTCGTTATAGCCGGTTGCCAGAATCACATCTGTTCCCGGGTGATGTTCTCTGACGTATTTCAGCAACTCCAAGCCATCCATCTTCGGCATGACGATATCGGATAAGACCAAATCGCATTTGGCTTTTCCCAAAACTGTAATCGCCTCGTTTCCATCGGACGCCACGATACAATGGAATCCCAAGGATGAAATCAAAACGCTCAGGGACATCCGTACCAGATCGTCATCATCAACAATCAATATGGTGGCCGATTTTTTATTCTGTTCCATTGCTCGCTGGTAAATGTAAAAGAGCACATCTCAGCCTCTTTTCAAGGCCGCACGAATGCCTCCTATTTACTGCTAAGCCTACATGTAAAACACTATAATGTCCAGATTAAGTAGATCTTTCCCGTATTTTTCCGACACTTTTTCACGCTTTTCAGGCTCCTTTCCTTCCTCGTCTTGTGCTCATTTTGTGCCGCTTTTGCGGAAAATTATTTTGTAATCTTGTTACTTTGAATTACAAATCTGTAACAGAGCCTCTTTTGCAAAATCAATTGTGCTTTGATCCAACCTCAGGCACCGGTCGATTTTCGGATATAAAAAACATTTTTAGCTGAATTTTTTCAGGAAGCACATTACATTAATATCTCATGGAAAATGGTGCTTATGCCTCTTGCATTGTCTTATTCGACATACTAAAATGATCGGGAGCTTGAGAGGACGGCAGACAGCTGGACAAGAATTTGCATAATGTAATGAGGCAGCTATATTATTCACAATAACTTTAGGGAAGGACAATCTTGCCCAGTATTGACAACATCCGGCTGGCGTCAATTTTTGAAACCGGTATGACCGACGATCCTCTGGATGAAATTCTCACCCTCATAGTCGAGACGAACCAAGAGGCCGATCCGGAATTTGTACGTCAGATTCACAGTCATATTATAGAAATTTTTTCGGGTGACTATCCTGGATTTCAGGCCAGTTCAACTAAATACCATAACCTAAGACATACCCAGAGTGTTGCTCTGGCAACTATTCGCCTTCTTCACGGCCTGACGATTGATAATTATCGTCTCTCTCCTCAATTGATTGAGCAATGCCTTCTCTGCGCCTATTTCCATGACACCGGGCTTCTTCTCCAGACCTCGGATACTGCTGATTCAGGCGCGAGCTACACCAAATACCACGAAGCCCGATCGATACGATTCCTGCACCAATATCTCGACCACCGTAATACATCGATAAATCTGCGCGAAGATTGTGCCACGATCATTAAATTTACGGACCTTCGCATCAACCCGAAAACATTATCCATTCCAACAAAAGAAATAGAACTCAGCGGACAAATAGTGGGGTCGGCGGACATCCTCGCCCAGATGGCCAACAGGTACTATCTTGAAAGTCTGCCCTACCTTTTTCAGGAACACCTGTTGGGAGGAGTCCAGGAGCATGCATCAGCGTTGGAACTGATGAAGCATACAGCCAATTTTTACCAGAATGTCATAGAAAGACGACTGAAGGAGACCTTCGGCGATATTGCGAAATCCATGCGTACCCACTTTCTTCACCGATGGCATCTAAATCTTGACCTGTACAGGGTAAACATTGAAAAAAACATAAAATACCTAAACGAAATAATCACCAATTGCAAAGTGGAAGAGATAGAATGTCTGGAGAAATATCTCAGGCGTGTACCGCCGCCGGATGAATATTGATCAAAAGTGGAAAACATTTTGCCCTGAGTCACATGCAACCAGGCATTTTAACTAAGCTTACTTGGTCTGCCGCGGATCTTTTCCAGTTTCAAACATTTCAAACAGATCATAGAAAAGTCGGGAAATGGCGCTGAAATGCGTGGCAGCACCCGAACTTGCATAGGCCTTTGTAATCTCCATAGCCTTTGCCAGACTTTCAAGACTTTCCGATTCCTGGGGTTTTTTCAACGCCGATACAAGTCTTTTCCCCACATCCACTTCCATAATTTCACCCTTTTATAAAAAATGGTATACTTCGGTTTCCTCGCCAAACGAGCTGTTTTTACATAAAGATCCCCACCAAAGGCACACCCACCATGCTTTTGGTTAGCGTAAAGCTCGCAAATTTTATACCGTAAAAGAGCTTGCGCCACAAGCCCTCTTATCTTGAGAATTCAGGTGGTCTATCCGACAAGGATCCAACTGAAAAATCCATTGAACAGATAGGACAGCAGAGAAAGCGGGAAAACGATCAACCCCTGTTGTTTCAAAGGAAAATATCGACGAGACAAGACGGAATCGGGCTTAAAAAACAACAAAAACAAGCCCAATTCCAGAGCCTTATCAAGACACACAACTTAGCTAAAGGCGAATTTCATCCCACACATCGCTATCAACTACCGGTTCAAATCCCATTACAAATTCCGTCCATCCCCATGGAGCGCTGGTGATCTCAACCCCGACCGCTTTCCGCAGTCCTTCTCGATTCGACCATCTTGGCCTGACATTCATTTTAAAATGTCCGCCATTTCCGGAAATGACCACCGTCATTCTCTTAAC
>JBJKQT010000091.1:0-39926 GCA_046705065.1 Desulfocapsaceae bacterium
GCTTGAGACGATGTCTTTGAGCTTTCCGTCGATCATCAACCTATATATCAGAGACGATGACATCGAATTCGATATCACTCATCAACTCCAAGGCTTCCATTGCGTTTTCGGCAAAGAACAACTCAAACTCCTTACGCAAGGAACGTAGCATTCGCTTTAGTCCGGCAAGGATATTGGCGTCATCGTCAACGAATAAAATTCTTCTTGTTTCCTTAACCTGTCTCTTCGATACTTCAACCTCAGTTTAATCTCTTTTCACACAGAGATTAAAATAATACACAATAGCATATCAAAACGATTCAAATTCGTTACTTGAAAAGTAACATTAACAATAAACCCCAATGTATAAAAGAGAGGTATATTTAATTTAAATTTTCTGATCGCAAACAAATGGCATGAGGGAATTGAAAATGAATGCGATTTTGTATAAATCTGAAGAAAGATACAAGGGGACTCCCCGCATTCGGAAATCCGAGGAGAAGGCAAAAAAAAACCCCGCAAGATGCGGGGTTTTTTTGCAACTATTAGGATGAAACGTTATTAGATTTTTTGTACTTGGTCAGCAGCAGGACCTTTGGGGCCATCTACAATTTGAAAACTTACTCGGGCACCTTCTTCAAGAGATTTGAATCCGTCGGACTTTATAGCGGAGTAGTGAACGAAAACATCCTGACCGCCGTCTTGCTCGATAAATCCGAAACCCTTTGAATCATTGAACCACTTTACTGTTCCTTCTGCCATTTGAGACTCCTTTTTACATGGTTTCGTTGTGAAACCGGATGGTGATAAAAACCCGATCGTGTTGTGATCGGAAAGCGAATGTTAGTGCAAAAAAAAGCCGCCAAGCAATTGAGGTGCGGGCGGCCAACGGACATGTATAAAAACTGTTTCTCTATGATCTTTGCACTACAATAATTGGCAGATATCATAAGCACGAAAGAAAAGCAAACATTATTTTAGAGTTTACGAAAAATGTTCTTTCCCGGATAGGAAGGGGCCTGAAAGGTTTCTCGACTATTCCTTTTGGCTGTCCGGATGAAGAAAGGTGTGGATCTCGACGGCCAGATCCGGCCCGATTCCGGGGACCTCGGCCAGTTGCTCCTTCTTTGCCGCCTTTATCTGTTTAAGGCTTCCGACGTGTTTGAGTAAGGCTTTTTTCCTGGCCGGGCCTATGCCGGGAATTTGGTCGAGTTCCGAGGCCAGCGTCGATTTGCGGCGCAGTTTCCTGTGAAAGGTGATGCCGTAGCGGTGAGATTCGTCTCTGATTCGCATCAGGTAAAGCAGGACCGGATCATGGTTAGGCAGGATAATGGGGTTTTTCCGACCGGGTTTATAGAGTTTTTCCCCTTCGTCCTCACGCTCTTTGGCTATGCCGATCCAATCGAGATCTTCCGTTATGCCGAGTTCCTTGGCCACCTGCATGGCCATCCCCAATTGTCCGCGTCCGCCGTCGACGACGAAAAGATCAGGCAGGGTGTTCTCTTCGATTCCTCTTTTCAATCTTCTCTCGAGAACCTCTCCCATCATCGCATAATCGTCCGGCGAGGAGATACTTCTGATTTTGTAATGCCTGAAATTGTTGGGCGATGGCTGCCCTTCCCTGAAACATACCAGGGAGCCGACAGCCTGCTTTCCGCCGATGTTGGAGATATCCAGACATTCGATGGTATCGGGTGGACGGTTCAGGTGAAGCCTCTGCTGCATGGCGGCCATAAGACTCTGCCAGGAGCGTTCCTTGTTGTCACGTTCGGCAAAGACCTGCTCCGCATTGGCCCGGGCCATGCTCATCAGTTGGAGTCTGTCGCCGCGTTGTGGGACCAGAACCGTTACCTTGCCCTCCGATATTTCGCTGAAATGTTCAGTCAGAAGATCCAGATCATCGGGGGAAAAGGGGAGAAGGATCTGGTCGGGCAGGTTGCTGCCGTGGAAATAGTACTGATTCAATACCTGAGAGAGCAGGGCCTGATCGTCGCCGTAAGGCTCCTCCAAAAAGTAGGTGCGGCTGCCGCTGATGACGCCGCTGCGGACGAAGAGGATCGCAATGCTTACCGCCGCCCCTTTCCTCACCAATCCGAAGACGTCTTGGTCTTTCACGTGGCCTGCGATGATGACCTGTTTCTCCAGGGTGTAGTTCAACGCTTTGATCTGGTCGCGGATGGAAGCGGCTTTTTCGAACTCGAGGTTTTCGGCCGCTTTTTCCATCTGTTCCTGCAGCCTGACCGTCAGATCCGTCTTCCGTCCTTCGAGAATCATCAGGATTTTCTCGACGTGCTCATTGTACTTGGCTCGAACTTCGGGGGTGGGGTCGACACAGGGAGCCAGACAGTGCTTCATCTGGCCGTTGAGGCAAGGACGCTTGCGCGGATGCAGCTTTTCTCCTTTGCACCGGCGCAGCGGAAAGAGATCTGTGATCAATTTTAAAGTCGCCCACATGGAAGAAGTGGAGGAATAGGGGCCGAAATACCTGGCCTTGTCGTTTTTTCTTCGCCTGCTCATCATGACCCGCGGCCATTCCTCTTGAACGGTCACCTTGATCAAGGGATAGTTCTTGTCGTCGCGCAGGATGATGTTGTAGCGCGGCTTATGCTGTTTGATCAACGAGGCCTCGAGGATCAGGGCTTCTTTTTCGGTTCGGGTGATGATGGTTTCCACCTTGTCCACCCGGTCCAGCATCACCCGTGTCTTGTTGTGTTCCGCTCCGGAAAAACGTGCATACGAGGCTAGCCGCTTTTGAAGATCCTTGGCCTTGCCCACGTAGAGAATGGATGATTTGCGATCAAGCATCATATAGACGCCTGGACTATGAGGGACGGTGGCGAGAAAATCTGTGGGAAACATGAAGGAATTGTAAATTATGGACTTTTCGGGCTGCGGGATTAAATGGAATGAATACGTTGAGCCAAACCACCTGGTCAGAAAAAAGAACTCTCACCCAACGAACTGTGAGCGAATCTCCCGACTTTCAGTATACCATTTCCGGTAACCGATGATATCTTAAAGAAACACATAGGTATAATAATACAGCAGCAACGGATGCGGTAGGTTCATTCTTCTCGTTTGACAAGGAAATGGCCGATGGAGGAGCCCATCGAAGCCATCATCTCTTTTCTTTACATTTTTTTGCCGATTGGGTACTACTCTATCCCATAAACGATAATCTGCCAGGTGCCGCCTTCGAGAGAACGAGGCGGTGAAAAGGGAATACGGTGCAAATCCGTAACGTTGGGCCGGCGCTGTAAGCGGGGACGAAATCTGCATTTTGTCACTGAGAATCCGATGAATCGGAGGCTCGGGAAGGCGCAGATCGAGGCTGATCCGTAAGTCAGAAGACCTGCCTGGGAGAATAACGGCTTTTTAGTCCGCAAAAGTCCGCCGTGGATCGATCCTGGTCCATGGCGGACTTTTTTTTTGCCCACTGACTGAAAAGCACGGCCTTTGACGAACCGGCAACGGTTACGGGCCGGCAACGCGGTATTGGGATACGGTTCTTTTCCAGGTTCCGTTCTCAAAGATTTGTCGAGGAAAAAACATGAAAACGCAGATTGAACTGGCAAGGGAAGGTAGAGTAAGCGAGCAGATGAAGAAAGTGGCCCTAGATGAAGGCTTTTCCGGCGAAGAGATCAGACAACGGGTGGCAGACGGCCATATCGTCATTCCGGTAAGTCCGTCTCGTCCTCACCAGAAGGTGGCCGGAATAGGCAGGGGACTCAGGACCAAGGTCAACGCCTCCATCGGCACCTCATCCGATATCTTCAATATTGAGCTTGAGGTGGAAAAGGCCAGAATGGCCGAGAGCGAGAAGGCGGATACCCTGATGGAACTCTCCACCGGCGGCGACCTTGACCGCGTGCGGCAGGAAGTGCTTGCGGCCTGCAGCCTGCCGGTGGGCAATGTTCCTCTCTATCAGGCTTTTGCCGAGGCGGCAAAGAAATATAAAAATCCGAATAAGCTCGACCCCGAATACCTGTTTGAGCTCATCGAACGGCAGCTTGCCGACGGCATATCTTTTATGGCCATCCATTGCGGAATCAACCGCTTTTCCATTGAGCGTCTTCGGAAACAGGGCTACCGCTACGGCGGCCTGGTTTCAAAAGGTGGGACCTTCATGGTTTCATGGATGGAATACAACAACTGCGAAAACCCGCTCTACGAACAGTTCGACCGGGTATGCAATCTGATGAAAAAATACGATGCGGTCCTGTCTCTGGGCAACGGCATCCGTGCCGGCGCCATTCACGACAGCCATGACCGGGCCCAGATGGCCGAGATGGTCATTAATTGCGAGCTTGCCGAATTGGGACGCGATATGGGCTGCCAGATGATGGTGGAGGGGCCGGGACACGTTCCTCTTGATGAGATCGAAGGCAACATCATGCTGGAAAAACGTATGAGCGGTGGTGCACCGTATTACGTTTTGGGACCGCTGCCGGCAGATTCGGGAGCAGGCTATGACCATATCACGTCAGCCATTGGTGCGGCGAGCTCGGCCAGGCATGGTGCAGATTTAATTTGTTATATCACTCCGGCTGAACATCTGGCCCTCCCCAATGTCGACGATGTCCGGGAAGGCGTCAGGGCCACCCGGCTGGCTGCCCGCATCGGCGATATCGCGAAATATCCGGAACGGCGCGATCTGGAGAAAAAGGTGGCGCTTGCCCGGCGCGACACCGAATGGAAAGAGCATTTCGGCCTGTTGATGTTCCCGGAAAAGGCGGAAGAGATACGCAGGAGCAGGACTCCGGAGAATACCAGAACCTGCACCATGTGCGGCGACTTCTGCGCCATGGAGCGGGGCATGAGCCTTTTTGAAAAGGATATCAGTCCTGAAAAAACGAGAAAGTAGCCCCTTGCCGGGGCATCGTCCGGCGGCGATCGGGCTTTCCGGCTATCCTGCATTTCTCATAAACACTGTGGCAATTTGGAGGAAAGCTAAGAGATCCAACATTTTTTGAGAAAACTCATCCAGTACCAAATTTACACAGTGCAAACAAAGGTCAGTCCATGCGGCGCCATCTTCTTCAGTCTTTTGGCAGTGAACATAGATTACTCTAGTCCATTGCCAAAAACTTCGAACCTGACGCCGCCTGATCTGATGAAAAATGCAGGCTTTTCCTCCTGGAACCGATGGCCTGATTGAGCGGGAGTATTTTTGAAGAGTGGGCGTTGTCCCCCTTTGCCGCCTGTTTCCGGATTCATCCCAATGCCGCTCGGAAAAGGGTCTTCGTGTACTCCTGTTTTGGGGCTGCGAAAATTTCTTGTGCGGGGCCTTCCTCAACGATGCGGCCATGCTGCATGACTATGATCTGATCCGCCAGGGCGCGAACCACCCGCAGATCGTGGGAGATGAACATATACGTCATTGCATAACGCTTCTGCAGATCTTTGAGCAGATCGATGATCTGTGCCTGGACCGTCATATCGAGCGCCGACGTGGGCTCGTCCAGAATCAGGAAGCGAGGCTGCAGAACAATCGCCCTGGCAATCGCAATGCGCTGGCGTTGACCGCCTGAAAACTCATGCGGATAGCGATAGGCCATCTCCGGCGTCAATCCCACCTCGAGCAGGACGGAGGCGACCCGCTCGGCATACTCTCGTTTAGAGAGGGTACGGTTGTGGATTTTCAGCCCCTCGCCGACGATTTCCTCTACGGTCAGGCGCGGGGAAAGCGATGAATACGGATCCTGAAAGACGACCTGGACTTCTTTACGCAGCGGGCGCAGATCCCGCGGCCGAAGGGATTGCAAGTCTCTGTCGGCAAAATGTATCGCGCCACGGCTTTTGATGAGCCGCAAAATGGCCATCCCCAAAGTTGTCTTGCCGGACCCCGATTCCCCGACGATCCCGCAGGTCGTTCCGGCCCGAACGGAAAGATTGACGTTGTCCACAGCTCTTATTGTCTTGTAATGTCTACTGAAAATATTTTTCCGGCCGGCCTTGAGGCGGAAATGGCAGTTCAGTTCTTGTGTGGACAGCAATATGGGGCTGTCCTCTTTGGGCTCCGGGGCCTCATGGGGCACGGAGGCCAGAAGCTTACGCGTGTAGGGCGTCTCGGCAGCGGTGAAAATCTTGTCGGCGCTGCCCTGTTCGACAATCCTGCCGTCCTTCATGATGGAAATGTTTGCCGCCATCTTTCTGACCATGGCAAGATCATGGGTGATCAGCAGCACCGCCATCTTTAACTCTTTTTGCAGGTCGCGGATCAGGTCAAGAATTTGGGCCTGAATGGTCACATCCAACGCAGTGGTTGGTTCGTCGGCAATGAGCAGGGCCGGTCGGCAGGCAAGCGCCATTGCAATCATCACCCGCTGGCGCTGGCCTCCGGAAAGTTGATGGGGGAAAACATTCATCCTCTCTGCGGGCTCTTCAATGCCGGTTCGCTCCAGCAGACCCACCGCCTCCTTTTTTGCTTCAGCGGGCGTCATGGAACGGTGCAGGAGAAGGGGTTCGATCAATTGATTCCCTATGGTATAAACCGGGTTCAGCGAAGTCATCGGTTCCTGGAAGATCATGGCAATCCGATTTCCACGGAATGAGCGGATTTTTTTGAGTTTCAAGGAAAGGAGATCTGTCCCGTCAAAATGGATCGCCCCCTGGTAGTGTATGCGGCTGCTCTCTTCAAGCAGACGCAGAATGGATAGGGCCGTCACTGATTTACCGGATCCCGATTCGCCGACCAAGGCAACGGTTTCCGCACCATGAATGGTCAGGGAAACGGAATGCAGAATTTGCTCCTGAACGGTATTGCCGGTTCCCGAATCAACTGAAAACCAGGCGCTCAGTTCCCTGATGTCCAGGAGTTTTCCGTCACGCATTGAACCTCTACCGGCTTCGTCGTTTCCATCACTTTCGGCTGGAATTCCGGTCCTGACCGTACTTGATTTTCGAAATGACATTATTGCATAATGGATAAAATGACTGACGGTGAAACTACCGGCGGATCGTGAAATTTGTAAAGGTTTCCTCTCTGTCGAGTTCCTTAACGGACACTTCGGTTACGACGGCCATGGGCGATCCCGTATGGAGCCAGTCGACCATCTGGTCGACCTTCTCCTTCGCCCCTGCGATGATTGCTTCCACCGTACCATCCGGGAGGTTGCGAACCCAGCCTCCAAGGCCGAGCCGATCTGCCTCTCTTCGTGTGTAATCCCTGAAATAGACACCCTGGACTCTTCCCTGGACGATCACATGCAGTGTTGTGGATGCCATATCTTACTCCTGGTCTAATTTTTCTTTCAGGAAATTGGCTATTTCGTTGTTGGCAATTTTTTCCATTTCTTTAAACGAAATGGTCATGCCGATGTCAAAGCATTGCTCGTGCAAGGTTTCGACGCGGACAACCGTGCCGATAAGCAGGAGGGGTTGGCCATCTTTAATCGGTACACTCACCTGGATGCGTGCTCCCAATGGAAGAGGGTCCCTGTTTTCAAAAAGAATGCCGCCGATAGCGATATCTTTGCTTTTTCCGTCGTAAGAAGGAGACGGATTGAAACCGAGTTCTTTGATTTTCACCGGTTGACTCAATTTGACCCGCAAATACCGTCTTTTTTCTTCCTTAAAGAAGGAGATAGTATTTTTACCTGCGCCTTTTGCAATATAAAGGGCACTGTCCGCTTTTTTTATAAGATCTGCTGAATTGTCGGCATTTGATGGAAATGACGCCACACCTCCACTTATAGTTATCTTATACGTCTTCAAGTCCGCGTCAAGTTCCATTTTTTCGACTTGCATCCGTATTCTTTCGGCTAAGATAAAAGCATGCAAACTCTCGCTATGCGGCATCAACACCACGAATTCTTCTCCGCCATAGCGGGCGGCGATATCGCTCTCACGTTTTTCTTTTTTGATGACCCGGGCAATGCTCTGCAATGCGGCATCGCCGATCCGGTGCCCGTAGGTGTCGTTTATTTCCTTGAAATCATCAACATCGAAAAAAAGCAACGACAGATCCGTGTTGTATCGTTTGGCAAGAGATATATGCTGCTCGAAAACCTGATCGAAATACGGACGGTTGTAAAGGGAGGTAAGTCCGTCGTGTGTAGTCTCTTTTATGACTCTGGTAAAATCGTTTTCCTCGACGATCTTGGGTCTTGCAAATTTGTCCGGAGACAAAGCAAGAAAATCACAGAGGGCGGGAAGAAGGTCTATCTTCCGGTTTAAGGCGGCGATCAAGGATTCCCGGTGTTTTAAAACGTTATGCCAATACTCGGATGCCTTGTCAGCCGGAAGTTCAAGGCTCGTCAAAACCTGGAAGATGGTTTGACAAACAGCCGGTCCCCGCTGATCGATGAGGACATTCAGATCATTGATGAAGGTGTCGTCATCTCCGGCTTTTGATCTGCAAGCCTGTATGACCGCGTGGGTGGAATCCATAGAGTTCTATCAATTTGCAGGTGTTTTTGCTGAAGCTATCCCCTCCTTAAAAAATAATATACCATACGAGGTTGGAGCTTGCGAGCACCACTTTGCAACAAACTCAGATAAAAAAACGCACATAAAACCGATAAGATGTGATTAAGCTACAGAAATAAGGAAGGAAAAGACATTTCACCGGGAGGAGGCGGAAGTGGAACAGACAGTGAGCGGGACTTTTTCAGGTCCGCTCACTGTCTGCTGTTTTTCAGAGTTTTTACCCCCCGCCTATCAAGGGAAAGATGCCGAGGCTGTCGCCGTCCTGCAACTCGGCATCGAGGGAGCAATGCCTGGATGCGATCATCGTGACGCCGACGGCATTGACGTCTATACCGAGGCCTTCTATTACCTGAGTAACCGTGGTTTTATCCGGGTATTCACGCTCGTCTTCGATAAAACGGCCATCTCTGAAGAAGGCAAAGAGTCTCACTGTTATCTTCATTTAAAAATTCCAGAAAGAGTCGATTTCCTGCCCGCTGAAATCCCAAACCACGTTATGAGGAGGCAAGGGCTCGTACTCGAAAAATTCCGGCAGCCGATCATCTGCGTTCGTGAAGCCGGCGGCCTCATTAAAGGCCCTCTCCGTTTTGAGAATATTCTTCCCGAGGTTGACGACGTCATCCCCGACAAGATGTATCCCGAACCTGGCATTGATGAGATCGATCAGGGCCGGCAGGCAGACCGGATCGTCAAGAGCGGCAAAGGCGACGAACAGGCACATGCCTGTGGAATCGATTGCCGCCGTCGCAATCTGCAGGTTTCTGGAGAGTTCCACTTGTCCTTCCTTTGAAAGCGGATCCACAGAGCCGCCGACTTTTAAGATGTTCGTCGCAACGGAGTAGCCGGATGTATGGTCGGCACCCATGGTGGACGTGGCATAGGTAATGCCGATGCCTTTCACCGCGCGAGGGTCGTAGGCCGGAATCGCCTGGTTTTTGACTACCGGCACCCTGGTGATGCCGAAGGCACGGCCAACAGACCCTGCACCGCCGCCGATGATCCTGCCGAGTCCGGTTCCTTTGCCGACCTCTTCTTTCAAGAGGCGGCAGATTCCGGCCCCGTCGCCGAATTCGAGCACGCCTGCTTCCATGGCCACACCCATGGCAACAGAGGTCTCGATGCTGTCCATCCCCAAGTCGTCCATGAGGGAATCCGCCTCGGCTATCTGATCGAGATTGTCAACGCAGCAGTCCGCACCCATGGCCCAGATGGACTCATATTCGAATCCGGATGTCTTATATTTCCCGTTCGGATCGTTGTAGATCTGTGAACATTGGATGACGCATCCGGGGTGGCAGCCGTGCTTCGGTTTGCCGCCGCGTTCCATAATCCTGTCATACATGGCTTCGCCGGAGATCTTATCATGACCGTCAAACTGTCCGGTGGTGAAGTTGCGGGTTGGCAATCCACCCGCCTCGTTGATGATATTCACGAGAACGTTGGTTCCGTATTGGGCGAGCGCCTTGCTTATGGGGTTATCGATAAGTGCCTTGGAGAAAACCTTGTTGGCGGCCTTGAAGGCTTCCTGATCGGCAATGTCGATCTTACGGTCTTTCGGATCGATGGCGATGAACTTCACTTGTTTTGATCCCATCACCGCGCCCAGGCCGCCGCGGCCGGCGGACCGGAGATGGCCGTCTGTGTCTTTGATCGAGACATTGGCCGACGCCATTTTCATTTCGCCCGCCGGTCCGATGGTGATGATTCCCTGTTTGTCGGCGAAACGTTTTTCAAGGGTATTCACCACTTCGAAATTCCCTTTTCCGATCAGTTCCTTTTCGGCGCTGATCGTGACTCCATCCGGGGTGACAGACAGGCTGTACCATGAATCTCCTTCCGGTTGGCCTTCCAGAATCAACGCCTTGCAGCCGCAACGGGCAAGAAGCTGGGCAGAGGTGCCACCGGCATTGGCTTCTTTGATCGTACCCGTTAAAGGGCTTTTGGCCCCGACGGAGAGGCGCCCCGAATTTGCTGCGGGCGTTCCCGAAAGAAGGCCGGGGGCGATAACCAGTTTGTTGTGCGGTCCCAGAGGGTGGCAGGTAGGTGGCACTTCCGCTGCCACGATGGTCGACGTCAGGCCGCGTCCGCCGTGACCGGCCCAAGCCTCCGGAACCTCTTCAATGCTTGCTGTAAGGGTGGTCATATTGACCCGAAAAATTTTGTCATTCATATGATGCCTCCTGAATGGTGAGGGTGCCCGAAGGCTGGTTTTTAACTACTTACTGCTTGTACATCACTTTGCCGCAATCCCTGAGGTCGTAGCCTCCCAGATTGAGTATTTGTCTGTGAAATTCTTCACTTGATTCCATCAGATCGAGCACTGCGCCAACCTTCGCATCGTCGGCAAATTTTTCCGGCACAATCAGATCGTATCGCTCTTCGGCGATGGGGATAAAATCAAGATTCAGCGCTTTGGCCGCCGCCAGTATACCCATTCCGGCATCTGCACTGCCGCAGGCAACGGCCGCCGCCACGCTCATGTGCGTGTATTCTTCATGATCGTAGCCTCGAATATCGGCAGGGTCGATATTCGATTCCTTGAGAATTTTGTCGGTCAATAGACGTGTTCCGGCACCGCCCTGGCGGTTGATGAAAGAACTTCCGTTTTGAACAATGTCGGCAAACTCTTTGATATTTTTCGGATTTCCTTTTGCGACGATCAAGCCCTGTTGCCGATAACAGAGATTTATGAGACGAAGCGGCATATCCGTAAGGAAACGTTTGATGAAGGAAATATTATATTCCCCGGTTTCTTCATCGAGCAGATGGCTTCCGGCAAGATGGGCCTCCCCTCTGCGAATGGCCATGATGCCGCCCATGGAACCAACGTGTGCCGACGAGATCCGGATGATGGGACGTCTTTTGTGCAACTGATTGGCGATGAGATCGAGGATATTGTCATGGCTGCCGATGAAAACAAGGGTTGAGTCGATTTCGGTTTTCGGCCGTACCAGTTCAATGGCCACCTTTTCTCCGGCGCCCACGCCTTCGCTTCCGGCAGGGATTGTCAGAATGCCGTCGGCACGGACCAGGGACATGACGGCTCCCGCCCCTTTGCCGGACGGTGTGGCCATCAGGGTGCCGCCGACATTGCCGAGCGTCACCCGGACAAATTCGTCGACCCCCATGGAGGAGTGGAGAGGACGGGACATGGTGGCTTCGAGAACCGGATCAACGGGTGCGGCAACGCCCAAGTATCCGGCGATCATCTCGCGAACGAAGAGGCGCATGGTTAAAATCGCCGAAACGGGATAACCGGGCAGACCGATGACGGGTGTGTCGCCCACCATGGCCAGAATGACAGGTTTGCCCGGTTTTATCGCCACTCCATGGACAACGATTTTCCCCAATTCCGACAGCACCAGGGCCGTAAAATCTTTGGTGCCGGCGGAGGCGCCGGCGTTGAGAATCACCAAGTCGTTATCCTTTGTCGCCGTGAGGATTGCCTCGCGCAGCAACTCTCTTTTGTCGGCAACGGGAGTCGAACGTCGGGCTTCGGCGCCCCATTCGTTCAAATAGCCGGCCAGGATGCGTGAGTTGAATTCGATGATCTGCCCCGGTTTTGCATCACTTCCCGGCTGAATGAGTTCGCTGCCTGTGGGAATCACCATGATTTTCGGCAGCAGCCTTACATTGACTTCGGTGACTCCCGTGGCAAGCATCGCCCCTTGATCTATGGGACGGATTGTATGTCCTTCCGGAAGGATCAATTCCGTGCTGACGATATCTTCGCCTATGGTACGCACATGTTGCCAGGGAGTGGCAGGATTGGAAAGCTCGACTTCGGTTTCACTCAGCATGTTGACATCTTCGATCATTACCACGGCATTGAAGCCTTCCGGAAGGGCATTGCCGGTGTTTACCTGCTGAAAACGGTCCTTCTGCAGGCGTATGGGCGTGGCTTCGCTGGCTGCGGCCAGGTCCTCGAAATGTACGGCGATGCCGTCCATCGCCGACGCGTTGTAAGAAGGCGACGAATTTTTTGCAAAAACAGGCTCGGAGGTAATTCTGCCCAGGCAATCATCCACAGCGACCGATTCGCTTTGGTGCCGGTTGAAAAAACTGTGTTCGGCCAGGGCCTGATGCCAGATGCGTCTTGCCTCGTCCAGCGGCTTGTTGGAAATGTAAATGGATCTGTTCATAAGTACAACGTGACCTCGACTGGTGTGCCCTGGGTGAGACCCTGGCTGTTTTCATCGATCAGGATGTAGCCATGGGCTCGGGAAAGGGTCGTAATGGCACCTGATTTTCCCAGAATGGGTTCGGCAACCCATTGGTTTTCTTTTTTTATCAGTTGAACCCGGACAAGGTCGAGTCTCCCCGGAGCCGAGTTGAGATTTCTGCTTAAAATGGCTGTGACGGTTGGCCGCGGCAGCCAATCGCTTTCCTTGACGCCGGACAGTTGCGCGATGGCGGGCCGTACGAAGAAGTCGAAACAAACCATGGCAGATACCGGGTGGCCGGGCAGGCCGAAAAGCGGAGTGGTCCCTGCAAGGCCGATGATTATGGGCTTCCCAGGTTTAAGCGCTACGCCGTGGACAAGAATTCCGGGGTCGCCCATGGCAGATATGACTTGTTCGCCGAGATCGCGCATGCCCACCGAACTTCCGCCTGAAAAAAGAACAATGTCGTGTTCCGACACTGCCTTCTGCACAGCCGGAAAAAAATGCTCCTTTTGGTCGGGGACCACTCCGTAAACGACAGCCTTTGCTCCGGCCTGTTCTATGAGACTTGCAAGTGTAATGCTGTTGATGTCGCGTATTTTGCCGGGAGGCGGATTTTCCGTGTGCGGAACGATTTCATCGCCGGTGGAAAGCACGCCCACCGACAGCCTGCGGTAAACCGTAACATGGCCGATACCCAGGCCGGCCAGCAGACCGAGATCCTGGGGACGCAGCCGATGACCGGCAGGGAGCGCCATACTGCCTTTGCCGATGTCCTCTCCAGGCATTATCAGATTGGAGCCCACACCAACGGGTTTTACAACCTCCAGCATTTTGTCGTCGATGGGAATGGTATGTTCGAGCATGATCACCGCGTCGGCACCGTTCGGCAACAGTCCGCCGGTGGGGATTTTCGCACAGCAGCCTTTTTCAATCTGCAGACCGGATTCCTCGCCCATGATCACCTCGCCGGTGATGCGGAGATAGCCGGGCATGGATTCCGTTGCCCCGAATGTGTTTGCTGCACGAACGGCAAATCCGTCCATGGTCGAACGTGCATGAGGGGGCAGGTCTTCGGGCGATACGATGTCGGCTGCGGTTATCCGGTCCAAAGCCTCCGCAAGGGCAACGGTCTCTGTTTCCATTGAGATGTCGCTCAGTTTGGCAAGAAGGAGGTCGCGGGCCTCGTCGACACGGGTCAGACCTTTGCGTCCGAGCATATCGCGCATCTCTCTAGTCATATTCCTTTCTTATCCTCAAATGGATGTTTCCGAACTCGGGGAGCCGTTGGACGAGGTCCTCAGGCTCCAATGGCTGTCCGTTGAGCGCGGCTTTGGTGACGGAGCCGAGCAAAGTCCGGTGGTCCGAAAAAAACTCGGCCAACGCGGGACCCGTAAAACTTACTCCCGCTGCAAGGAGCGCTTCGCCTTTTTCCGTTGCAATCATATTGAAAAGCTTCAGCCTTACGATCTTTTTCTCGGACCGAACCGATCCTGCCTGGGCGTCGGACCCTTTCGAACGCAGCGCTGCATGTATGCTGTTACGCCGGAAGATGGCACCTGCCAGACCCGGCATTGCCGCCGACAGGGCAAGCACCGGCCTGTCACCGGAAAGGGGGGCTTCCAGATTGTCCATTGCCGACCCGTTGAGGAAAATAGTCTGAACACTTTCGGTGATGAACTCCCGCGTAAACCCGGGCAATCGGTCCAGAAAATCTCCAATGGAACAGTCGCTGTCGGTCTCAATATCGACTCCGCCTTGAAAAAGAATGGAATACCGGTTGATGGAGCTTGCTCCGACATGAATTTCAAGTATTGGCAAGTCGTTTTTCGTCATGTGGTTTCCCGGCGTTTTGCCTGAGGAGTTCAAATACAATTTCCCTCAGCTTACTCTAAGCATTAAACAAGAGAAAAGATGCCTGCAGCCGGGCTGATGTCGTCGCGCCGAGCCTGCATATCATTTGGCGGAATTTGGTCTGTACAGGCTTGGCAATAGGCAGGCAACTTGTTGAACGTTTACATATTTTCAACGGGCAAGACGCTGCTTTATTGCATGTAGACTGAGGATGATATACATTGCTGTTTACATCTTTATACTCATCATATTAGAGGAATCCGGGACAAATTACAAAAAAAATATTGCGGTTAATTCATAAAATAATTTGATAGCTCGGCTCTCGAAATTACCTTAAAGGAGATAAAATGACTGACATGCGATTGAGACCGCTTTCCGGCTCGGTCTCCGCTGGCCCGGTCGTAGCCGTGATTATGGACGGCATCGGCCTTGGACCGCAGGATGAAAGCGACGGGGTTCATATGGCATATACCCCCGTTCTGGATGCCCTGCTCAAAGAAAAATTGGCAACCAGGCTTAAGGCGCACGGACTGGCAGTCGGACTGCCGTCGGACGACGACATGGGCAATTCGGAAGTAGGGCATAACGCCTTAGGCTCGGGACGGATCTTTTCCCAGGGAGCAAAGCTGGTCAATGAGGCCATCAAGTCCGGAATGATTTTTACCGGCAAAGCCTGGCAGCAGGTAGAGAGACGCGCTGAAGCGGGAGGATGCGTTCATTTCATCGGTCTTGTTTCCGACGGCAACGTACACAGCCACATCCGTCAGCTCGAGGCGTTGCTTGATCGCTGCGCAGAGAAAAACTTCAAGCGGGTCAGGGTCCATGGGCTGCTGGACGGCAGGGATGTGGGGCAGAAAAGCGCGCTCGATTATTTTGCCCCGTTGGAAGAGCGTCTGGCCGCTCTTTCGACTGATGGAAGGGATTTCCGCTTCGCGTCGGGCGGCGGCCGGATGATCACGACCATGGATCGATACAATGCCAATTGGCAGGTGGTGGAAAACGGTTGGAAAACCCATGTTCTTGGGGAAGGCCGTTATTTTGCCACTGCCTGCGAAGCAATCCGTACCTATTATGAGGAAGATCCCCAGATCACCGACCAGTATGTTCCCAGTTTCGTTATTGCCGAAAACGGCAAGCCGGTGGGTGCCATCGAGGACGGCGATGCCGTTGTCTTTTTCAATTTCAGGGGTGACCGGGCCATCGAGATATCCCGGGCCTTCGACGAGGAAGAGTTCGACAAGTTCGACCGTAAGCGCGTACCTGACGTGTTCTATGCCGGAATGATGCAGTACGACGGCGATGCTCGGATTCCGGACAACTATCTGGTCGAGCCTCCGGCCATCGACAGGACGCTGGGAGAATTTCTCTGCGCCACCGGTTTGAGTTCGTACTCCATATCCGAGACGCAGAAATACGGCCACGTCACCTATTTTTGGAACGGAAACCGTTCCGGCTATATCGATAAAAACCTGGAAAAATATGTCGAGATACTGTCCGACAAGGTGACCTTCGATCAACGGCCTTGGATGAAGGCGGCCGAGATTACCGATGCGGTAATTGAAGCGATACAAAGCGGCAAATACCGATTCATCAGACTGAATTATCCCAATGGCGATATGGTTGGGCACACAGGTATTGAGGTTGCGGTCCGGATTGCCGTCGAAACAGTGGATCTCTGCCTGGCCCGTCTTCTCCCGGTGGTAAAAAAGGCCAGGGGAACACTGCTGATCACGGCGGACCACGGCAACGCCGACTGCATGTGGACCGAGAAAAAAGGCGTCCGCGCACCCATGGTGGCGCATACCAAAAATCCGGTGCCGCTGATCATTAAAGATTTTGCAGGCATCGACCGTTTCAAGCTGTCCGACGTTAAAAATCCCGGACTGGCCAACGTGGCGGCAACCATCTGCCGGCTTTTGGGCTTTGAACCGCCTGAATTTTATGAACCTTCTTTAGTCGATCCGGCATCCAAATGACCGAGAGAATAAGCAGATCGGAACAGAAACGGTCATTAAAACGGATTGAGGAGGCAGCAGCCGTACTCTCCGAGTTGACCAACAGCGACCTGCAAAAATTCCCAGGCAGCAAGGAGATTTATGACGAGATCCTGGCTTGCCGGGGATTAAAGGGCGGAGCGCGGAAAAGGCAGATCAAATACCTCGCTAAAGTGCTGCGTCAGGAACCGCTCGATGATATTTATACTTTTCTGACAAATATCAAAGGCTCAAACCTGCAGGAGAAAGAGGTCTTTCACGAGGCGGAACGGCTTCGGGATGCGATGATCAACGAGGCCGTCGAGGATCATCAACGATGCCGGCAGATGCAAGTTCCGTGGGAACCGGATTGGGAAAGCGAGCTCATCGATGAGACGATGGAGAAGTACTCCGGACTTAAAGAAAACGAAATGAGAAAATCCGTCTATCAATACGTCAAAAGCAGGAACAGGGTTCATTACCGGGAGCTTTTTCGCATGCTGAAGGCCGCAATTGATATGGAGGCGGTCAGGAAAAAAGCGCTTTAGCAAGGGTCTTATGCAAAATGGCCTTTTTGCTAAGGCTCTAAAGAATGATCAAATTTTTACCCTTGGAATACAGACCAGGCTACCTTGGCGCCATACAGGCATTTTCAACTTTTCGTCCCAGATTTCTTTAAGTGGAGGTCTTACGTTTCGGCAATTACTGTGCCGGTAAGGGATGCTTCATATCCTGGCAGTGCTGAGAGTTCCTGCCTGAGTTTTCGCCCCTGCAGGACATCAAGCACAATGCTGATGGCGGGATGGGTCAACAGGTCGTTGGGGACGACCAAGTCACAACGGACTGTTTGAATCGGAACAAAATCAAGGCCGTGAAAATCCGCCACGGCACGGAGGCCCAATGCGGCATCGGCGAACCTGAAGGCGACCATCCTTGCCCCTTCAATATGGTCGGCAACCGTATCGGTATAGCCGGCAATGTCTTCACGAGGGATGTTGAAACGATCGAGATAGTCATCCAAAAGCGAGCGCAGTGCGGCCCCCGTTTCCCTATTGACCAGCTTTACCTTTCCGCCCGCCAGATCGGCCACGCTGCGAATGCGATGCGGATTGCCGGGAGCAATCATGAGCCCCTCCTCCATCAGGGAAAAGGCTACCATGGTCGTTTTGGTGCTGCCGAGCAGTTTCCGGACCAAGGCCACGTTTTCTTCCCCTGCCTGTTTATTGTGCAGATGGGTTCCCGCCAGATGGCCGAATCCTGAGGCAAGCCCCTGCAGCGCCATATAGCTTGAGGCAAATCGGCAGTGGAGGCGAATCTCCTGAGCAAAACGCGAAACATGAGCGGCCAGAATGGAAAAGGCAGGATCACAGCCCAGGAGCATGATGGTCTGGTCGAGACTGTCTTCAGAGCAAAACAGGCTGGCCGTGTTTCCATCACTGGAGATTAAACCGTCAGCCGGGCGAAAGCCGTCATTGAGAGAGCCTTTTCCCGAAATCGGAAAGCCCACCAGCCGGTTTCGGATCTTTGCAGCCACTATGCGCGTATTGGCTTGTGCTCTGCCTTCAGGAAGTGTGATCGGCTGTATCGCCTCCTGGTCACACTCGGAAAACAGATCTTCCACTTTGCAACCCAGATGTTTGGCCAGCCGCAGCGCCAAAGCGGTGTTGGGCATGTACTTCCCTGATTCGATGTCGTAAATTGCCTGCCGTTTTACTTTGACAAGCCCTGCCAGTTGTTGTTGTGAATATCCCTTGGCTTGACGGAATGATTTCAGGTGGCAGGTCATACCTTCATCTTTGGTTTTCATATGAATCCTCACCTCACAGTATTCGATATGATTTCGGTAGCGGCTGACGGAATGTCGTCTTTAAAATTATATTGACAACTACAAAAGATATTTTGTAGTTTAAAAACAAATATTGCTGTCTTCGGAATACAAAATAATGCATTTCGGGGTGAAAAGTCAATGGATACCTGCTTGACGTGCAGTTTATGCTGGCTCAAATTTATTGGATTGAACCGGTTTTCATAATGGAGTAAAAAATTGAGCAAGGAGGGAGTATGAAAGGGTGGGCTAAAAGTTTTTCCGTCTTGGCTGTTTGTCTGGTTCTAGTTTTTCAGGCATTCGTTCAAGACTCGCTTGGAGCGGATAAGGTAACGGTTTTTGCTGCCGCTTCAACAACCAATGCGCTGAGCACCATCGGGAAGCTTTTCATGGAGAAGAAAATGGGACAGTTCGTACCTTCCTTTGCCTCCTCCTCGACGTTGGCTAAACAGATTGAATACGGGGCACCGGCAAATATTTTTGTTTCCGCCGATACGAAATGGATGGATTACCTGGCTGCAAAAAACATGATTGATAAGAAAAGCCGCATGGATCTCCTGGGCAATCGAATCGTGTTGATTGCACCAGTGGGCAGCAGTTTGAGGAAAGTTGATATCGTGTCTCATTTCAACCTTGCGGGATTATTGGGTGACGGCAAGCTGGTCATGGGCGATCCTTCCCATGTTCCGGCCGGTATATACGGCAAGTCCGCTTTGGAGACTTTGGGTGTCTGGGATTCCGTTTCCAAAAATGTCGCTGCTGCAAAAGATGTTCGGGCAGCTCTTGCCCTGGTCGAACGGGCCGAGGCTCCCCTGGGAATCGTATATGCCACAGATGCGGCAATCACGGACAAGGTCAAGGTGGTCGGCGTCTTTCCCGAGAACAGTCATCCGCCGATCGTCTATCCGGTTGCCGCAGTTGTTGGACGGGATAATGCTGTGACGCAACGCTTTCTGACATTTTTAAAAAGTCCTGAAGCCAAGGCCGTCTTTACGAAATATGGTTTTGCGGTTCATTGATGCATTTCTTTTACTTAACGCCTCTTGAAGCCGATGCCCTGCGCTTGAGCCTGTGGGTTTCCTTTTGGGCTGTGGCCATAAGTCTTCCGGCTGGAATCATAACCGCCTGGGTATTGGCCCGTCTCTCCTTTCCCGGCAAAACCCTATTGGACAGCCTGATCCATCTGCCGCTTGTTTTACCGCCCGTGGTTATAGGGTATATGCTTCTGCTTTTGTTCGGAGGGAAGGGCGTGGTGGGTGCCTGGCTGCACAAGAGTTTCGGAATCACGTTGGCGTTTAACTGGAAGGGAGCGGCGTTGGCTGCAGCCGTCATGGCCTTTCCGCTGCTTGTCCGTGCCGTACGGCTTTCCTTGGAGGGAGTCGACCGCGGCCTGGAGGCGGCGGCCCGTACGCTGGGTGCCGGACCTGTACGGGTTTTTTTCACTGTGACCCTGCCGTTGGTTGTGCCGGGAATCATGGCCGGAACTATTTTGGCCTTTGCCCGCAGCCTCGGTGAATTCGGAGCCACCATCACTTTTGTCTCCAATATCCAGGGCGAGACACAGACACTTCCATTGGCCCTCTATACCCTGACGCAGGTCCCTAACGGTGAACTCGGCGCCATGCGGCTCTGCATTCTCTCCGTGATTATCGGAATAGGGGCGCTTATGGCTTCGGAGTTTCAGGCGAAACGTCTGGCAGCCCGTAAGGAAAACTGAGAGACGTCATGCTTGATATTCACATCAAACGCCAACAGGGTGATTTCCAAATCGATACGGCTTTCCAGGCAGAAGATGTTGGAGTGACGGCGCTTTTCGGAACCTCAGGTGCTGGAAAAACATCTATAATCAATATGATAGCAGGTCTCGTGCGTCCGGACGAAGGGCATGTCATCGTGGGGGGCCGCTGTCTGTTCGACTCCAAATCGGCTGTCGATCTTGCGCCCGAAAAGCGCCGCATCGGCTATATTTTTCAGGAGGGGCGACTTTTCCCGCATCTGTCGGTAAGGAGGAATCTCACGTTCGGCATGCAGCTCACCGAGAAAAAAAGAAGGTATGTCGATTTCGACGAAGTGGTAAATCTGTTGGGGATCGATCACCTCATCGACCGGAGTCCGGCAAAACTTTCCGGCGGAGAAAAACAACGGGTGGCCATCGGCAGGGCATTGCTGACCAGTCCGTCGCTTTTGCTGATGGACGAGCCGCTTGCCTCCTTGGACGATGCACGAAAGGATGAGGTTCTTCCTTTCATTGCCCGGCTGTCGCGCAGGTTTTCGATCCCGATCATCTATGTCAGCCATTCCCTGGAAGAGATATTCGCCCTCGCCGATACGATGGTGGTTTTGTCGGCTGGACGTGCCGTGGCTGCAGGGGCCATGGAAGATATCGTCCAGCGCCGGGATCTGCAACACCTCATCGGCTATGCCGAGGGAGGCGCCATGTTGTCGACAAAAATCGAGGCATATGACGAGGCCGGAGAGCTTACGCTGCTACGATTTGCCGGAGGCATTCTAAAAGTCCCACGGCTGGATTTGCCCATCGGGACAGCCGTTCGAATCAGGATAAAAGCAAGAAACGTCGTTCTTGCTCTGGTTCCACCGCAACAGATCAGTGTGCAGAATATTCTGCCGGGGGTGGTTGAGGAAATATACACGGGCGACGGACCGCTGGTGGATGTCCGGTTGGATATCGGTTGTCCTCTGTCGGCTCGAATTACCCAATCCGCCATGAAAAAGCTGGATTTAAAGCCCGGCAGCCAGGTTTTTACCATGATTAAAAGTGTTGCGGTATCGCACGCCTCCATCGGCTAGCCTGATTGTCATTCCGTAAAGCCTCTTTGCTTCATTCTCTCCTGATTGGTGAAAAGCGCCATTCCCGTCAACATCCTTCTGAGGCCCAGCTGTCTGTAGAAATCTTCTTTTCCAGGGGAAGCGTAAAGAATGACATTGCATCCTTGGAGTCTGGCCAAAATGGATTTGAGTATGGTTGTTCCGATTCCTTTTCTTTGAAATTCCGGAAGAACTGCAACATCGTAGAGCGCTGCCTGATAGGCCCCGTCCGAGATGGCTCGACCGAAACCAAGCAATTTCCCGTCTTGATAAACAAATACAGTGACGGCACTGTTTTCGAATGCCCGCTGATGAAGTTGTGGTTCATGATGCGCCATTCCCACCGATTTGAGCGTATCGGACACGTTTTGCCAATCCACTCCCGAGCAATCGAAAAGTAGTTCCATGTTCATGAGTCTCCTTTGTTTGACGATACAGGTCGTCGTATCCTTTGTTTCTTAAGCCTCTTGCAAAATGGTCTTTTCACCCAAGCTCCGTGTTATGCTTAAAATTTTATCCTCGGAATATCCTGTATCTGCCTGTGGTAAAATTTTTCGCATGCCTTGATTTTGAACTACAATCCTCATTTTGTAAAAGGCTCTCTTGAATGTTTTTCGGGTTGTAGTTTAGAGAATTTTCATTCATGGGTGAGTTGTCGAGCGGAAAAATAACCTTGCTGAAGAAAGAAGTCAGGGATAAAACAAAACAGAGGGATTGTTCCTTCCGTCTTGAATATACACCAGATGCCGCTTGGCGGCCGTGAAATGAATAAATACGAAAGTCGCACGCCGGTAGGATATAGTTCCAGGTGCATTGGATAGGAATCTCAAATAAAATAAGGGGGGATCATGAGTCGAACTTGTTTTTTTGTAGTGTTGGCATGTATATTTTTTGCAACTCCAGTCCTTGCCGGTGATTTCAAGGTGACAAGCACGGACCTTCAGGTGAACGGACTTTTGCCGGTTCGGCATGTTTACAACGGATTCGGCTGCAGAGGAAACAATATCTCGCCGCAACTTTCCTGGCAGGGGGAACCGGCCGAGACCAAGAGCTTCGCCGTCACCGTCTTCGACCCGGATGCACCCACCGGCAGAGGTTGGTGGCACTGGCTGGTCTTCAACATCCCCAAAAATGTCCATAGCCTTGTTGAAAACAGCGGCAATCCGGAAAGGGGGCTCATGCCTGCCGGCGTGATCCAAGGCACAACCGATTTCGGGACTAAGGGTTACGGAGGAGCCTGCCCTCCTGCCGGATCTCCAAGCCATAGGTATCAATTCACCGTGTGGGCTCTGGATGTCGAACACCTGCCTTTGACTTCGAGTGTATCAGGCGCCCGGCTCGAATCGGATCTCAACAGTCATTCGCTGGGAAGGGCCGAACTTACGGTTACCTACGGAAGATGAATGGAAATTTGCACTGATACGGAGAAATAACCCGATCTGTGGAGAAAACGGATAAATTGGCGACCTTGAGAACCGCGTACCCGACTCTTTCTTTGCAAAACGTGTTTTGCCGGGATTTCCCGGCAGTAATTCTGAACGAAAGCCCCCGTCCGAGAAGGTCGAACGGGGGCTTTACAATCAGATTTTTTTTGTGGAGAGGCTGTTGAGATATTCGTTCAGGGTTCTGGCGGCAACTCCGCTTAAAACAAGCAGCCCGATCAGATTCGGTATGGCCATAAAACCGTTGAGTACGTCAGACAGTGTCCAGACAAAAGAGAGTTTGGCTATCGCCCCGATAAACGTTGCGATAACAAAAAGTAGCCGATAGGGAATATTCGTCACTGACCCGAAAAGATATTCGGTACACTGCTCACCATAATAAGACCAGCCCAGGATCGTAGAGTAGCCGAAGAGAGCTGAACCGATGGTAACGATGTAGCCGCCTGCGGTACCGAGAACGCTGCTGAAAGCGGTAATGGTCAGCGCGGTGCTCGTCTCTCCGGTCTGCCAGGCGCCCGTCATGACTATGGCCAGGGCAGTAATGGAGCAGGTTACGATGGTGTCGATGAACGTTCCGGTCATTCCGATCAGTCCCTGGCGGCCCGGGTCAGCTGTTTTTGCGGCCGAATGCGCCAGAGAGCCGGTCCCGAGTCCCGCCTCGTTGGAAAATATTCCCCGAGCGACACCGAATTGAATACCTTTGGCTACGGCAGCTCCGGCAAATCCTCCGGCTGCTGCCTGTCCTGAAAACGCAGCATGAAATATCAGGGATATGGCCTGGGGAAGTGCGCTGATCTTGAGGAGAATGACAATCAAGCCACCACCGATATAGATAACGGCCATAAAGGGAACGAACCACTCGGCAACGGCACCCAGCCTGGATACTCCGCCCAGGATAACGATGGCGGTTAAAACGGCTAAAATTACGCCGATGACAATGTTGGCCGTGTTGACATTATCGAAATGGAAGAGCGTTGTGACGGAAAGCGCGACGCTGTTGGATTGAACCATGCAGCCAATCCCGAAAGCGGCTACCATGCCCGCTAGGGCGAAGGCTATGGCAAGGATTTTTCCAAAGCTTTTGCCGATATATTCGGAAGCGCCGTCTTCCAGGTAGTAGAAGGCGCCGCCGATCATCGTTCCGTCATCGGCTTTGTGACGGTATTTCACGCCAAGCATGGCTTCCGTTCCCCTGGTTGCCATGCCGATCAAGGCCGTAATCCACATCCATAGCGGGGCTCCCGGTCCACCAAGGGCGATGGCTGTGGCAACGCCGGCAATATTTCCATTTCCGACCGTGGAGGCCAAGGTCGTCATTAAGGCCTGAAAAGGCGTAATGTCCCCTTCGCCTTCCGACCTGGACTTGAAGGAAGCTCCGGTAAATGCCAACTTCAAAGCGTATCCCAGCTTTCTGAACTGCACTCCGCGGAGCCTTATGGTCAGCACGATACCGGTTATGAATAGGGCTGCCATCATATATTTGCCCCACATGAAACTATCCAAGGCATTTAGAAAATCCATTTAATTCTTCCTCCTTTGTGCGTTGACATTGATGGCGGCTGTACAATCATGATTGCCTGCGAGCTTTGTCGCAGGCAATCATGATTGTGTAACACGTTAAGTGAAATGACGGAAGCTTATCAATGAATACAATATGCTACAATGATATTGTATGAACCTGCAATCGACATTTCGTTTCATAAAAAAAATGAAGAATCGGCCCGGTAGCCGGAACTGAAATCCGGGAAAGGATAAAGGTCAGCCACCTTTAGCTCTCTTTCTTTCTGATAAACCAGAAAAAAATATCTGCAAGCTTGTTACTGGATTTATCTATGAAATCATAATGTGAAGCGTTGCGTCTTGCTTTGCTCCGTCTCTGTTTTCCGTTATATACAATATGAGCTCTTTATGCCCATGTCAGTACTTTTTCCACTGGCATGTCTCCGGATCGAAGGCCACGGCAGCATTTTTTGAAGGTGGCCGGTGTCGCCATCGATGGTAAGATCGGTTTTGCTGCAGTATGAGACAAAAAGGCCTTGCCCTGAGTGAGAGGGCAAGGCCGGAATGATCCCGAAATCAAGTGTCGGGAAAACTCCTTAGATGGCCCCCTCCCATCAGGGCTTTCGCGAACATCACTTTTCTACACATACCGGAAAATATCTTCTGCCTTAAAATCGGAAAATCAGTCGCGAGTGTTTTCCCGGCTTTCCGCAAGCTGTGGTTCAAAAACGGGTTGCCCGGTCTTTTGGGTTTCAAAGTATTTCTTTGTTTCCGCAACAATCACCGGAGTTAGGAAGAGCAAAGCGATGAGGTTCGGAATGGCCATCAGGCCGTTCAATGCGTCGGAGATGTTCCAAACAAGGCTGAGTTTGGCCACGGAGCCGAGTCCCACGAACATGATATAGACGATTCGGTACGGCATGACCGCCTTGAGGCCGAACAGATACTCAATGGATTTTTCTCCGTAATAACACCATCCGAGTATGGTTGAATAGGCAAACAGGATAATGCCGATGGTCACCACATGGGAACCGAGCGGCATGCCTGCGGAAAAGGCCACCGTGGTCAGTTCGGCACCGGTACGCCCATCGTTCCAGAGACCGGTCAGGATCAACACGAGGCCGGTCATGGTGCAGACAACGATGGTATCGATGAAGGTTTGGGTCATGGAGACAAGGGCTTGGCTGATGGGGCTTTTCGTTTGAGCTGCAGCTGCCGCGATGGGCGCGCTGCCGAGTCCGGATTCGTTGGAGAACACACCGCGGGCAACCCCCATACGGATGGACATCATGACCGTCGCTCCAACAAAACCGCCGGCCGCTGCCGTCGGATGGAAGGCCTGGTTGATGATCAGCGCAAGTGCCGCAGGAACATTCGCTATATCGGCGATAATGATATAAGAGGCACCGACGATGTAAAAAACTATCATAAACGGGACCAGTAATTCGGTGACCTGGCCGATCTTTTTGATTCCACCGATGATGACCAGGGCCGTTGTAATCATCAGGACGAGGCCGGTTACAGCGGTTGGGATATGGTAGGTCGCCTCGACGGCGTCGGCAACGGAGTTGGACTGGACCATATTGCCGATGCCGAATGCGGCGATTGAGGCGAAAACCGCGAAAATGGTTCCCAGCCAGGGCATATTCAGGCCTCTGGAAATATAGTACATCGGTCCGCCGTTCATTTCGCCCTTTTCATCTGTGACTCTGTATTTTACCGCTAGAACGGCTTCTGAATATTTAGTCGCCATGCCCACAAGTCCGGTGAGCCACATCCAGAATAAGGCGCCCGGCCCGCCCACCGCGATGGCGGTGGCAACGCCTGCGATATTGCCTGTACCGACCGTGGCCGACAAAGCGGTCATCAGAGCTTGAAAGTGGGTGATATCTCCAGGTTGATCAGTATCTTCTTTGCGTTTTATCAGAGCAAGGTAAAGGGCATGGCCCAGTTTGGTAAACTGGAGTCCTCGTAGTGAAAATGTCAACCAAAACCCTGTGCCGACCAGCAAGATCAGCATGGGTGGCCCCCAGGCAAAGGCGCCGATTTTCCCAACAACGGCATCTACAGTACTCAGGAAATCCATTCTTTTTCTCCTCTTGGATTGGTATGAAAGAAGTCACAGGCAAAAACCTAAAGACTTTTTCATGTTTACCCCCGGATTTATTACCATCTGAGAATGCTGCGTCTGCAACGCGCATAGCTTGATGCCATGGTCGGACCATGCTATATAAGCTTTGGCAACGCTGCAATTGCAGGAAGTGTCCTGTCAAATTTCATGTCGTATCTCGCTTGCCCTGTCGGCGTCCCGGCTACATTACTCCTTTGGTCTCATAGCGCTGTTATGATCCTCATTGGTGCATGCCGGAAAGCTAAAATACAGCACAATTTTTCGACATCTGATATATGATATGACACGGAATCACCTCATGAAAAATCCAGGTTCGCTTTTGACGGGAGCACAAGTTCCGGTGGTTTGCCTTACCTTGTAATCTCCCGTCTTTCCCCCTTGTCATCCGGTCGGCTTGCCGCCTTCCGTAGATTATTTCAACACATCCTCGACGGGTGTGTAAGCAAGATTGAAGGCATCGGCGACGCCTTTAAAGGTAACCAGCCCGTCAACGATGTTGAGACCTGTTTTGATGCCGTGATTTTCAAGCGCCGCCTGTTTCCACCCCTTGTTGGCAATCTGCAGAGCGTAGGGAAGGGTTGCGTTCGTCAGGGCCATGGTCGAGGTAACCGGGACCGCACCCGGCATGTTGGCAACGCAGTAGTGGATAACCCCGTCTATTTCGAATACAGGTTCTGTATGGGTTGTGGCCCTGGAGGTTTCGAAACAGCCTCCCTGATCTATTGCTACATCGACGATGACGGCGCCTTTTTTCATTTGCTTTAGCATGTCGCGGGTGAGGAGTTTCGGCGCCTTTGCACCTGCAACCAGGACGGCCCCGATGACGACATCGGCTTCCAGGATCAACTCGCGAAGAAGCGTGGGGTTGCTCATCACTGGGAAACAGTTTTTTGGCATTACCTCGGAGAGATAGCGCAATCTGTCAAGATTCATATCCAGCAGATAGACCTTGGCTCCGAGTCCGCAAGCCATCTGAGCCGCGTTTGTGCCGACGATTCCTCCGCCGATGACCACCACGGTTGCGGGGCCTACGCCGGTTACACCGCCGAGCAGAATTCCCCGGCCTCCATACGAACGCTCCAGATATTTGGCGGCCTCCTGAATGGACATCCTGCCGGCCACTTCGCTCATCGGCGTCAAAAGCGGCAGGTCTTTCTTGCAGCCCTCAACAGTTTCATAGGCAACGGCGATGGAACGGCTTTTGATGATGGCCCGGGTCAGAGGCTCATTGGGAGCAAAATGGAAATAGGTAAAAACAATCTGATCTTTCCGGATCAGGTCGTACTCCGAAGGTTGCGGTTCTTTGACGTGCATGACCATATCGGCATTGGCATAAATTGCTGCCGGATCTGCGATTATCTCAGCGCCTGCCGCTGCATAGGCCTCGTTTGGAAAACCGCTTCCTACTCCGGCATCTTTTTCAACCATCATGATATGACCGTTTGCCCGCATGGTTTCTATCCCGGCCGGGGTCATTGCAACTCTGTTTTCAGCCGTTTTTATTTCCTTTAAAATACCTACTTTCATTTTTATTGATCTCCTGTTTAGAATCCTTCCCCGGTTCTGCAGACGGGGGGTGAAAAGGATCTTTGTTTTTGACGGCAGACACGCCTAGCGCAGATTTTCAGTGCCAACGGAAGATCAAGTGTGCAAATCCCTTGCCAAAGGCAGAACTTGAATGAACAGATGAGAAAAGCCGTCTGTTGAAAATGAAAAATAATGTAATAAAATCT
Organism: Desulfocapsaceae bacterium; assembly: GCA_046705065.1. Lineage (GTDB taxonomy): Bacteria > Desulfobacterota > Desulfobulbia > Desulfobulbales > Desulfocapsaceae > CAWGGS01. The sequence goes on from JBJKQT010000091.1 coordinate 27,857, forward strand.
TTATGAAACAGAATGTGTTCAGTTTGGTGTCCGTTGCGTTTCAGCAAGGAAATGGGAAGGCTGTTAAAGAAATTATCTGGAAACTTATGTTTCCGTTAATTTATATTATAATAAAAAAATATTAATAAATTAACAATTTAACTATTTTGGGTCTATTTTGTTCCAGTGGAAACTTTTTTTACCGGCCTGGAGGCCGTATTTGGCTATCTTTTTGATGAGGGCAGTATGGGATACTCCGAGGTTCCGGGCGGCTTCGCGGATGCTGGCTGCGGTGTTCAAGGCTTCGATCAGTATTTCCGATTCATAGAAGGCCAGGTTGTCTTTTAGTTTTACACTCTTCCGTGTCAGGTTTTGTGCTTCATTGCGGGCATTTTGACTTGTCATCTCATGGCTTAATAAAATCGAATCAACCCCGATCTCATCGGAATCCGTCAAAACGGAGCCGCGTTCCACTACATTTTTTAACTCCCTCACATTTCCAGGCCAGGAATGGGCAAAGAGTTTGTTTAAAGCGCTTCGGCTGATGGTTTGATGGTTTTTGCCCAGCTTAACATTGAACTGATGGAGAAACTTCGCTGCCAGAAGAGGAATGTCCATCAGCCTTTCCCTCAGAGGAGGGATCTGTATCGTCAGCACATTGATACGGTAGAAAAGATCCTCGCGCAGGCGTTTTTCCTCCATCATCTGTTTCAGGCTTCTGTTCGTTGCAGTGATGACACGGGCATTCACTGGGATCTCTTCATATCCGCCGATACGTCGTACCAGACCTTCCTGCAAAACACGCAGGATCTTGGCCTGTGGACCGAGCGGCATGTCTCCGATTTCATCGAGAAAGATAGTGCCGTCCGACGCCGCCTCGAAGAGTCCTGGTTTTCCTTTCCTTCTCGCCCCGGTGAAGGCTCCGTCCACGTACCCGAAAAGTTCGCTCTCTATGAGTGGCTCCGGAAGTGCCGCGCAGTTTATGGGAATAAACGGGCCGGACCTGCCGCTTTCATAATGAATGGCTCTGGCAAACAGCTCCTTTCCTGTCCCGCTCTCACCGGTTATTGTAACAATCGCACCTGTGTCCGCAATTTTTTTGGCAAAGGTGATCAGATTTTTAATCGCGGCGTTCTCTCCGATGAAGTCGTCGAAGGTGATATTAAGGGGAGTTGAGACGGCTTCCACCATCTCCTTGACTTCCTTGAGATCCTGCATCAATAAAACGGCACCGACGAAGTTGCCCTGATTATCGATTATGGGTTTGGCAGAACCGTAGAATTCAACCCGGCCGGTGCTGGTGACAACGGATTTCCTCCGGCTAACGGGGATACGTTTTTCGATGCAATCGAGGAGGATGGAATCTTTGGGGCTCAGTTCGCTGATATGCCGTCCGATGATGTGTTCGTAGATTTGGCCGAGAATACGGCAGGCAACGGAGTTTATGGTATTGACATTGCCGGCTGCATCAACAGAGATGATGCCTTCGCTCATGCCGTCGAAAAGGATTTTGAACCACTGTTGGCGTCTTTCCCGCGGAAGATATTGCAGCTCCGACAAATTTTCTATACCCGGAAGAGTTGAGAAAAGGGCAAACAGCCCGTCTTTGTCCAGGCTCTTTTCTTTCCGCTCGATTTCAATGGATGTTTTGGCGAATCCATCCTTTTGTTCCACCTCCATCGTGACGATATTGATGCCCTGTCTGGTCATCAGTTGGGCGATATCGAAAACGATACCTATTCGGTCTTTAAAAAGGAGTTGAAATTTGAGATTTTCCGGCATCTGAGTATATTCGCCCCGCAAGTTTGCCTGTTGTTGTCGTCCCAACGTGTGGGTAAAAAAATGGTTTTCAAACGGTAACGTACCTTCATCTCGTCAGAAACACGAGCATAAATTTATTCAATGAGCACTATCTGCAGGTCCATAACATTCGTGCGGGTGGGGCCTGTGACCAGAAGGTCCTGCAGTGGTTTGAAAAAATTGTAGGAATCGTTGTCACCCAAATGCCTGCCGGCGGAAAGTCCCAGGCGTTCGGCACGGGTCACGGTGGAACCGTCGGCGAAGGCTCCTGCCGCATCGGTGGGGCCGTCTGTTCCGTCCGTCCCGGCGGAAAGCAGCAAGGTTCCGGGAAGGCCCGAAAGCTCGATTCCTGCAGCCAGGGCAAGCTCACAGTTCCTGCCTCCACGGCCTTTTCCCTTTAGAGTTACTGTTGTCTCGCCCCCGAAAAGCAGACAAGCGGGCGGTTTGACGGGATGATTGAATGTGCGGACTTCACGGGCAATGCTGCTTAAAACCTTGGCGGCTTCTCTTGCCTCTCCGTGCAGAGTCGAAGAGAGAATCATGGGGTGATACCCGAGTTGATTTGCCTTCTTTCCGGCAGCAGACAGGGCATCCGACAGACTGCCGATAATACGGTTTGCAACGTTGGTAAAAATCGGATCGCGCGGTTTCGGCGTCTCCTCCCGACGACCGCGTGCACCTTCTTCAAGGTGGTGCCGCACCGATGCGGGGATGCTTGCCAGGAGGTTGTAGGATGAGAGAATAGCCAGGCAATCATTGAAGGTGCTGCCGTCGGGAGCGGTCAGTCCCGAGGCAATGATGTCCAGATCATCGCCGATGACGTCGGACAAAATCAAGGTTATGATTCCAGCCCTGTTTGCCGCCCGGCAGAGCCTCCCACCTTTGATCCGCGACAGATGTTTACGGATTGTATTGATTTCGTGAATTGCGGCCCCGCAGGAGAGCAGCAGGCGGGTGGCCTCCTGCTTGTCCGCCAGGCTGATGCCTTCGGAGGGCGCCGGAGTCAGAGCGGATCCGCCGCCGGAGAGCAGGCAGAGGATCAGGTCGCCGGGTCCGGCAGAGCCGACCAATTCGAGCAGAGCGTCGGCCGCTTGGCAACCGTTTGCGTCAGGAACCGGATGACCGGCCTCCATCAACCGGCAATGCCCAAGCTGGGTACCGTGGCCATATTTTGTAATGATAATGCCTTGGTGGATGCGATCGCCGAGAAGTTTTTCCACGGAGTGGGCCATGGCGGCCGAGGCCTTGCCTGCGCCGATGACATACAGTTTATGGACGCGGCTCAGATCATAGTATGCACCGTCAACCACCAGAAATTCGCCTGACAGTTTGACGTGTCGGTGTATGCAGCGTTCGGGAGAGACGGCTTTTATGGCCGCCTGAAAAATTTCCGAGCTTGTGTCCTTCAGCCGCTTGCGGTGTGTTTCTTGATCTGTCTGCATTTTCATTCCTTAAAGTATGAGGGAGCCTGATGACCAACTATGTATTCCGACGAAGAGGATACGGCAAGAAAATTATCAGAATGACCACTGGGGGCATCTTCCCTGTCTGTACGGCAAGGCCGTTCCCATTTTTCTTTCTTGCCTTGCCGGACAAGCTTTGCTATACCCTTTCTTATATTTGCAGTAAAATTCGAATCAAACGGACAGATTGTATTACCGGAAAAAAGGGGCCTTCATGAAAATTCTACAGAATATATTGAAAAATTATTCCTTGGAAAATCTTGCCGAAAGGGGACTGCAAATCCTGATAATCCTGATATTTGCTTTTATAGCATTAAAGTTGATTAAAAAGTTTATTTTTCATCTTGAAAGGCGTCTGATACGGCAGAGTGAGGAGGAGGGAGAGCCCCGGACGGAATCTCAAAAAAGAATTGAAACCCTGGTCCATTTGATCAAAAGAGCGGCGCTTCTGGTGGTCTGGCTGACTGTGGGGCTGATGATTCTCAAAGAGGTTGGTGTCGAGATCGGACCGATCATTGCCAGCGCCGGTATAGCAGGGGTCGCGGTGGGATTCGGAGCTCAGAACCTGGTCCGTGACATCATATCAGGATTTTTTATCATATTGGAAAATCAGATCCGAGTCGGGGATGTGGCCATTATCAACGGCACGGGCGGTTTAGTGGAAAAGATTAATTTTCGCACAACCATTCTTCGGGATAACAGCGGTACAGTTCATGTTTTTCCCAACGGGACGATCTCCACATTAAGCAATATGACTAACGAGTGGTCCGCCTATGTATTCGATATAGGAGTCGCATACAAAGAAAATACCGACCGCGTCATAGATATTATGAAAGATGTCGGCAGAAAATTGCGGGAAGATCAGAAATTCGGCAAGAATATGCTCGAAGATCCGGATATATTCGGCGTCGATAAACTCGGCGATTCCGCTGTCATTATCAAGGGTCGGATAAAAACCAAGCCCATACAGCAATGGGCGGTGGGACGTGAGTTTTTACGCAGGGTCAAGCTGGCATTCGATGAGCAGGGCATTGAGATTCCTTTTCCGCATCATTCCATTTATTTTGGGGAAAAAAGTAAGCCCATTGAAGTGCAGCTTTTGGAAGGCTTTGGGAAAAATGAGAAAACGGACCACGCTTGAAACAGGGTCGCCTTCATTCGGCATCCCTTCGTTTTTTGCAGCTTTTTCAAAGGACTTTCTTCCAATGAACTGCGGAAAGACTTATACATTTCTTAGGCATGCTTTTGCAAAAATCGAGCTGTATAGATGGAGAATAGATGCAAGGTTGTGACGGCCCCATACTGATAGTCGAAGATGACGTCAATACCGCAACGCTCGTCAAGACTTACCTTGAGCGGTAAGGCTTTATAACACTTACTCCAACCGACGGCGAACAGGCTTTGCAGATTGCCAGAAAGCGTAATCCAGGCTTTGTTATCCTGGACATCATGCTGCCCAAGGTCGACGGCTGGGAAGTCTGCCGGCAATTGCGGACCTTTTCCAATGTCCCCGTTTTGATGTTGACTGCAAGAGAAGAGGAGATCGACCGGGTAACGGGGCTGTCCCTCGGGGCCGATGATTATGTGGTAAAACCTTTCAGTCCACGGGAGCTGGTGGCCCGGGTCAAGGCTATTCTGCGCCGATTTCATCCCATCGCCATTGAAAAAGAGAAAAAACTAATCAGCGGAAAGCTCGAGTTGGATCTCAAGGGACATCGAGTCAGCCTCCACGGGCGGACCGTCAATCTCACGGCTTCGGAATACAAACTTCTGCAGACGTTAATGCAGGCCCCGGGGCGTGTTTTCTCACGCAACGAGCTGCTCGATGTCTTCTATCAGCACGGCGAGATCGTGATTGACCGGGTGGTCGATGTCCATATCGGCAAACTTCGGCAGAAGATCGAGGAGCACCCGTCCGCTCCACGTTATATCCTTACAGTCCGCGGTTTCGGTTATATGTTCACCGACCAGGAGACGGCATGATCAGGATTCGGCAACGCCTGCTGTGGAAACTTTTGCTCATCAATGTTGTGCCTGTTATCGCGGTCATCATTCTGGTGATCTGGCTGGCCATCGATCAGCTTGCGGCGAGCTATTTCATGGCGCTCATGAAGAAATACGAAATCGAGCCCACGGCCATCCATCGGATGTTTCTCTCCTCGATCCATTACTACCTCATCTGGGCGAGCCTGGCCGCTCTTTTCCTTGCCTTTATTCTCAGCTATCTCCTGACCCGTAAGGTTCTCAAACCTTTGTCGCAAATGAGTGCCGTCACCAGGGATATCGCGGCCGGCAATTTTACCGCGAGAGTCGATGTCGCAGGCAATGACGAGGTGGGGCAGCTCGGCGTCTCGTTCAACAGGATGGCGGATAGTCTTGAGCATATCGAGCAACTCCGCAAGAATATGGTCGCCGATGTGGCCCATGAGCTGCGGACGCCTCTGACCAATCTGCGCGGCTACCTTGAAGCCGTGAACGACCAGGTGATAGCGCCGTCGCCCGACACCCTGAATCTGCTGGAAAAGGAGACCATGCGCTTGGTCAAGCTGGTTGACAATTTGCAGCAACTCTCACGCGCCGAAGCGGCAAGACTGTATTTAAAGCGGGAACATCTGACGGTGTCCGATCAAATCGGCGACCTCCTCCCGCTCTACCGGCCGGCTCTTGAGGAAAAACATGTTCGGGTGGCAACGGAATTTGCCAAGGATGCCGCCGTTGTTTTCGCCGATCGGGACAAGTTCCTGCAGGCTGTACGCAATCTTCTCGATAACTGTGTCAAGTACACACCTGAACAAGGTGACGTTTCAATCTCCAGTAGTCGTTGTGGAAATGAAACCCGGATTCGTTTTTGCAACAGCGGGCCTGAAATTCCCAACGACGACCTTCCCTTCATCTTCGAGCGTTTCTTTCGCATCGACCGCTCCCGCTCCCGTGATGTCGGCGGTGCCGGCATCGGACTGGCCATTACCAAAGAGCTGATCGAAGCCCATGGCGGCCGGGTCGGGGCCCAAAGCGGAGACGGCCGAACCTGTATCTGGTTTACCCTGCCCGACGAAAAAGAACGCCTCGATTGATCTTTACCTGATCTTTACATTGACGTTAATCCTCCTTTACAAAGTCGCATTACGGTTATGGCAACAAGGATGAAATATCTTCATCCCGAAAAAACCAAACGTAAGGAGGCACGTCATGAAAAAAATGAACACATTATTATCAGCCGCAGCCGTTGCTTTGACTTTTGCTCTTTTTTCCTTCGGATGTTCGGGGCACGACGGCATGGATAGTATGAAAACCATGGACGATACCATGCCGTCGAAGAGCATGGATAAAGCAGACACGATGAAAACTCATGACACCAAACAGGACATGAACGGTTCCAAAATGGATACCATGAAACCAATGGACAACACCATGCCGTCGAAAACTTCTGATACGATGAAGCTCAAAGAATCCCAGGGACCCATGGACAATACGCATCAGTCCATCCTCAACGTCTGAACGCAGTCCGGAGTTTTAGAGCAAATCTGCTTATAAACGGTAAGGAGAACGCCATGAAAACGACGATTTTGACAATGATTCTTTTCCTGGTCTTTTTGATGGCTTTGATCGGCACACCTTACCAGGTATCTGCTGCAACTCGGACCACGACAACGTTCGTTGTGGGGTGATTCGATGTCGGCAAAGAAGCCCTGGACGGGCGGCCTGGAGTGATCAAAGTCGAAAAAGGGTGGCTGGGATTTTCGGAAATTGATCGCGTCACCTATGATACGGAACGGATTACCGTTCATGAAATTGAAAATCTGTTGAAACAAGCTGGAACCTATATCCGTACAGTGCCGCCCGACAGACAACCTGCACATCAGGACGGCAATTATTAAGTTAGGAGGGTACAATGAAACTTATTCTTTCAAGTGTTATTGCAGCACTTTGTGTAGTTATAGTCATCGGGCTTGCCTCTGTCCGGGCAGGCTCCGATACGAAAGAGACAATGCCCGCATCGGGCACAGCCAAGGCGCTTTTTGCCGGGGGCTGCTTCTGGTGCATGACGGAACCATTTGAGAAACTCAATGGCGTCATCTCGGTGACGGACGGCTATGCCGGCGGAACAACACAGAACCCGACCTACCATAATTATGTCGAAGGTGGTCATATCGAGGTGGTTCAGGTGGTGTACGATCCCCAAAAGATCACATATGGGCAGTTGCTCAATACCTTTTGGCATCAGATCGATCCCACCGATCCGGGAGGTCAGTTCGTCGACCGCGGACATGCGTATATCTCTGCAATTTTTGTCTACAATGACGATCAAAGACGTCTTGCCGAGGCTTCAAAAAAAGAGGCTGAGCAAAGCGGTGTCTTTAAAAAGCCCATTGTCACGCCGATTCTCGATGCACCGAAGTTCTGGAAAGCCGAGGAATATCATCAAGACTATTACAAAAAGAACCCGATTCGTTACTTTTACTACAGATCGCGTTCAGGTCGTGATGATTATCTGGACAAGATCTGGAAAGGTGTCCATTTGGATCTCTCAGGCGATCCGAAAAAAGTTGATCTGAAAGATAAACTGACCCCGCTGCAGTATCGTGTGACCCAGGAAGGCGCCACGGAACCGCCATTCAACAATGCCTACTGGAATAACAAAAAGCCGGGGTTGTATGTTGATATCGTTTCAGGAGAGCCGCTTTTCAGCTCCACCGATAAATACGATTCAGGCACCGGTTGGCCGAGTTTCACCAAGCCCGTCGATAAAAACAATATCGTTGAGCGCGAAGACAGAAGCCTTTTTTCGGTCAGAACAGAGGTCCTCAGCCGCAAGGGGAATTCCCATCTCGGTCATGTTTTTAACGACGGACCGCCTCCCACCGGATTGCGCTATTGCATCAATTCCGCCGCGCTGCGCTTCATTCCAGAAAATCAGCTGGCGCAAGACGGCTATGGAAAGTACCTGAAGCTTTTCAAGTAAGGCGATCACAACCTCGGAAATCTTGTTGATTTCGAGGTTGCCGGCATTGAAAAGGAAGGGGCCCCCTCCTATTCAAGGCCGTTTTTTATGCAGGATATTTTTAAATACCGTTTTCTCGTTAAAGAACATGCGCTATGATGTCGTTTTTTAGTCTGGCGGCACGTGCAGGATGACCTGTCGATTTTGCAGATAGAGTACAAAACGAAGTTGAAAAATTGAAGGATATGCGATGACGAAAAAGAAAACTCCGCCCGCCTCCGGCAGGGCAGCGGCAAAGCTTAAAGCGAAACAGGCCCGAAAGCAGGAGAACACCCGACAGCCGATGATCCAGGCCATGGTATGGTATAGGGAGGAAGAGTACGACGGCTTGCGGCAAATCTTCGACGATGGCGACCTGCTGCCCCCCACCTATCGAGAGTGGCTGGAGCTGGCGGAAGAGAAAAAAGAGGAGGCGGAGGCGGCGGGCGATCAAGTGGTTAAAGTATTTATCGATCCTGAGACTTTTCCTCAGTGGTGCGAAAAGAAAAACCTGCCCAAAGACGCCAATGCCCGCTCGGAATTGGCCATTGAGGTAGTGCGATTGCAGGCTTTGCAGTTGTAGGATAGTCAAAGGGCAGTGGCTGCAGAGATCTGCAACCTCCTTTATCTGGTGCTTTCCTCCCTTTCCATAAGTTGGTTTTTGGTGAATTTTTCAAGAGATACTGATTAGATCGGAGTTAGATGAAAGAGTGGCTCGGAAATATGGGTGGCTCGACATTTCGGGCAACGTCCGGGCGGGGTCAATCGCTGCCTGCTTTTAAACAGGTAACCGCAGGCCAGGCAAATGGGGCCGGGATCCATTTCCAGCCGCAAACCAAGGTGGCGGGCCGTTTTGGCGATATGTTCCAGGTGGTTGTATATTTCCTTTTCCGGCAGTCCGAGAGCCTGGGAAAGGTCCCTTATGCCGAGGTTCTCCCTCTGCAACAAGATGCCTAGCTGTTGACGGATTGTTAAGGTTTCCATGCGGGTAAACGGGAGCTTTTGCGTGGCGCGAGAAAGATGCAATATGCTTCTTTCTGTTTTCGATTTCAAGCAACGGCCAAACTCTGCAATTCGTTCGCCGTTGCTCGAAAGACATGTCTTGGCTATTGGAGCACTACCCGGGCATTGAGGGGCTGGACCGGCCGGTTGGTGTCTTGGCCGAAAGTTTCATGGAACTTCTCGATTTGGTCCTTTGACGCAGCAACCGTTTTCTTCATCATCAGCCAGAGGACCCCTTCGCTGCATGGAGGAGTGGTCAGCGAACCGTTGAATCGGTAATAGTCATGGTCGGCGGGGAGCATTTCGCCGGGATCAACCGATGAATTTGCCGATTGCACTGACTGACCGGCACTGGCGGGCATGCTGTTCCAGATAGTAGACAGGGATGAGTTTGACGGACCTTCGGTATACAAAAGGCCGATCACCGCAAGCCGGCCCGTTTCGTCGGCATGGACAAAGTGGGCTTCCATGGGAAAGGATTTGCCGTTGATATGATTTTCGCTCGGGGTGTGAAAGTGGACCTGAAGGAGCTTGTACGTGTGCCCGTCCAAGGTGATCGAGCTGCCGCCTTTCAGGTTTGCCTTTATGGTATGGCCGTTATTTTCCACATCCAAGGGGCTCGGATGATATGAAATTTTCAGTGGTGAGAGCTCTGCTTCCACCATCGCCTTAAGATCGACGGGAGATTGGTTGACTCCCTTTTTGCACATCTCGAAATCCGGTGCAAGATCTCCCCAATGTTCCGGCCCTCCATGGCCGCTATACGTCCAATGCACTCCTTCGGCCGCCAATGCCGTTCCACTCATCAAGATGGTTGCACCTGCAAGTACGATCAAGGTCTTCTTCATGTGTAATCTCCTCCTGGGCTTCCTGGTTTACGATTATCAAATTAAAAGGATTGAAAGAGTACCGCTTTGAGCTGAGGCTGTGTTAGCCAAATGCCTTGTGAAGTCTTTATGCCATCTGTTCCGTCATTTGATCAGTGTTGCGCCTTGGGCCAACCCGGCCGGTGCCAATTGATCGATGCGCCGCAGGGTTTCTTTGTCCAGTTCGACCTCGGCGGCTCCGGCGTTTTCTGCGATCCTCTCAGGATGCCGGGTTCCCGGGATGGGAACGATATGTTCCCCTTGGTGGAGAATCCAGGCCAAGGCCAGTTGAGCAGGACTTATCCCCAAATTCTTTGCGAGGTCCATAAAAGGTGCAAACCGATCACGGTTGAGCGTGAGATTGTTTCCTGTGAATCGTGGGTTATTCCTGCGAAAATCATTGTTCGCTATCGTATCGACCTTCCCCGTCAAAAAACCGCTGCCCAACGGCGACCATGCTACAAGGGCGATGCCCAGTTCGTTCAAGGTGGGCAGCAATGCTGTCTCTGCTTCTCTTCGCCAGAGGGAATACTCGTATTGGACCGCGGTGATGGGATGGATTCCGTGGGCTCGTCTGACCTGGCCGGCTTCGACGTTGCTGAGTCCCAGGTAGCGGACCTTTCCCTGCTGAACGGCTTCCGCCATGGTTCCCACGGTCTCTTCGATGGGAATTTCCGGGTCGGCGTAGTGCAGATACCACAGATCTATCGTGTCCACGTCCAACCGTTTCAGGCTGTCATGGAGGGCTCTGCGGACATAGGTCGGGCTGCCGTTGATGGCAAGGGAAAATCCCCAACCTGTGCGGAGTTCGGTTCGCGTCTGCTCCGGGTCAAAGACGATACCGCACTTTGTGGCGACAAAGGCCTTATCGCGCCGGCCCTTGATCGCATTGCCGACGAGTATCTCGTTATGTCCGTTTCCATAAGCATCGGCGGAATCGATCATGGTCATGCCGACATCAAGAGCACGGTGAATGGTTGCCAGGGCCTGTTCATCATCGGAGGCCCCGTAATAACCTTCCAGGACCATGGCTCCGTATCCGAGAGCTCCGACAGCAGGTCCTGATTTCCCGAGGTTTCTTGTTTTTATCATATGGAATCTCCTGGATGTATCGCCGGCACGGAGCGTTTCACAGGATGAAATGCCGTGGCAAAGCAGCGAGTTGTCGACTTGTATCATTTAAAATTCAGCTGAAGTTCTCGAACAAAATCCGGAAGGGTACTCTTACTATACACATAACCCGATCCATCCGCCAGAACAGAGCGAAGGAGAGGCCGTATTTTAACCGGGGAGACCCAGAAAACGTTTGGCGTTGGCTGTTGTGTATGCCGCCGTTTCCTCAGGTGGTTCGTTGCGTATTCCAGCCAGCATTTCAAGTATTTCCGGTAGGTATTCCGGCAAGTTGTTGTTGCCTCTGCGGCCTGCCAGCGGAAGATCCGGGGCATCGGTTTCCAGCACGATAGCCTCCTGCGGCAACTCTGCCGCAATGCGTCTGACTTTCTTCGCCCTGTCGTAGGTAATCGTCCCGCAAATACTGATGCCGAAACCCAGTTTGATATATTGAGTTGCCTGTTGGAAGCTGCCGTTAAAGGCATGAACAAGTCCGCCGTGGGGAAAATGTTTCGCACGGAGGGTCGCGAGAACCTGATCGTGGGCCTTACGGACATGCAGAAGAACCGGCAAATTGGCTTTTCTGGCGATTTTCAGCTGTTTTTCAAATAGATCCTGCTGCGCTGGTTTATCAAAATTTTCAATAAAGTAATCAAGGCCTATTTCTCCAATGGCAACCAGTTTCTCCCTCTGCGTCAAGCTCTCAAGCTTTTCCAGGTGTTGCGGGTGGTGCAGGGAAAGGTACATTGGATGAAGTCCCGGTGCGGCAAACAGCCTCTTGTTTTTTTTGCACAAAGAAATCATTCTGTCCCAGCCGTCTTCATCGACGCCAGGCAGAACCATACTCTGCACGCCGACAGCTCTCGCCC
>JBJKQT010000092.1:0-5073 GCA_046705065.1 Desulfocapsaceae bacterium
TTCTGACGAGGCCGTTTCAACCCGGCATGCTTCTGAATAAAGTAACGCTTCTGTTGAAACTGGATGCTCAAAACAAACAGATTGCAGATCTGAAAAATCGCTTTGAACAGACCGAAAGCACCATGCAGAAACGCATGATTCAACAGAGAAACGAACTTGAAACAACCATCCGTGAATTGCAGGTTGAACTCGAAAGACGAAAATCCGCCGACACCGATCCGTTTAAGGCCCAAAAGGAATGGCAGGATATCTTCGATGCCATCGGCCATATGACGATGATCGTCGATAAGAATTACACTATTGTTGCCGCAAACAGAGCCACTGTGGAACGCACGGGTCTCCCCATTGAAGGCTTGCTGGGACATAAATGCCATGAAATTTTTCATCAATCAGGACAGCCCATACAGATATGTCCTGTTGCCGGGATAACGCCGGAAGACAATCTGCAAGCAAAAATGGCTGAAGTCGAGATCGGAGGCAAAACGTATATCATTTCCTGCACCCCCGTCTATGACGAAGGCGGGAATTTAGACAAAATCATCCATATCGCAACAGACATTTCCAAACAAAAACAGATGGCTAGAGAATTGATACAAGCACATAGGATGGAAGCCATCGGGTCTCTTGCAAGCGGGATAGCCCACGATTTCAACAATATTTTGTCAGCAGTATTGGGCTACACGGAATTGTCCCTAGGTAATGTCGAAAAAGGTTCTGAGCTGGAAGAGGATCTCCAACAAGTTTATACAGCGGGTATTCGGGCCAGGGACCTTGTAAAACAGATCCTTAATTTCGCCAGGAAGACGGATGAAGAACCAAAACCGGTCAGGATCGATATTATTGCCAAGGAGGCGGTCAAATTTCTTCGCTCCACCCTCCCGTCAAGTATTGAAATAAAACAAAGGATCAAAGGATCTTCTTTCGTAATGGCAAATCCCGTTAAAATCCACCAACTCATAATGAACCTGTGCACAAATGCAGCCTATGCCATGAACGACAGAGGCCTGCTGGGTATTTCGCTCAATGAGGTCATTCTGAAGGAGGAAAACTTTCCGGCAGAAAAAAAGATGCACTCCGGCAGCTATCTGCAGTTCGAGGTCTCTGATACGGGCGGCGGTATTCATCCAAATAATCTCGATAAGATTTTTCTACCGTATTTCACCACTAAAGGCATCCATGAAGGGACGGGAATCGGCCTGGCCATGGCACGAAGCATTGCAGAGGAATGCGGAGGGCGGATTTCAGTTAAGAGTGAACTGGGTAAAGGCAGTGTTTTCACCGTCCTTCTTCCATCGATAAACGAAGAAAAACCACACGAAAAAATTCAAGCATCCGATGGTCTTCCATCGGGGACCGAAAGCATTCTGGTGGTGGATGATGAACCGGCGATTTGTGAACTTTTATCCAGGATGCTGAAAGCCAAAGGGTATACTGTGACGACCGAATCGGATAGCGAGAAGGCCTATGCCCGTTTTGCCGCCCATCCGGAGAGCTACGACCTGATTGTCACCGATTTGACGATGCCGAAGATGCCGGGCGACGTTCTGACGCGTAAACTTCGCACGGTGAGGAAGGATATGCCCATCATCATCGCGACAGGATACAGCAATCGAATCTCGGAAGTACAGGCATCCGAACTCGGCGTCAGGCATCTTATTATAAAACCTTACACAAAGGCCTCACTTCTTACGACAGTCCGAAACGCCCTGGATGCCGGGACGGAGGGCAAAAACCGAACGCGCCCCCCGGATTTCTAGGATTTAACGACCGGTCCACCCTCAATTTTGATTCATGTCGTCAATTTACCAAAGAATAACCGGCAAACGAAGCCGCACGTCAGGCAAGGCCACTCGATATGAGGCAAGACTACCTTTCTGCCTATGGCTTATCGTGTTCTCCGGCCTGCTGTTGTTTGCCCCCGGAGTGTCCTGGCCTCAGTTCAAACCACCTGGGGGACATACTGTTATCCGAGTGGGAGAATTCGAAGACAAACCATTGGCTTATACCGACATCTCTGGAAATGTCGTGGGACTATTCCCTGATATTTTAAATGGTATTGCACAAGGGGAAGGATGGCGTCTTGAATATGTGCATGGCAAGTTTAACGAGTGCCTGACTCGTCTGGAAAAGAACGAAATCCAAATAGTGATGGACGTTGCCGTTTCAGAGAAGGAGAAAAAACGATTCCTCTTCAACAATGAAGATGTGTTTGTCGATTGGGACATTGTTTATACAACACCTGATCAACATATCGGTTCATTACAGGAGTTGAACGGTAAAACCATCGCTATTTTTAAAAAGCCTTCCGCCAGGCATGGTGAAAACAGCATTAAGGACCTGATGTCAAAATTGCAAATTTCCTGTTCTTTTGTCGAAGCCTCCAGCTATTTTGATGTATTACGACTCCTTTCAACCCGCAGAGTCGATGCCGGAATCATCAGCAGAGTGTCCAGTTATCTGCCAACCGACGGACTGAATGTTAAACGAACAACCATAACTTTTAACAGAAGAAATTTACGATTTGCCTTTGCAAAAAACTCACCACTCTCCCCTACTCTTGTGGAGCGTATCGACTTCCACCTGCAGAAAATGAAAGAGGATCCTCACTCCATTTACAATAATGCTCTTTTTGTCTATCTCTTGGGGCTTCCTCGGGAAATGATGCCCCCAAGCGGCAAGGAAAAATAACTGGCCCCGTAAAAGAGTTGCTCTTAAAAAAAGTCACCGGGATTGCCGGGATGGACTCCGGGAAAAGAGTCAAACACCTCATTGGTTCGTTTCGCTGTCTTCGCAAAGAAGTTGCCGTATCCTTTCACTCAAAAAGACGATGGATTCTATATCAAGGTGTTCGGTTATGGTTTTGTCGAACATCATTTTCGCCTGTGGCTGAAAATCTTCGCCCGGAACCCTGTCCCAGAACAACAGGATAACCGGCACCCTCGGCAATGGAGTGAAAAGAACAGCGATATCGGCGGAACCTCCCTGTTCGGGAACCAGGGTTGCGCCAAGGGCGAGAGCCCGCTGCGCCAATTCGTCTTTTTTGCCTGAGAAACGCTCAATCAGAGGTTCCTCCACCTGACCTGTCATGGTTTTCGCTTTTGAAACGGTATTGGGAAACTCGATAAAACCCTTCCAGTTCCCGCAAGGTTCGGAAAAACCGCCCTGTGCCAGATGGTTGAAAAGAAACACCTGTTCCAGACGGCTCAACTCGCCTCCGTCAAGACGGGTAGCCTGGCGAGGGGAGATAAGGATATGCCCGGAAAAATAGGGGAGCTTCAGCGCCTCTCCCGATTCCGTCATAACAACCTCGCCGCCGATCCTTTCGGGAAGATCGGCAATCGTCATCGAGGCGGCTCTGCTTTTGGCCCATTTTAACGCCTCTTCTGCCAGATCCCGTTTCAGCCACTTCCCCTCGGCATATTGCTCGGCCAGTTCTTTTTCACAACGCGCCAGGATATCCGCGGGAATATGAGGACAATTTTTCAATGGGTGTTTTTCCGAAACAACCATGCTTGCAAAAGCCAAGCAGGTGGGGAAACCGCACTCACGACAATTGGTTTTGGGAAGAACCTTGCTGTAGAGGTTGACAACCGAAAGTGCCATTTTATAACCTTTTCTTACCCTTCAAGTTTTTTCTATTCGAAGATTTTCTGTTAAAATCAAGGCATGCGAAACATCTTGAGCATACCACAGAGTGCCATCCAGAAGCACCTAAAGATTTTGGCTGTCGTGATAATATGGTATAGTGTCCTGACATTCATATACTCTCAATAAACTTAGGATGGGTTCGATTAGAATATTTTACTGAAATGACGACAATCACTTTCTTAGCCTTCTCATTACTTGCTCTCGGCATATTTATAGGCATCGTTTGGCGTTTTTCCTCCCGCCGCAACTCACTTCCCTGCCCGGTTTGGTTAAGTTGGCTTGTGGAATTAGACAACCCTCTCGCCAAAACCAACAGGGCAAAAACAATAATCAGGAATCTGAACCTTATGCCGGGCATGACGGTATTGGACATGGGGTGCGGTCCCGGACGGGTCAGCGTTCCCCTAGCCCGGGAAGTCGGCCCGCAGGGGAAGGTCGTGGCCATGGATGTCCAGGAAGGAATGCTTAAACGGACGCAAGAAAAGGCACTGGCCGCAGGTGTCGACAATATCGAGTTTCTGCATGCCGGCGCAGGAGAAGGGAAAATGGGTCAAAACCGATTTGACAGAGCACTGATGGTAACAGTATTGGGCGAAATCCCGGAGAGGGAAGCAGCGATCAAGGAAATCCATTCCGCACTCAAACCGGATGGGATCTTGTCCATCACCGAAATCATTTTCGATCCCCACTTTCAAAGCCGCACGGCAGTATCCAAAATCACCAAAAAAATAGGCTTTCAGGAAGAGGCATATTGGGGAAACCGATTTGCCTATACGCTGAATATGAGAAAAATAAAAGCCGTGGAATAACTCTACACCAACCAGACGGGGTGAAATTTTCGAGACAATCGACGTTGCCGTCGAAATGGGCGGCGGTCAGGCCGGAGCCTATGCCCGTTTCGTCTTGAAGGCCATGAAATATTTCAAAGAAAATCAGAAAACAATCTAGTTTTCACAAAGTTCTTCAGATAGGCAAAATGCATTTCCAACCCGCATTTCTCATCAGTTCAGGCGGCGTCAGGTTCGAAGTTTTTGGCAATGGACTATAGTAATCTATGTACACTGCCAAAAGACTGAAGAAGATGGCGCCGCCTGGACTGACCTTTGGTGAACACTGTGTAAATTCGGTAATGGACGAGTTTTCTAAAAATATGTTGGATCTCTTAACTTTCCTCCAAATGGACACAGTGCTCATGAGAAATGCGGGCTAATCGCAAACAGATACCATGGAACTGATAGACACCCATTGTCATCTCGACATATCGATGTTCTCAAATGACTTTGACACTCTGCTTGCCAGGGCGAGAGCTGTCGGCGTGCAGAGTATGGTTCTGCCTGGCGTCGATGAAGACGGCTGGGACAGAATGATTTCTTTGTGCAAAAAAAACAAGAGGCTGTTTGCCGCACCGGGACTTCATCCAATGTA
>JBJKQT010000093.1:0-3454 GCA_046705065.1 Desulfocapsaceae bacterium
TGATCGAAGGGAAAAGAAGGGGGGAAATCGTCTCCTTTGTGCCCAATGACAATTTCCTGCAAGTCGAGGTGAAAGAACTTGTGGATGAACCGTGTTCTTCGGGAGAAATCCTTGCCTATGAAAGGGAGTTGAGAAAATTTTTCGACGAGTTTGCAACCGTTAATAAGAAGATTTCAAAGGAAGTTGTAAAATCGGTTAACAATATCGAGGACGCCGATAAACTGGTCGATATCATTTGTGCTCATATGCCATTGAAGGCGGACGAGAAACAAAAGGTTTTGGAAGGGAAAACGATCATTCTCCGGATAGAAAAAGTGTTGGAGTATATCTATCGCGAGATCGAGCTGGCCGAGCTTGAAAAATCCATCAACGCTAAAGTCAAAATGCGGATGGCCAAAACTCAGAGAAATTATTATCTCGGAGAAAAGGTGCGGGAGATTCAAACGGAAATGGGACATGGCGACGACGGCCTGGATGACGTGGCCGAATTGGAAAAGGCCATTGAAAAAAAATCCATGCCCGCGATTGCCAAAGAGAAAGTCACCAAGGAACTTAGAAAACTCAAAAGCATGCCGCCCATGTCGGCCGAGACAACCGTCGTTCGTAACTATATCGACTGCATATTGAGCCTTCCCTGGAAGAAAAAGAGCAAAGCGACGATCAATATCAATCGCGCAGAAAAAATTCTCGATGAAGATCACTATGGTTTGGCAAAACCCAAAGAGAGGATCGTCGAGTATCTTGCCGTCCAGGCACAGGTCAAAAAGATTAAAGGGCCTATCCTCTGTCTGGTCGGTCCTCCAGGAGTCGGGAAGACGTCGATTAGTAAGTCCATTGCCCGGGCGATGAACAGAGAGTTCGTGAGACTGTCCCTTGGCGGGGTTCGAGACGAGGCCGAAATTCGCGGCCATCGGCGGACATACATCGGAGCCATGCCTGGAAAAATCATACAGGCCATGCAGAAGGCCGATGTTGCCAATCCGGTATTTTGTCTTGATGAAGTCGACAAAATGTCCATGGATTTTCGCGGTGATCCGTCTTCAGCCTTATTGGAGGTTCTCGACCCCGAACAGAACGTGGCTTTCAACGATCACTATCTCGACATCGACTATGATCTGTCGGAAGTCTTTTTCATAACTACTGCCAATACCCTGCACAGCATTCCTGTTCCGCTTCAAGACAGGATGGAGATTATACAGATAAGCGGCTACACGGAAGAAGAAAAACAGAAAATTGCCGAAGGCTACCTTATCCCGAAACAACTCGATGCCAATGGCTTCAAGAAAGGGGATATCTCGCTTACCGAAGGTGCGATCCTTGAAATTATAAGGCGGTATACACGTGAAGCCGGGGTTAGGAATCTTGAGAGGAGTCTTGCCTCCGTCTGCAGGAAGGTTGCCCGTGACCGATTGAAGAAGGATCAGAAGAATAAGAAATACCGTATCAGTGCCCAATCCGTACCTAAGTATTTGGGCACTCCTAAATACCGGTACGGCCTGGCTGAGAAAGCGGACGCCATCGGTTTAACCACTGGTCTCGCGTGGACCGAGGTGGGAGGAGAGTTGCTGCAGATAGAGGCCACGTTGATGCCGGGTGGAGGGAAATTGATCATCACCGGAAAACTTGGCGATGTGATGCAGGAATCGGCCCAAGCGGCGCTCAGTTATGTCCGTTCCCGAGCCACAATGCTGGGGTTGGAAAGCGATTTTTATCAGAAGCTCGATATCCATATCCATGTTCCCGAAGGCGCCATTCCGAAGGATGGTCCGTCTGCCGGGATTACCATAGCGACAACCTTGGTCTCCGCTCTTCTCAAGGTGCCTGTGAAGCATAAGCTGGCAATGACTGGGGAGATTACGCTCCGCGGACGGGTGTTGCCCATAGGAGGGCTGACCGAAAAACTCTTGGCTGCCAAACGGGGAAACATCACTGAAGTATTGATCCCTAAGGATAATGAACGGAATCTCAACGATGTGCCGATGAATATCAAAAGGAGTCTCAAGATTACCCTTGTCGAGCATATGGATGAGGTCCTTGAACAGGCCTTAATCATCAAGGAGGGCGAAACGCTTTTTAAAGGTGTAGCCGGTGGTGCGGTTTTCAGTGAAAATACCCTGGTTGAGATGAATACAAGGCATTAAGTTTGAGCGCCGGCTTATTCTGCAATAGGCTTGGCAGCACATGGAGCGAAAAAGAATTTTCATTGCAATCGTGATCTTGAATAAGTTTATATCGGGAGCTTTTTTGCTTGACGCACCAGGGTGAAATTGGTAAATACTCTTCCACCGTTGATTGGGGAGGGCGGGTAGCTCAGCTGGGAGAGCATCGGCCTTACAAGCCGAGGGTCACAGGTTCGATCCCTGTTCCGCCTACCAAAAACGAAATTTCTACGGGGTCGTAGTTCAGTTGGTTAGAATGCCGGCCTGTCACGCCGGAGGTCGCGAGTTCGAGTCTCGTCGGCCCCGCCAGCATAATCAAGGGGTTACAGCATTTATTGTTGTAACCCCTTGAGGTTTTTTTACCCTATTGCTACCCATTGTCTATCATTTTTGCCTCGCGTTTTGAGATTTAAAACCAGAGTTACACTTCAATTAGGTCTATCATAATGGATTGAACAATCTAGTTCTGATAGACTGCTCTCGATACTCAATACCCTGTGGAAAAAGATTTTCCCGGCTACATGCTCGCTTTTTATCTCTCCAGTAACATTCTTAGTTATGAAATTTTATCTGATTTTTGGGTGAGAATTACCAATCTGTGTTTGTAACATTGAAGACTTGAAAAATATAGTACTGAGTGCTATAGTTAATCATGAAACGATTAATGACCAAAGAGTTTTCAAAATGGGCGAATAAGCATAAGTTGACCTTAGCGGACTTGGCGAAGGTTCTTGAGGAAGTTGGAAAAGGAATCTATGAAGCGGACCTTGGCGGCCATGTCTTTAAAGAACGTATTAGATTTCAAAGCAAAGGGAAGAGTGGGAGCGGAAGGACCATCATCTGTTTCAAGAAAGATGATAGAGCTATATTTGTTCACGGGTATGCTAAAAATGAAAAGGCGAACATAAACAAAAAAGAACTGGCCGCTTTCAAAAGAGTTGCTGAGATTCTGATGAGTTTGTCTAAGGATCAGATTGAAAAATCTCTTAAGAGTGGAACCTTTGTCGAGGTGGTGGACAATGAATAAATCTGTTGCAAAATCGCTTACAAGTGTAATTAACGATCTCTACAATGACGGAGCCGTTGACGAAATCACCATGCGTGAGATCAATTCGTTGTGCTTACCGGATATTAAAGAATATTCAGCAAGCAAGATCGTGGCATTGAGGAAGAAAACCAAGCTGAGTCAGGCCGCTTTTGCTGTTGTGGTAAATGTCTCCCCATCCACAGTTCAGAAATGGGAACGGGGAGCAAAGAAACCCACCGGTGCCAGCAAACGTTTGTTTGACATTATT
>JBJKQT010000094.1:0-3621 GCA_046705065.1 Desulfocapsaceae bacterium
ATAAAGATGGTAGCCGTCGGGTGAAGAACTGCTGGCATCCCAAGCCAGGGTTACATCAGCAGCGTAAAGGGTGGAGCAATAAAAAAGGATCAAGACGATAGCGGTCCAGAATAGCGTTAGCGCTGGCCACTTGGAATTCGAATAAGCGATAAGCATGATTAAACGTCCCTGTGGAAACTGGAGAATGAACAAGAGGTATTAGCAACAGTTTGTTCTTGTTTGTAATATTTATTAATTCCCTGCGTTCGTTCAAAGATTCGTTAAATTTCATTTGCGCAACCCATGAGTTGAAGCTTCGAATTTCTTCTATACAAAATAAATGCCAAATACGCTATTGTTCTCAGCCCGGTGTTGGAAACCTCCAGGCTTGATCGACGACAATCTTTTCGTCGAGCTTGAATGAAGGCATATATTTGCTGCTGGGACATTTTTTTGACGATTACAGCGTCTGAGCTGGACGCCCCATTCATTTTACGAAATGAGCTGAAGAAGTGGCTGGTAACGTTCATTGGTGTAACGTTTTCGAAAACGCTCTGTGCACTAATTGTATCTTAGGTATTTTTAGATAGTTAAGATCAACTTATAAATAATTTTGCACGGGATATGTCTGATTTAGATGGAGGAAAAATCATTCAAACAACTTGTTAAAACAGAACAATTCGCCCTGGCCTATCTGAAGAAGCGTTGCTGGGAAAATTACCGCCGCTACTGTGTACGATGCCATTCCTATCAATTTTACCGCATAGTCAAAAATCGTTACCGCTGCAAACGTTGCGGCTATACCTTTCATGATTTTTCCGGTCGCTGGATAAGCAAATGCCGAATCGGCTCTCGTAATTGGTTGATGCTTATCAGATTATTCGAGCAGGAATTCTCCGCCCGGATCATTTCGGAAAAGATTACAAAAAGTTATCCTACGGCTTTGAAGGCGTTGGACGTTTTGCGATTGGCGATCATTGCCAATTCGAGCGATGCTAAGCATTGGCTCGATCACGTATACTTTCTTTCCGTAGAATTAGAGGCAAAACAAGAGCTTCAGACAATAAATGATGTCTTCGGCATCCTGGATAAGGATGGAAAGGTGAAGATTGATTTCCTGGAAGGCTTCACAG
This sequence comes from Desulfocapsaceae bacterium, assembly GCA_046705065.1. Classification (GTDB taxonomy): domain Bacteria; phylum Desulfobacterota; class Desulfobulbia; order Desulfobulbales; family Desulfocapsaceae; genus CAWGGS01. Next base: position 1,113 of record JBJKQT010000094.1, read on the forward strand.
CAGATAAGATATTGAATCTTAATCCAAAAATGCTTCGACGCAGCTTAATCTATTATACGGATGGGTGCCAGCCATATGAAGCCCTGATTTTTCATGATCATTTGAACGCAAACCGTGGGAACAAAAGCGGCGATTCGAATCATGCTTACAAAGTCAACGGTGGTTCTGGCTTCTTGGACTATGTAAAATCGAATATTTCAAAATACCGGGGAATTTCAAAAACTAAGTTTCCTCTTTACCTGAAAGAACTTGAGTTTCGTTACAATCATCGAGACCAACAGTTATTTGAGTTGTTGTGCAGCTATCTTGTCAGTTTCATTCCCGAAGGTTGATTATTTTATTTGCCACAGGAAGAAGGGGCAAGGTGATCGGTAGTCGGTGGCCGGTGAGCGCGGGAAAATATTGCGGAATTTTCAATCAATGAGCTGTTCGACGGAGATTTCCAAGGCTGTGGCCAGTTTTTTTAATGTGCTGGTGCGTGGGGTAAGATCGCTTGATTCCAGACGGGCAAGGGCCGGCTGCTTCATGCCTGCGCGCTCGGCCAGCGCTTTCTGGGTAAGGCCGAAATATTCGCGCCAGGCCTTGATCAGGCTCTCACCGCGCACGGCATTGGCCTCAACTACCTCCTGGGGAAACCATACATCGGACTCATCCTTCACCCGATATTTGGCCAGTTCCTGGTACTCATTCCAAGGAATCACAGCAAATGCAGGTTTACCATTTTGCATAATGATCTGGGGGTCAGTATGTTCGGTCATCTCGTTTGCGAACCTCCTGAATAGAGATAATTCTTATAATGCTTTCATGGTCGAAAAATACCCGATACCGGCCGACCCGCAGCCGATAACCATAGCGATGATCAACCAGCTTCTTGACATTACGGCAATCGGGAAAATCGGCCAGTGTGCGGGTTGCGTCCGTGATGGATTTTCGAAAGCCCAGCGGTAACTTTTTTAATTGCTTGCGGGCACTATTGCTCCATCGAATTTCGTTCATAATCAACAAATATAACAAAATATAATTAATCGTCAACGATTATTATAACATTTAAAATTTCAGATAGTTAGTGTCCATCCGGAAATGGTGATTTTCGCCTGAGTTCAAGGCGAGCAGCAAATTCGAACCGGAGGAATATTTTAAATATTTTGAGGATTCGAATTTGATGCCCAACGCCGAAATCGGGTGAAAGGCGCCGTTTCCGGATGGACACTAGTTAAATTTACTGAGAATGACATTAAGAGCAAGGAGAAAATAAGTCACGAATATAAAGTCTCGGGCGGGAGCAGGTGTTCAAATGATTTTTGGCCGATCATCGTTTCAATGGGACCCACCCCTCACACAGTTTGGTGCTTTCAACAACAATGTGATTGACCATATGCCAACATCATCCCACGATAGTGAAATTGACAGAAGAATATTTCCCGATCGACGCCGCTATTCGTACTCGCGGCATATTCCGGAACGGAGAGGTACGGCTCGACAGCTCACTTATTTTGTTACCATAAAAAAAGACACTGACCAAATTGATAAGGATGAAACCTCGCGACGCGTGACCGAAGGATTTGAAACCAGGCCGGTTGCTGAGAGGAAGACGAAACGGCACCTGCGAGTCCGGGTGTCTCCAAAAAAATCGAGGACCCGTGCGCGTTCATATGCCGCAGAATGCAAACGGCAGTTGCTGAGAAAGGTGCAAACAGAAATCGATGAAGCGAAGCGATCTTTTTTGACGAAAGAAGAAATCCTGCGGTTAATCAGAGAATTGTAATTAGTGCCCATCCACAAATGACCAATTGGCTCGATATCGACGTTATACGAAACTTTTTATCCTCGGAATATCAACCATAGGCCTCCGGTAAGATTTTTCGAAAGCCTTGATCTCGACCCAATTGGCCTATTTCTGGATGGACACTGGTTAGTGTTCTGAAATGACGTTATCATAAAAAGCCCCAGTCACGTCCATCAATATATTAGCCTCCCCCAAGGGAGGCTTTTTTTTTGCTATCACCGAACAACTCCACACCGCACATATAGTTGCCTTCGCATGATTCCCTGCGGCATCACCTGCCAGTCATTCCCCCACCCCCCCCCCCTTCCCTTTACAGCCTGTAAACAATTTTGACAGCAGGCGTTCCTCATCTTCTCGCAGCAACACTCCAAAATAATTTTTAATCTCATATTATCGAGCAGTTAGGATATATCCCCGGCCTATCTGGAATTGGCATTGTACTTGATAAATGATGTCCGGCTGGTAAACCGCTGCCTGTGCCGGAAGCAAGGCGAGGAAGGATTTTCTACCCAAACATATTAACACCAGGAAGAACCATGAACCGCCAACCGATGTCGTTGAGCCCTTACCACCGAGGCCTTAGGCGCAACATGGTGCTCCTGGTCGTGGTCATCGCCCTAACACCCATGATCCTCGTCGCCGGGATTATCCTGAGCCGGTTCAGTTCATCCTATCACGAAAAGGTCTACGCCCATCTGGAAGAACTGGTCCTCAAACATAAGC
>JBJKQT010000095.1:0-35891 GCA_046705065.1 Desulfocapsaceae bacterium
GCCGTCACAGCCTACCGCCGAGGTCTGCGATATGCTCTTCGTATTTTTTCATGTAAATATCAGAAAGAGTTAGAAAAGCAGTGACAATGAGGGGCCCGTAGATAATGCCCAATATCCCATAGACGGCAATCCCTCCAAGAATCGAAAGCAGGACCAGAAGGGTATGCATCCTGACTTGGCCGCCCACCAGTTTGGGTTTGAGGAGATACTCTGAGGATAACGAGAGAATAAGGTAGTAGGCGAACAGAAAAATGCCCTGTGCGATGTGGCCGTTAACCAGAATGATTACGGCTGCAGGAATCATTACCAGGCCGATGCCGAAGATCGGTAAAAATGCCAGCACGCCCATGATACAGCCCCAGAGTATCGGGGAATTCAATCCCATGATCGAGAACATGGCTCCCCCCAATATGCCTTGAAGTAAGCCGCATATCCCGTTGCCTTTGAGGATGGCACCGGCGATCTCTTCGAATTTCCGAATCAGCAAACGGTCTTCGTCGTCAGGCAGGGGCGAGAGCCGGATAATATATTCCTTAAGCTTTGGCAGGTCGATGAGCAGGAAGAAGATTACCAGGATCATCATAAAAAACAAGGCCAGAAACTGCATGACATTGGCCGCCCAGCTGCTGGCCTGTTTATAGAGAAAAAGTCCCGCCTCCTTGGCCAGATAGGTGAGGGCATCCGTAACCATGGTGGGTTTGAAATCGAGCCCGAATTCCACCAGCCTCTGCTGCAGGTGGGCGACGAACGGGCTTTGCTGGATGAATGTCTGCAGTTTCAGGCCAACCTGCGTGTCTTTACCCCAGTTATAAAGGTTCAGGGCTTCTCCTGTTAGCGAGCCGACGAGAAAAACGAGGGGGATAAAAACAAGGGCGACAATCAAAAAGCAGGTGACAGCCGCCGCCATGGATTCCGACATTTTGCGACAGAAAAAAAGGTAGATGGGGCGGAAAAGATTGGTAAGCAGGAAGGAAAGAATGAGTACGGACCAGAAGGGCCAAAGCAGGCGGCCGAGAAGAATGGCCGAAACCAGGAAAACAGCGAGGAAATACCTGATAATCGGTTGGCTGGGCTTGCCGGGTTTGGGATCTGGAGGGTTTGGGGCCTGATCTGGAACCATAACGGGCAACCTGTAAAAAATTGGGGGCCATGGATTTTCCTGCTGCTTAGAATCCTCCGAAAAGTATAGAGGATTGTGAGGAGATCGCAAACATATTTATGGACTCCCGATAACTTTACATCACCGCCAATATTAAGGGATAATGCAAACTTATTCGAAACGCTCGTGTAAATACATTTTTATCGATTTGTAAGCCTCCGGCGAAGCCGCGATGAGGTACTCGTCAATTTTGTGCCCATGAAGATATTCGCCCAGGTGAAAGTCTTTTCCATCCATTCTGAAGATCTTTCCTCCGGCGGCCGTGAGAATTATCTGGGCCGCAGCCAGATCCTGGTAGGAGACATTGGTCAGCAAGGCTCCTTCCGCCTCTCCCCTGGCGACATAGCAGATATGCGCCGCTGTCGAACCGAGGTTTCTGATTTTTCCGGGAAAGGTTGATTGGAAATTGTTGTGGAATCTGGAATACGTCAACAAAACGCTCTCATTGCTTATCTCTCCCTGATCCGGAATTCGTATCTCCTTGCTTTTCCAATATGCTTTTTGTCCAGGCTGGGCATGGAAAAGATCTCCTGACACCGGCATATAGAAGACACCGAGGACGGGCCAGAAGTTTTCAAGCAGAGCCAAGGAGGTCCCCCAGATTGGAACGCCGGCCTGAAAATTGGCGACCCCGTCGAGAGCATCGTAGATCCAGAGGTAGCCCTTTTCTCCATGCACATACTCACGTTTGAGAATCTCTTCTCCAAATATCCCATGCTCTGGAAATCGCGAATGCAACTGATCTGTAAAGAAATCAATCAGATGGTTTTCGGCTTCGGTCACCAGTTCCGAATCAAATTTCATTTCCGTATTCGCCCTGCCGTAATAGCGCAATGCTTCGCCGCCTGCTTTGCAGATTACATCTATTGCAAATTCAGTCAAATCCTCCATTCCAGGAATCGTCGGTTGCGTCATTTGTCCTCCTTCGGTTTCTTGACCTCAATTGTTGGTAAGGAGCAGTGTACTCATCTTGAATAATTGCCCTTTTACCCGGAATTTGCATCAGTTAGGCCGCGTCAGGTTCGAAAATTTTGGTAAATCCGGGTTAGTCCAACCTCTGCGTTGTGTGTGATGAAATTTCAACAGACGCCTTGATTTTGAACGAAAATCCTAATTTTTCAAGGTACCCTTGAGTGAATACCATAAACACATCTTCTTGATTATCCCAACTCAAGACCCTTTTTTTTGGAGGAGCAGAATGCGACGGTAATACTGCCCAGTTTTTTAATTCTTCTTTACACTTCTCTTTTGCTGATACATTTGGCTATCAGCCATGGCCATGGTATCATGCACATCTCTACCCGGCTCGATTGTCACGATACCAAAGGACATGCTGAGATTGAGATGGACTTCATTCCATGAAATAGGATTATCCTTTAGCTCCTGAGGCAGGCGGTTTGCCAGGACGGCGGCGGCAGTCTGATTGGTGTGCGGTAAGATCAAGCCGAACTCGTCTCCACCCAGCCGGCCGACAATATCGGATTCACGCACACTGTCCACCAGCCTTTGAGAATATTCTTGTAACACATGGTCTCCAGCAGGATGCCCATAGGTATCATTGATAGCCTTGAAACCATCAAGATCGATATAAACCAGGCAGGCATCGCTGCTATACCTCTCGACAGAGGCTTGTATCTTTGTCAGTTCTCGTACAAATGCCCTACGGTTATAAATTGGAAGCAAAGAGTCCTCATCTGCAAGTTGTTCAGCTGCGGCTAAACGCTTGCTCATACCATCCAACGAGCGACGTAAATTGTCCACCTCTTGCATTAAAGTCAAGATGGCCTCACGCACCTTTTGGGTTAATTCTGCCTCAGGAATCCCCATTATTGTGGTGGTATCGGCAATAATTCGGGGAGAAGCCGCTGAGATGTCGGAGTATGCCTTGGCAGCATCGCCGGGAGAGGTGGTGTTGGTCGAGCTCATACCCGGTGGACGACTACCTGTGGGTCTGATTTTCATTAATACGCCAAAGGAATAAACGGATAATTATTAAAAATGGGGTTTTTCACCGTTGAGTGATGAGTTCTCATCCTACTCCCTATCATCATAATCGATAGTCTTTTGTACGAAAACCAACTGGCTCATAAATAAAAATTACCTTAGCATTCTGATTTTTACAATCATATTTCCACAGTCATCTTTGCTTCCGGCAGTGTTTTTGATAATAGAGGCTATTACCTCTCTTGATGCAAGAATACCGGTATTCTGACTCTGACAATTACCATGAACAGCCTGTTTGACATACACGATATTCATGGTGTAGGGCCATAGTTACTGGGTTCGGCCAGACTTTCCCGGCAACTGTTTCGGAAATCAGTCTCCTGTGTCCTTGAAAAGCTCGCGGCCGATGAGCATCCTGCGGATTTCACTTGTGCCGGCGCCGATTTCATAGAGTTTGGCATCGCGCAGCAGGCGGCCGGTCGGGAATTCATTGATATACCCATTCCCGCCGAGGCACTGAATTGCCTCAAGTGCCATCCATGTGGCCCGTTCGGCAGCAAAGAGGATGACGGCGGCCGCATCTTTCCGGACATTGGAGCCGGTATCCGCTGCCTTGGCCACAGTATAAACATAGGACCTGCAGGCATTCCAGGTGGCATACATATCGGCCAGTTTTCCCTGCATCAACTCGAAATCGCCAATGGGACGGCCGAATTGATGGCGCTCGTGGATATAGGGCAGGACCACGTCCATGCAGGCGCTCATGATTCCCAAAGGCCCTCCGGCCAGAACCAGACGTTCATAGTTCAGGCCGCTCATCAGCACCGCAGCGCCGCCATCCAACTTGCCGAGGATATTGGCGGCCGGTACCGCACAGTTGTCGAAAACCAGCTCGCATGTGGGGGAGCCGCGCATTCCGAGCTTGTCAAGTTTCGGGCTGGTGGAGAAACCCGGCATTGTTTTTTCCACCAGAAAGGCCGTGATGCCTTTCTGGTTTTTCTCCGGAGCAGTCTTGGCATAAACGACAAGAACATCGGCGTTCGGGCCGTTGGTGATCCACATCTTCGTGCCGTTTAAAATATACGAGTCGCCTTCCTTTTTTGCCGACAAGCGCATACCGACCACGTCGGAGCCTGCCCCGGCCTCGCTCATGGCCAGTGCCCCGATATGCCGGCCGGATACAAGCTTGGGGAGATAGCGTTCCTTCTGTTCATCGGTGCCGTTGAGTTTGATCTGATTGACACAGAGATTCGAATGGGCGCCGTAGGCCAGGCCCACGGAAGCGGAGCCCCGGCTGATCTCCTCCATGGCGATCACGTGTTCCAGATAGCCCATGCCTGCTCCGCCGTACTGCTCGGGTACGGTTATGCCCAGAAGGCCCATGTCTCCCATTTTGCGCCACAACTCCAAAGGGAACTGGTCGTTGCGGTCGATTTCTGCTGCAAGAGGCGCAATTTCATTAGCCACGAAGTCGCTGACCGACTCGCGCAGAAGATTTGCAGTTTCTCCAAGACTGAAATTCAACAGCGGATAGGTTTTCATCGTGTCTCCCGGTGATAAGAAGGTCTTATTATTCTAGATGTGTCTCAGAGGAATTGCCGAAAAATCAGGTTTTCAACTCCTCGAGGTCGGCAAAATATTCCAGGGCTTCGGGGTTTTTCAGGGCATCCTTGTTCTTTACCTCCTGCCCATGAACCACCTTCCGAACGGCAAGTTCAACTTTTTTCATATTCAATGTATACGGTATATCGGCTACTTCGATGATTTTAGCCGGAACGTGCCGTGGGGAGGCGCCCGAGCGGATTCGAGCTTTGATCTCTCCTTTCAATTTCTCGTCCAGGACGCTTCCTGCGCGCAATTTGACAAAAAGCACCACCCGGACGTCGTTATGCCAGCTCTGGCCCACCACAACGCTGTCGTCGATCTCTTCGATCTGTTCGATTACCCGATAGATTTCGGCAGTGCCGATTCTCACGCCTCCGGGATTCAAGGTCGCATCCGATCGACCGTAAATGATAAGTCCGCCTCGTTCGGTCACTTCGATGAAATCGCCGTGCGTCCAGACTCCGGGGAATCTGTCGAAATAGGCCGCATGGTATTTGGCACCGTCGGCATCGTCCCAGAAGTAGATGGGCATGGACGGAAAGGGGGCCGTACAGACGAGTTCACCGGGGGTCCCAATCACCGGACGGCCATCCTCGTCATAGGCAAAGACCTTCATGCCCAGTCCCCGGCATTGAAGCTCGCCTTCGTAAACAGCGCCCATGGGGTTGCCAAGCGCGAAACATCCGTTCAGATCCGATCCTCCAGAGATGGATGCCAGTTGCATATCTTCCTTAATCTCCTCGTAAATAAAATGAAAATCCTCTTTGGAGAGCGGCGAGCCGGTGGAGAGCAAGGCCTTCATCGGGCTGAGATCGAACTGCCTGCGAGGTTTTACCCCGGCATTTTTCAGTGCGGCGATATACCCTGCGCTTGTTCCGAAGACGGTTATCTTTTCATCCTGGGCCATTTGCCAAAGGGCGTCCGGGCCGGGGTGGAAGGGGTTGCCGTCATACAGAACGAGGGTTGCGCCGACGGCAAGCGAGGCCGTCAGCCAGTTCCACATCATCCAGCCGCAGGTGGTGAAGTAGAAGATGGTGTCCTCCCGTTTCAGGTCGGTATGCAGGAGAAGCTCTTTGAGCTGATGCAGCAGTACGCCGCCGGCGCATTGCACCATGCACTTGGGCAGTCCTGTGGTTCCGGAGGAGTACATGATATAAAGCGGATGATCGAAGGGCAGCTGGACAAAGTCGATTTCACCTGCGTTGTTTTCGGTGAAATCCCGGTAGTGAACCGCCTTGGCCAATTTGCTGATGTCGGGGTCGTGACGGGTGTAGGGCACAACCACGATTTTTTCGATGGAGGGCAGTTCCTTGATAATGCCGGCAATCTTCACCAGGCTATCCAGCGGCTTTCCTTTGAAAAAATAGCCGTCGGCTGTGAACAGAACCTTTGGCTTGGTCTGACCGAACCGATCGAGCACGCCTTTGATGCCGAAATCGGGGGAGCAGGAAGACCAGACTGCGCCGAGGCTGGCTGCGGCAAGCATGGCGATGATGGATTCGGGCATGTTCGGCATAAATCCCACAACCCTGTCTCCCGGTTTAACCCCTGCATCTTTCAAAGCGGCAGCTACTTTGGCCGTTGCTGCACGGAGTTCATTATAGCTCATGGTTCGGCGGACGGCATCTTCGCCTCTGAATATCAGAGCCGTCTGATCGTCCCGGAAACGCAGCAGATTCTCAGCAAAGTTCAGACGGCAGCCGGAAAACCACCGGGCGCCCGGCATTTTTGCGGGGTCGTCGATTACAAATTCCCAGCCGGAGGAGGCTTTGATGCCTGCAAAATGCCAGAATTCGGACCAAAATGTACGGATATCGTCCACCGACCAGCGGTAGAGCCCGTCGTAATCGGTGAAATCCGTCTTCAACCTTTGGTTCACCTGCTGCATGAACCTGTACATATTGGATTGCCTGATCCTTTTCTCCGATGGTTTCCATAATGCGTGTGCCATGGCTCCCCTCTTTGGTTTCTGCTCTGTTGTTAGCGGAAAATTACGCCTGCTCGAGTTCTTTAGCCGCCATCTCCCGCAGTTTGTATTTCTGAATCTTGCCGCTGGCGGTCGTGGGATATTCCTCGACAAAGAAGATATATTTTGGAATTTTATGGAAGGATATCTGGTCCTTGCAGAAATCGACGATATCCTTTTCTTCCGTTTGCTGCCCCGGTTTGACCTGGATAAAGGCCGCTACCTCCTCGCCGTATTTCTCGCTGGGAACGCCTACGATCTGGACATCTTTAACCTTCGGATGGGTATAGAGAAACTCTTCGATCTCGCGCGGGTAGATGTTTTCACCGCCTCGTATGATCATATCCTTGATTCTGCCGGTGATTTTGCAGTAGCCGTTTTTGTCCATCACGGCGAGGTCACCCGTGTGCAGCCAGTTGTCCTTGTCGATAGCCCTGGCTGTTGCTTCGGGCATCTTATAATAACCTTTCATGACATGATACCCTCGGGTGCAGAGTTCGCCTTGGACGTCCACGGGCAGGTCCTCTCCGGTTACGGGGTCGACGATTTTCACTTCGACGTTGGGCAGCGCACGTCCCACGGTTGTGGTCTTCAGCTCCAGGGAATCCTTATCCCGCGTCTGGGTGATGCCGGGTGATGCCTCGGTCTGACCGTAGACGATGGTCATCTCGTCTGCCCCCATATCCTTGATGACCCGTTTCATGACCTCCACCGGACAGGTGGAACCGGCCATGACGCCGGTGCGCAGGCTTGATGTATCGTAGGGATTTTTGTCCATTTCCTCGAATTCGGCAATGAACATGGTGGGCACGCCGAGCAGAGCGTTGCATTTCGAAGCCTCGACTGTTTTCAGGACATTGGCGGCGGTGAACGAGACCACCGGGGCCATGGTCGTTCCGGAAACCATGCAGCAAAGGGTTCCGATAACGCAGCCGAAACAATGGAAAAACGGGACCGGAATGCACATGGCATCGTCGGGGGTCAGCTTCATGCATTCGGCCATGCTCAGGGCATTGCCGATCAGATTGGTGTGAGAGAGCATGACGCCCTTGGGAAATCCGGTTGTTCCGGAGGTGTATTGCATGTTGATGACATCGTCGGGAGCAAGGGAATCAAGGCGTTCCTGCAGCTCTTGATCGGAGATTTTTCCGCTTAATTCCAGCACATCGTCCCAGGTATACATTCCGGGAAGCTTGTCTTTGCCGAGATAGATGATGTTTTTCAGGAAGGGGAGATTTTTACAGTCGAGTCGTCCGGGTTCGCACTCCTTTATCGCCGGACAGACTTTGTCCAGTACCTTGAGGTATTCGTCGGGTTCCCTGACCCCGCCGGTCAGGATAAGCGTAGTGGCGTCGGATTGCTGCAGGAGGTATTCGAGCTCTTTAGCCCGGTAGTTGGTGTTGACCGTTACCAGGACGGCTCCCATGCGGGCGCTGCCGAACTGGGTGTACACCCACTCGGGAAGATTGTTGGCCCAGATTGCCACCTTGTCGCCCCGGGCGATGCCCAGGGTCATAAGCCCTTTGGCAACCCGGTCGAAAGTTTCCCTCAGCTGCCTGAAATTCTGCTTGATGCCGAGGGAATGGTATTCGAGACCGATATTGTCTCCGAAATTGTCCGCCAGAATATCCACAAGTCCGCCGATGGTCGTCTTTCCCACTTTAACGTCAGGTCGTTTCATGCGCTCCCCCATTCTTTAAAAGTGATTATACGTCGTCAGATATCTCTTTGGCAAAAAATCCGGCAGTGGCCCTCTTAAGCTTCTCCCTCGCCTCAACCCCGCCGGAGTAGTGTGGTCATACTCTTGTTCTCTCCTTTTTTTTGTACCGAATGGGCAGAAGGTCCGACGAATATTGAGCGTCGGACCCCGTTGTTTCCTTTTTTACCGATTAAAAACTGAACCCTTCAGGAAGTGAATCCGGGCTTGTGCCCGCAGGGACCCATGAGAGATCCAGGATGGTAAAAGTCGGCCCCGTTGTTTTGAAGATCGGGACCACCTTCATGCCGATTTCAGGCTCTCCGGTTGAGAGATAACTCATCAGAATCGTTTGTACGCCGTCAAATTCAATGTTGATGAACTTTATCGGCTTATCGAGAAGGTTGAAGGCGCCTGAGCGTTCGCAGACCATGAAGGTATGAACTCTGGCGGTTCTTTGGGCGATATCGGTGAGATCGACGACCGTGTTTTTGCCCAGACAGTCGGGACAGTGGATCCGAAACGGGACATAGGTAGTCCCCTTGTTTTCGCATTGCGTGTTATCGCAGCGGGTACCCAGCAGTTTCCCGCGGCTCAGCGATTCGAAAAAGACGGCCTCGCCGCCGTAGGAGTGGATATAGGTCATGTCCCTCGGGTTGGTCACGCCCATGAGTTTCCATCCATCATCGGCGTTGCGGATCGGGGTGTTCGGGGTCAGATGATGAAATGCGCCTTTCAGTCTGTAATGGTTGTTTTTGACGTAAACCTGTCCGTACATGCTCATGATGGCTCTCCTCTATGCATCTTTTTTCAGCAGATGATCGGGGTCGATCAGAATCGTTGCGGTGACGTGGGAACCGACGCCGGCGTGGCTGATGGCCAGCCCTCTTTTGGCGCCCTCGACCTGGAGGTTCGTCCAGTCGGAAGGCTTTTCCCGGTTAAAGTCTTTCCAGCGTTGTTCGTCGCCATGGATTTCCGCCCATCTGTTCCAGATATGACTTGCGATTTCAAAAGTCTGCATGATACCGGTGGCGCCCACTGCATGCATGCAGCCGATGAGTCCGCCGGAAAGATTGGACGGCAGCTTGCCGGGTTTGCCGGTATGGGGATTCGTATGGTAGCAGTCGCCGGATTCCACATAGTCCCTGCCATATCCGTAGGGCCTGAGGCCGATATCCTCGTAGGTCTGTACGTCGCTGATGGTAAAGGCATCGTGGAGTTCGATGACGTCGAGGTCTTCCATGGGGTTATTGATTCCCGCCATTCCATAGCCGTAGTATGCCGCCATCCTGGCTGCCAGAAAACCGGTGAAACCGGGATATCTTTCACCGCCGGGAAATTGCTCCTCGAGGTTCTTGTATTGATCGACCGTCTCGTGGGGAAGAAGCGGAATATCCATATGACGCCGGTCTGCGGGCCGCAGGGTATGCGATCCTGCCGCCGTCCATATGCGAAGCGGCTTATGTTTGGAGTTCCTGGTCAGCGCCGTTGCGGTTTCCTCGTCGCAGAGAATCGCGCAGGCAGCGCCGACGCTCATCAGACAGCAGTCAAGCGCCCGCAAAGGAAAGGCGACCACCGGGGATTTGAGGACATCTTCCACCGTAATTTTCATGGGAGACTGGGCAAAGGGATTGAAGCGTGCATAGCCGTGGTGTTTTACTGAAATTTCGGCCAGGGTTTTTCGGAAGGAATCCTCTGCCTTTCCGAAAATCTGCCAGTAGCGCTGAGCCATGACGGCATAATAACCCGTATAGATATGCCCCAGGGGCGACTCCCAGTCTTTGTCCGCAGCACATGAGATCAGGAAATTCCCCTCATCGGTGGGGACCTCGTCCATTCTTTCCCACCCCATGGCGAGAACGCAATCCGAATACCCGGAGGCCACTGCTTTCACCGCTTCCCACAGTGTCGATCCCCCCGTGGCGCCGCCGGTCTTGACCCCGACATTGCCTAAGGGATCGAGTCCCAGCCGGTCGTGGATGACCGACTCCCCCAGGAGCTGATCGCCGAAATGATCGGCGAAATGGCCGTAATAGCAACTGTGGATGTGACGTTTCAGTTCAGCCGGAGAAATGTCGAGCAGTTGGGCCGCCATGGTAAAGGCATCAATGCACAGCTCTTCTGTCCGTTTGTCCGGGAAGGCTCTGTCAAATTTGGACTGCCCTGCCGTGACCAGATAGACGGGCCGCTGCAGTCGGGGAATTTTCAGCTGTTGTTTACTGAAAGTTATCATATCTCGGTCTCCTTTTGGTTATGGTTTCCAGGTTGCAAAAGCGCGCTAAAGTGTTCCCACCCAAAGAATATAACTGGTTGTCTTGTTGGTATTGGTGATTTTCTGGCTTTCCGGATTGGACATAAAATGAACGGAATCTCCCTCGCTAAGACCATAGTTCTCGTTATTGTGGACAAGCTCCACCGAGCCTTTTAAGACGCACAGAATCTCTTGTCCGTTTTTGAGGTTTTTGCGAGCCGGAATGGACTTTCCGGGTTTTAAGACCAGCACGGCGGAATCGATGACGCTCCGATATTCCGGAGGAAAAAAACGTCTGGTTACAAACCCGGTGTGGGAAAGCTCTATATCGTCCCATTCCGATTTTTTGATCAGAACGATATTTTCCTGCCTGCTCGCCTGTGAGATGAGATCTCCTGCCTCCACGCCGATGGCTTTGCAGATTCGAACCAGGGTGTCAACCGAGGGAGAGTTGACATCGTTCTCTACCTGACTGAGAAAACCTTCCGAGATCGAAGCCTTTTCGGCCACGGCTTTGAGCGTCAATTTTTGTTCTTTTCTGTATTTTCTAAGCAACGTGCCGATATTCATGCATTTATTCCAGTGAATTGGAGAAAGGATAAGATTTTTTTGAGGAGATCGTTGTTAATATTTGTCTTTAGTTAATATTTACCTATACAAAATATTAATAGTCTGTCAACAAAAAAAGCCGGGAAAAACAATTATGGCAAGAAAATATCTCCTCTTGGCGCATTACGACTTATAATAAGTGCATGAAGATAACAGGAATGAGAAACCCGGCCGCATTTGCGAAGATGGCTGTGTTCCTTTTTTGGCTTGTCCTTATCGGGTTGCTGTTGAGAAGAGACGTTTTTATCAGCACCATTGATCTGCGTGAGTCGGCGGCTGTGGCGCAGGCCGAAAGGGAAGACTATCAGGGGATTTACTTCCAGCATCAAAAAATCGGCTACGTGGCCAATGTGTATCACCCGAATCAGGACAAGACAGTAACCATCGACCAAAAGGCGCAAATGATCTTGAATGTGGCCGGAAGGCGCAACCCGATAAACCTGCATCTCCGGGCAATGCTGGAGCAAAGCGGCAAGTTGAAGAATTTTACCTTCTCCTTTCATTCCCCTTTTTATCGAATGCGCGCCGTAGGGCAGGCAAAGGGGAAAAGAGTCGTGTTTACCCTTACAACGGGTAGCGCCACAATCCACGATAGTGTCGAATTGAGCGCTGCACCGTTGATTTCCACTACGCGAAGGGCCTATCTTTTGAAAAAGGGGATCGAGCCGGGGCAAAAATTCAAAATTCCCTGGTTTGATCCCATCTCTCTCAACGGTCAAAACACCATCGTGGAATATTACGGGAAAGAACGCACGTATATCCATGGCCGTGTGTATAATCTGCATCATTTCGTCGAAATGTTCGCGGGCGCCAGAGTGAATTCCTGGCTCGATGATAGCGGAGATGTGATAAAGGAAGAGTCTCCTGCCGGTTTCGTTTTTCTCAAGGAGCCTAAGTTCAAAGCCTTGGCCGGAATAAAAGAGAGCCCGGAGTTGCTCTCTGCCGTATCCGCCAAGCTCATCGGAGAAATGCCCTCTATTGCCGGACGTACTCAAATGCACTACCGTTTGATTTTTCCGGATACAGCCTTGTTTCAGCTCAACTCGGGCCGGCAGAGTTATGCTAAGGGACTTCTCACCATAAGGCTCGAGTCTCTCTCTGATTTTTCCGGCGAGAAAACACCTGTTTCCCCTTCCGATGCCTCTTATCTTGCCCCGACCGCCTCCGTTCAGTCGAATGCCCCGGCAATTCGTAAGCTTGCCTCTGAGATAACGGCAGGTAAAACCGATGATCTAAATAAAGTAAGGGCGCTTACCGATTATGTTTATAGCCATCTCGAGAAGAGGCCGGTCCTGGGATTTCCCGATGCGCTGACTGTATTAAAGAGCGGCAAGGGTGACTGCAACGAGCATACTGTCCTTTTTGCAGCCCTCGCCAGGGCCGCGGGTATTCCTTGCCGGATGGTCGCCGGGGTGATGTATTTTAAAGGAGCCTTCTATTATCATGCCTGGGATGAAGTTCATATCTCCGGCAAATGGCTCAGTCTTGACACGACCACCAACCAGTTGCCTGCGGATCTCAGTCATATCAAGTTTATCGAGGGAGGGATCAGGGAACAGATGCGCATTGGCGCCCTTCTGGGGCAACTCTCCATAGAACCGCTGGCTCACGGAGCAGGAGTGGGAAAATTGGAAGCGGATAGAAACTGAGGGATTTTCTTTTCATATAGCATCGAAGATGAACACAAGCATCCTGCAAATCGAGCATCTCAGCAAGAAATTCGGCAAATTTGCCGCAGTGGACGATGTGAGCCTGACGGTGTCGGCCGGAGAGATTTACGGCTTTCTCGGGCCCAACGGGGCCGGCAAGACCACGACCATCAAGATGCTGGCCGGATTGCTCCTGCCCACAAGCGGCAGGGTTGCAATCAACGGTCATGATCTCGGCCGGTTTCCACAGGAGTGCAAACAAGTGACGGGGTATATCCCGGATCGTCCTTTCCTGTATGAAAAACTGACCGGTGATGAATACCTGCGTTTTATTGCCAGCCTCTATGTCCGCCGGGATGTGGAAAAGATTCTTGCCAAGGCTTTGAAATATCTCGAACTGTTCGATCTGGCACCATGGCGGCAAAACCTCATCGAGGGCTATTCGCACGGCATGCGCCAGAAACTCATCATGGCTTCGATATTTATGCTCGATCAACCGCTCATCATCGTCGACGAACCCATGGTGGGGCTCGACCCCAAAAGCGCCCGGATCGTAAAAGAGCTTTTCAAAACCCTTGCCGACAATGGTACTGCGATCTTTCTTTCCACCCATTCCATGGAAATAGCCGAAGAGCTCTGCGATCGTATCGGCATTCTGGTCGGGGGGCGGCTCGCAACTTCCGGAACCATGTCCGATCTCAGAGGGCAAGCGGCATCCGGAAGGGAAAACCTCGAGGATATCTTCCTCGAATTGACCGGAGTCTATGAACTTCAGAGCGTGGTCAAGGCCCTGCGTGAGGAGTCCGATGAATCTACAGTGGATTCCATTCAGAACATAAGGTGACGCTGTGGATCTTCGACTCTTTCGCCCTTGGGCGCTCGGCAATATCAATCGTTTTTTTCCGGAGAGGAGGTTCGGGGTTAGACCACTGCTGATTGTGGGACTTGGTTCTCTCGTTTGCGGAATCATCTACTATATGACCCTTCGGGTTCTTACCTATTTCCATGGTCAGAATGAGTTGGGGGTGATACTGAGCCTGAAGATCTTTCAGATGGCCTGGATCACCATCTTTGCCATGCTGATTTTTTCTTCAATGGTCACAGCGGTCTCCACTCTGTATCTGTCAAGCGACAACGAGATAATTCTTGCCGCACCGGTCGGCAGCAGCGAGGTCTATCTCATGCGCTTTATTACCACCATGCTCAGCACCTCATGGATGGTCCTCGTTTTTTCTCTGCCTGTATTCGGAGCCTATGCCAAAGTATTTAAGGCAGGTGTACTCTTCTGGCCGCTGCTTTTGCTGACGGTGCCCACCATGGCCCTTATCGCCTCGGCAGTCGCGATGCTTTTGACCGTTGTTCTCGTCTATTTTTTTCCGGCGAGAAGAACCAAGGATATCATCCTCTACCTTTCTCTTCTATTCGGCATTTTTCTCTATTTGATCTTTCGTCTCATGCGTCCGGAGGATCTGGTCAACCCGGACAAATATGGCGAATTTATAGAATACTTCTCGGCAATCTCGGTACCTGTCACCTCCTGGCTGCCTGCCGGCTGGTCGGCCAGCCTTCTTTCAACTTATCTACTTGATAAAAAGGTGGATTGGCTTCTGGTGGGCTTGCTTGTCACCACCCCACTTGTGCTCTATTTTGCCGGTGAAATTGTTATGAACAGGTGGTTTTTTGCCGGATTTACCAAATCTCAGGAATCTTTCGGCGGCCATATGCGGTTTCGTTCGAGCAGAAGGCTTCCCGCAAGCTGGGCATGGATCTTCAGAAAAGAGCTGAAGTATTTTCTGCGTGATTCAAGTGAATGGTCACAGCTCTTTATGATCGCGGCGTTGATCGTCGTTTATCTCTATAACTTTAAGGTCCTCCCCCTCGATCGGGCTCCCATGCCCACCGTTTATCTCGCCAATCTCATAGCCTTTGCCAATATCGGACTTGTCGGTTTCATGGCGGCATCCCTTTCCGCCCGATTCGTTTATCCGTCGCTTGGCAGTGAGCGGGGAGCCTTTTATCTCATCGGCAGCGCACCTCTTTCACTGGAACGCTTTCTTGTCTATAAATATCTTTTCTACCTGCCGCCGTTTACCCTCCTGACACTTCTTTTGGTAGTAATCTCAAACAATTTACTTGATATCCATGGACCAATGCTGTGGATATCTGTTTTTCTCTCCTTGGTGACCACCTGGACCACTGTCGCGATGGCACTGGGTTTCGGTACCTATTTTGCCGATTTTAAATCGGAGAACAGGGCGGCAGCAATGGGGCCTGGAGCTGTTATTTTTCTCTTTTGTGCCGTCCTTTATCAATTGGCTGTTATTACATTGGGTATCTTTCCCATCTATCGTCTCCTGCGAGGATGGTTGAAAACCTCCTTTATTTCGTCTGAGGCCGCACTCTTTGTAGGCGTTTGGGCGGTATGTGTCGTCGTCATCTCCGCCTTTGTGGCCGTATTTATCTGCAGGAAAAGCCTTGCGGCATTGAGAAAATGATCTTCCCGGCAATCTGACTGCCGGTTTGATCAGTCGGCAAAACGAGAGCGTATTTCAGCGAATATTTCGAAATTATGCAAGAAATCATCAAAGATTAAAGGATCGAAATGGTTTCCTCGCCCCTTGATCATAATTTCGAGAGCCTCTTTTGGAGCAATGGCCTTTTTATAGACCCGATCGCTGGTCAGGGCATCGAAGACATCGCACACTGCGGCAATACGCCCCCCAATAGGTATTGAATCGGCAGCAAGGCCCCGAGGGTAGCCTGTTCCGTCGAATTTTTCGTGATGCGTCAACGCAATCTCGGCACCAAGCTGAAGAATGTCGGAGGTGGATTCCGACAAGATTCTGAACCCGATCTCGCTATGGGTTTTTATAATCTCGTACTCTGCCGGTGTGAGTTTGCCGGGCTTGAGAAGAATTGAATCGGAAATGCCGATTTTCCCTACGTCGTGGAGAGGGGATGCAGCTTTTATTTTTTTGCACAGGGCGTCGGGAAGACCTTTGAGTTTTGCCAGATGTTCAGAGTATTCTCCCATTCTGATAGTGTGCTTTGCCGTTTCATCATCACGGAATTCCGCGGCCTTGGAGAGAATTTGAATGGACTCCTCGCGGGATTTGAAAAGCTCTTTTGTTCGTTCTTCTACGAGCAGTTCCAGCTCTTCGCGGTGTCTTCGGTTTTCAATTTCGAGGTGTCGACGCCTCAATGCATTGGTAATGTTTATAATGAGCTCATTGAAATGAAACGGTTTAGTAATGTACCCGTAGGCTCCCATATGCAAAGTTCCAATGGCGGTTTCCCTATCGTCGATGCCGGTAACCATTATGACGGCAAGGTCCGGATAACGTTCCAATGCCACCTGGAGCAATTCCACCCCGGTCATTCCTTCCATGTCGATATCGCTGATCATTAATTCCGTGGGCCTCTCTTTGAGCAGCAAGAGGGCTTCCTCGGCGTTTTCCGCCAGGCTGAAATCGTAACCTTCCCGTTTGACGAACGCTGCTATGAGATCTCTCACCTGTTCGTCATCATCGACGATAATGATGTGTTGATGGCTGAGGTTCATAAAAGTCCTCCTCCAATCAAAGTTCTTTGCTTAGGAAAATGCTCTCCGGCTTGCATTGCTTGTCCTTTATGGATTGTGGAAATCCGCCATGTTGGTGACGTCTATTCGGTCTTTGACACTGTTGTGGATGCCGATCATCAACGCCAGATACTCTCTGAGGTGCCTCGTTAGTAAAAAATTTCCGTGTACGAATCGTTTAGCCCTCTGTCCCATTTCAACGCTTTTTTCTCTGTGGTGCAAGAGGTATCTGATACGTAACGCGGCGCCTTCGGGAGTCTGTACCAAAAATCCGGTATAATGGTTGATGACCTGCAGTCTGATACCGCCTGTATCTCCGCCGATAACAGGTTTTCCTTTCCACATGGCTTCGGATACCGTCAGGCCGAATCCTTCCTTTATGGATTTTTGCAAGACGATATCGGCGGATCTCTGAAGCGCGTTGATCTGACGATGAGCATCCGGCGGCAGCACCAATATCCTGATATTCGTATCTTCTCCGGTTGCTTTTTTGACTTCATTGAGGACGATGTCACCCTCCGGATCGTCGGTGGCCCCGCCGCCTGCCAGAACCAGTTGCATGGGGGTGACCTTGCTCGCCTCCTTATAGGCCTGGATTACGCCGATGGGATCTTTGAAGCGGTCGAAACGCGATACCTGGAGGATAAGCGGCAGACTGGTATCGATGTTAAAAGAAGTGAGTGTCTGCTTAATTTCCAACTCGTCGAGTTCTTTGTTTTTATCGCTTAGCGGATCGATGGACGGCGCGATCAGATACTGGGAATGGGGCAACGGCTGGGCAAAATCCGGCAGAGAAAAGATGCTGGCGTCGTAGGCTGCGACATGGTTTTTCAGATATTTCCATACCGGGCGATAGGGCCTGCTGCAATCGATATGGCAGCGCCAAATCCATTTCCCTTTTCGATTCGGGCAGAGATTCAGGAAAAGGGCGGGTTGCGGATCGTGAATAAAGACAAAGTCTGCTTCTTCGAGAAGCGGCCGCAGGCGTTCGCAGTTTTGCCGGTTCGTCTCCTCGTAGGCGGCGATCATGGAGTTGGAAAGACCGACCATATTGCCCTGAAGACCGTTGTGAAAGGCTTTTGTACAATCGTAGAACTCCGGTGTTCCCTTGATGACCTCCCAACTGGTTTCCAAGCCCAAGGCCTGCATCAATGGAATCATCTTGATTAGGATTTCAGCAACTCCGCCTCCTTCACGGGTGGAGTTGACATGCACCACTTTCGAACCTGTCAGCGGAGCAGCAAGCTGCCGCAGATGATCAACCACCTCGTATCCTGCGACTTCGGCATATTGTTTCAGCAATTCGCTCATTTCGCATCTCCTGCCAATCTGTTTTTCATCAGCTGCGTCACTCGCCAACGCAATTCGTTTAGAGATGAGAAAAAAGGATCGATTGCCGCCAATTGCATTTGAAGATCGGCATATTCCTCGTCCCAACCGGCCAGCCAGGCGCTGAAATCGTCGCGATTATCTTCCGTCCGACGTCTGGCATCGATGAAATGGTAAAAAACGGAGCCCAAAGGCATCGAGGGGATAGCAGACAGCAGATCTTCGGGCCTATGGAGGATGTGGTCGGTATCGAAGACCACAATTTGCGACCGCAAAAAATAGAATTTTTGATCCGTCTTCGCCCAGGGCATATATTCCGAGATATCCAGATGTTCGGCGATTCGTTCAGCCACCTCCTCTCTGACGGTGTCCATGGCCATATAGGCCGCCGGAGTGATCATGCTGACTTTTTCAGCCAGAGCTTTTTCATGCAGGGCGCGATAGATCCAAGAGGCGAAGTCATTGTTGTACTCGGGCTCACTGAAAGTCGGAGCAAGGAACCGGCCCCAGAAATGGTGATATATACTGGCAGCATCTACACGCAACAGACTATCGTGAAATTCAGCAAGGGTTTGCGCTTTGTACCCCGTTGATTGGGTGACAAGGGCGCAGTCCTTTAATCGGAAAGGTCCGAAAAGGTGATTTGAGGAATTTTGATTTGTCATTGGAAACTCCTTGCACAACAAGTTGACGGGAACCTCTGCCACAGTCGGTCGGCCTGTTTTTTTACTGGAATCCCTCTCTTATTCTATAAGATCAAGCCGGTATGAGTAAAGGAAGAGAAGGCACTATTTTCCCAGATATTCTAAAAAGGCAATGGGAAGAGTAAGAAAAATCTCTTCCATTATAAATACGTCCTTGTTGTTCAGCTTCTTGGTATGGACCCTTGAGCCCGTGAGGACGTTCTGCCAGTTTCCTGTCCCGTCATCCGGCACCTCAAGGTAGGTATCAGTCCAGACTGCACCACAAGGACGCTTTTCATTATTGCCGGTCAAAGAGGCAAAAAATCGTGTGCAGACGGTTATAACAAGCTTGTTGCCCAGACGTCGGGAAAAAGCCAGGAGATGGTCGGCCTTTTTTCCGATGGCCGTTAAAGGAATATAAGAGCTCTGCCGGAAGAGATCTTCATTTTGTTTGCGGAAGGAAAGAAGGCGCCAGGTGATGAAAAGCTTGAGTTTACCATCATCGGGTGCAGCAAAAAGTTCGGCTGCCAATTGGTCATCCTGTCCGAGAGCCAAACGATTTGTCAGCTCGGACAGCATGGCAATGCGGACTCCATAATCAACAGGCCGCCTGTTGTCCGGATCTACCAGACAGAAAGACCAGAGTTCACATCCCTGATAGATATCGGGGATGCCCGGAGCCGTCAGTTTGAGCAGGCACTGACAGAGACTGTTGTAGAGCCCCAGCCGGGCTACCATACGCTGGAAGAGGATAAAATCTGAGAGAAACGGGTTGCCGCGCTCCGAGAGAATCGCCTCGAGAAAAAAAGAGACCGCCTCTTCGTACTCCGCATTCGGTTCAGCCCAGGAACTATGGGTTTTTGCCTCTCTGCCTGCCTTCAGCATATAGGCCTTGATCCTGCGGCGCAACGAATCCAGGTCTTGATCGGCTACCTCTTCAAGAGGCCAGATCGCAAGCAACGTCTGGTAAATCAGGTATTCGTCGTTGGTGCTGGGCGCCCTGACGTCGTCAAACATTCTTGCCTGAGGACGGTTCAGATGTTCCCAACAGAGAAGCCGCTTATTCCATTCGTCCGGGATTTCCGACAGGACATTGAGACGGCATCGGGCGTCTTCGCTGCGTTTGCTGTCGTGTGTCGATGTGGAGAGCAGGGTATGGGGCCAGCGCTCGGCCCGTTCGCGGCAACGCTTATGAAACGCCGCAATGCTGGTCCCGAACCTGCGGGGATCTCCTCCGACTTCGTTGAGCGACACCAGTCTGTTATAGATATAAAAAGCCGTATCTTCCATTCCTTTTGCCATGACCGGGGCGGTGAATTGCTGGAAGCGCATGGCAAAGTCGACTGCGGCTCGATAAAAGTCAAAATCAAGCCCCGCATCCGGATCGGGCAGCAATACGGTTCGAATAAAGTCGAATATTGTGTGGTCTGAGACAGGACTGTTTTTTTTGGCTTGCGAGATAGCCCAATCGATGGAGTTGCTGTCCTGGGCGGAGACGTTATTTTCGGTTACATAGGTACGATAGACCGGAAAACAGGCCGCAACCTCAGAGAGCGCCTCACGGAGGTTGTTCAGTGTGAAATCGCGGGTTTTCCAGTTCCGTTCCGACAGCTTGTCCAGGCGGTTGGCAAGCACATTCAACTCGCTTGCCAGAACGAGTCGCATAATTTGTTTTTTTGATTTGTACAAAATAGTGTCGAAATCTTCGACAATGCCCGTGAACCTGCGATAGATACGGCTTAGGCGCTTTTCGGAACGTTTATCGACGAAAATGGCGTTTACAAGTTGGGAAAAATCGTATCCGGTGGTGCCGTGGATGGGCCAGTCCGGCGGCAGATGCTCGTGGTGTGCCAGGATCTTTTCCGCGACCAGATAGACGGGTGTCTCCTTTTTTTCGGTAGTCTCCGGCTGAAATTCATCACAAATCTTTTGGTAATAGTCGGCTGGTGCAAAAAGCCCGTCCGGATGATCGATGCGCAAGCCGTCGACTTTCCCTTGCCGGATAAGATCGAAGATCAGACGATGGGTGGTTGCGAAAACTTCGTCTTTTTCCACGCAAAGTGCGGCCAGGTCATTGATATCGAAAAACCGGCGGTAGTTGATCTCATCGGCGGCGACACGCCAGTAGGCGAGTCGGAAGTTTTGCTCTTCGATCAGATTATGGAGAGCTCGCAGATTAATAACGTCGGCTGTCCTGCTATTGTACTCGTCGGCCGTTTCCTGCAGATGACGGTTGATATCGGGACATTTTTTCGCCAGTACCGCCAATCGGTCCTTGAGGATTTCCTTGTCACGGCGGCGGATTCGAATCCTTTTAACATCGGGGTCGGCTGGTGGAAACAATTGGCCGAAGGCTGTGATCAGGCTGAGGAGTTCGATCAAAAAAGGATTGTCGGAACCCATCCGAATTTCCAGAATGTCGAGACGCCGGTTTAGGATGGAGGGATAAGTCCGGGGATCGATGGGGAAGAGATGATCGTGATAGCGGATGGAAAACGAACCGTTTGCACTATCGGCGACAAGGACAAGAGTTCCCTGTTCCAGGGCCTGCCCGTAAGGTTCACCCAAAACCGGCACCAAAAGTTTGTGGCGCAGTTCGTTTTTTGCCGGTTCCCAGTCGATATCGAAAAAATCGGCGTAAGAAGATGACGGGCCGTTCTCCAGAACATCGAGCCACCACAGGTTGTCGCTGCCCATGACACCCATATGGTTAGGGACAATGTCCATGATCTGACCCATGTTTTTTCTCTTCAAGGCTGTGTTGAACTTGTGAAAGTCATCCATTCCTCCGATTTCTTTGTTGAAATCGTTGGGATCGACTACGTCGTATCCATGGGTGCTTCCGGATCTTGCGGCGAAACAGGGTGAGGTATAGCAATGGCTAATGCCCAGATCGGAGAGATAGTCCACGATTTCGGCGGCCTGAGAAAATGTGAAATCACGGTTGAGTTGGATTCTATACGTTGCACGAGGTATGGTTGCTTGCCGGGGTTGTTGTCCCCTGTGCCCATGCGGGATGGCATGGCTTGTGCGCTCACTGGCAATGGCAGCGGCGAAATCGGCAAGTGCGGATGAGGCGCCCATCTCTTCCAACGGGGGAAAAAACCTGAGTCCGGGGATCCCTTCGTTCCTGCCCATGGAGTAAAATGACCGGTCCTCACGCAGACGAAAGATGTCTTCCAGCCTTGCCAGGCATAAAAGTGCCTGAGTACGAGCGATGTATCGATGCACTGCCCGGTTGAGGACATCTGTCATCTCTTGTGGGGAGTTCTCTATTTCACCGGTGTCCTGCGGTAGCAGCTCTTCGTCTTCGACGGCAGCAAGCACCCTTTTTTTTTCGGCTGCCCGTAGCTCCTTGACTTCAGCAAACCTCTCTTTTGATACTGATTCGAATTCAAGGCGCCGTCTTTCCAGATCCAATCCTTCCCAATATCCTGTCAGGGGCGGAAGACTTAAAGAAGAAACCATGGTTACTGCTTTTTCAGGACAGTCGGTCGGAGAGCGAAATTCATCGGTTTTGGGAGCGATAAAAAAAGCGCAAGGGAAGATGTTTCTTTCACGCAGGGTCTGGTTGAAATATTCCATACCGGCCGTCCGTTCCCGGGCGATGACCATGCATTTGTTCCGTCTGCTCTCAAGCGCCAGGATTCCAAGAAGATCCTGCAACGGATAATGAACATAGGCACCGTCAGCTGGGTCACCGCCCGCCGGAATCCAGAAAAGGCGCATCATTTGTATGGCATGGTCCATCTGGACAGCTCCGGCATACCGCATATTGCTGCGCAGAAGCGTTATAAACGGTTCATAATCTGAGCGTGCAAGACGCCATGGGATGGGAGGCGCCAGCCCCCAATTCAGCCCCTGGGGATTGTTGTCGTCCGGAGGGGTGCCAAATGTTGCCGTCCTGCTGAACAGGGGTTGCTGTATCCAGGTTTCGGCTCCGTCGGGATCGGCGCCGGCCGTTATTTCCGGGCAGAGGCCAACCCCCAGATGTCGGGCCAAAGAATGATCGCCGCAAGAGGCCATCTGCAATTCGGACTGCCAAAGTATGTAGCTGTGCAGGTTGATCATGTCTCTATTTTGTCGAACAAAACTGAGAACTTCTTTTGAGTCGGGGCGATGAAAATCCTGGGGCCAGTTCCGCCAGCTGTTTTTTCCCGGATCCTGGCTTGCAAAATGGTTTTGCAACGCGAAAAAGACGGCATGATGAAAAAGTCGTTTTCCTCCTGCTGCCTTGAACATCAAAAACTCTTTTGCCCGTTGGGAACCGGTATCCAGGTGATATTTCCTAAAGTCGCGATAAAGAATCTGAAAACCTGTTTGTTTCAGTTTGGCTGCCTTGTGAAAATCGATCTGTTCGGTCTGTCTGCATTCCGAAAGTAAAGCACTGAATTCGGCGTTCTGAAAACGCTCGGCGCTATAGTCGGAAATCCGGGTGAGATCCACCAGCAAAGGATCTAAAAAGTATCTGCTCGAAGGGGCACGGAGAGGGCCGCCGCCGGAGTTTGTCAAATGGAGTACATGCAGGGGAGAAAGACCGACAGCCTCGATGCCGATATCGGCGCAGAGGTCGATAAAACGTTCAAGATCGCTGAAATCACCAATGCCCCAGTTGCGTTCAGAGCAAAGCGAATGGGGTTGTACGATCGTTCCCCAGAGACGATGCTTTTGTTGCAGGAGTTCCGGTAAGTAACAAGAAGCAGGGGTAATGATCAGGTTGAGCGACGCTTCCCGGCTTACGGTATGTAATGTCAAGCGATGGTATCCCGGCGGAAGTTTGACTTTCAATTCAAAGACAAAACGCTGAAGAAGCCCTTCCCTGATCTTCCTGCGATCCCTGGGCTGTATGGTATCTGCAGATATTTTCCCCGAGAGGCTTTCTCCTTGGTCTGCCGCCAGATAATACTGGATCTCTTTGCCGATTTCCTCCTGGTTTAATAAAAGGGGAATTATATGTGCGATGTCATCCTCACTTCTGACCAGAGTTCGGGGGAGGAGCTCTGAGCGGTTTTGCGCCCGCAGTTCAGTTAATGCGGATTTCGGATCCATGTCCTGCGGCAGGAGGTCCATTGCCTGCAGTAAGGCTGTTTGGGTCTCAACCGGTATCTGATGGAAAACTCCTTTTGAGTCATGGTATCCCGTCTCTATTCCTGCTTCCTGGGCCAATAGATCGAGATCGCTCTGTTTTTCCATAATGCTAAGTCTCCGTAATACTCAGATACCACCCGCAGAAAAATGGCGGCAGGATGAATTCGCCTTCTGCGGTTTTACCTGTGGCGTGGATACATTCTCCTGATGGGAGATGGATATCCTGAAGGGCTGTATCCCCCAGGTTCAGTACCAATTCAAGACGTCTTCCGTCCATGATGGGCCATGTCGCTTGTAAACTAAATTGCCCCAAAGTGGAGTAAAACGCTGTTTTTTTACGAATGAGATCCAAAAGCGGGACAATTTTCGCTTGCCGCAGTCGTAGGAGGTTCCGATGAAAAAGCCACCATTGCCGATGTTCCTCCATTTCAAGCTCTTGCCATTGCAATGCGGATCGAAGGAAGGTCTCCTCGCGGTTCGGGTCCGGAATGAGGGTTCTTTGACGAGGCGTCCGGAATGAGTTGAAAGCGGCAAATTCCCTGCGTCTTCCTTTCGTTACCTGGGCGGCAAGTTCGGGTTCGAAGTGGCAGAAAAAGAGAAAAGGGCTCGTTGCCGCCCATTCTTGGCCCATGAACAGAAGGGGGATGGAAGGAGCCAGCAGCAGGACTGCGGTGGCCGCTTTGAGCGCTTCGGGATGGGTGAGCCGGGATATTCGTTCACCCAGCGCTCGGTTGCCGATCTGATCGTGGTTCTGTAAAAAAGAGATGAAACGTGTCGGCATGAGATCGGAGCTGGGCTCTCCCCGCGGTTTGTTTCCACGGTATTTGGAGCGCTCTCCCTGCCAGGCAAACCCTTCGGTCAGACACCGTCCCAAATGGTCGATGGCCCTGTCAAAGAAATCAATATAGTAGCCTTCGTTTTCTCCGGTAAGCAAGACATGGAGAGCATGATGGACATCATCATTCCATTGGGCCGTGTAGCATTTTTTCCCTGACTCCGTCTGCCAGCGCAAATAACGGGAGTTGTTGTGGTCGTTTTCCAGCATGAGATGGATATGTCTTTGGCGGCCGGGCCCTTCAAGAATCTCCTGCGCCAGCTCCTGCAGGATATGCGGCTTAGAGTCGTCGAAAATGGCATGGACTGCATCGAAACGCAGCCCGTCAAAATCGAACTCGGTTAGCCAATAGAGAGCATTTTCAATGAAAAACCGTCGTACCGTCTGCGAATTGACTCCCTGGAAATCGATGGAACTGCCCCATGGGGTCTGATGACGATCCGTGAAGAAGGGTTTGGCGTAAACGTAGAGGTAGTTTCCCTCAGGGCCGAAATGGTTATAGACCACATCCAGAAAGACCATCAGGTTGCGGGCATGAGCTGCCTCGATGAAGCGGCGCAAATCGTCGATGGTGCCATAGCTGTTGTCCGGGGCATAGGGAAGAACTCCGTCGTATCCCCAGTTTCTCAATCCCGGAAAATCGGCCAGCGGCATGAGTTCAACCGCAGTGATGCCAAGGTCCGCCAGGTAATCAAGTTTTGCCGTTGCAGCCGACAGTGTTCCCTGGGGAGTAAATGTGCCGACATGCAGTTCGTAGACAACGGTATCCCTCCAAGGCCGCCCTTGCCAATTTGTCTGTTGACTGTTTTTTTTCGGCGGTACAAAAAGGCTGGGGCCGTGGACGTCGCGAGGCTGGAATCGGGAGGCCGGATCCGGCACGAAGAGACCGTCATCGATACGAAACCAATAATAACAAGGGGTTCCCGAGACCCTTAGTTTGCCGGAGAACCAGCCTCCCATTTCGGGGGCCAAAGGGTATTGACTCGAGATGCCCGATGTCTCAATGAAAAGATCGACCTTTCCGGCGGATGGCGCCCACAGCCGGAAAACCGTCTGTCCATCTGTCAGGTTCTTTGTGCCGAATCGGTAGGAGGCAACCATGCTCGAAGGTTCTGAAAGGGGAGGTGGTATACACGATAAAAAGGTGTCAGATGTATCTTCCCTCCTCTGTTTCAGTGCGAATGATCATGGATTTCCTGGTCGTGGCCGTCATGATCATGAGTATGAAGCTTTTTTTCATCCGGCTCATGCTTGTGGTCATGTGCTGATTGAGAACCGGCGTGGTTATGTTCATGATTGTGCTCGAACGAATGTTCATGTGAGTGCCGGTGATGGTGTTGATGGCTATGTTCTTGGTCGCCATGTTTATGGGTATGTGCATGTTCGTGCTCATGTTCATGGCTATGGCTGTGCGTGTGGCTGTGTTTTCCTGTGCTCATCTTTGTCCCCCTTGTATGCGTTTATCCCTTGTTTCAATTCTAAATCAAATGCTAACTCTGCCGCCTGTACTTTGCGGCTAATCATATTGGGTCGTTCCTGCTCGTTTGTCTTTGCGCTGCCGGTTAGATTTAAAGATGGAATTTTTTATCATTCTTCATAATATAACAACCGGATGATTGACGTCAAATTTGAGGAGCTTCTTCACCCTCGATTCGTCCGGACAATTTCTGAGTGTGGAGTCTTTTATCCTATGATTACAACTAACCCCCATTTCTTGGTCGATTATGGAGGGTGATTGAAGGGGGGCAAATCCCGGACTGAATTTCGGGGATAATCAGATTATTATGATTTTGCCTGGTTGACGGAAACGATTGCAAAGACAAAGCAGACACAACCGACGACGGCAAGGAGGATATAATCGGACGCATGGGACGGCTCCATGAAGGCGGCCGCCCGGATTGCTTTGGAGGCATGGGTCAACGGCAAGACCTCCAGAATACGTTGCCCCCAAAGCGGAAGTTTGGAAAGAGGGAAGAATGTTCCCCCCAGAAAGGCCATTGGTGTGATAATAAAATTGTTCAACAAGGCCTGGTCGGCATGGGATTTGACGTGCATGGCGAGTCCCACAGCAAGAGAGGCGAAGACAAAACTGTTGAGCAGAAAGGCTGCCCAAAAACGAAGATTGTAGGACAGGACCACACCGAAGAGCGCACCTAGTAGCAGAATCACACATCCTGCCATCAACGCCCGGGTCATCCCTGCCAAGACTTCACCCAGAACGTAGGCCGGATTTCCAATGGGCGCGGCCTGGAACTCATCAAAAATGTGCCAGTAAAACCTTGCTATATTGATTTCTTGGGCGATGGCGAAGGCCTGGGTCATGCTGGCCATTGCCGCAAGACCCGGCAGCAGGAACTGCAAATAGGTATGGCCGCCGACATTGACATGCCGGCCAACCGCATAACCGAAGGCGATAAGGTAAAGAAGAGGAGATACGGACCAGGCTGGGATCAGCTTGACCAAACGACGCTTCAGAATAATGAGTTCCCGGAGGTAGACGGCGCTCCAGCCTCTGATCATGATATCTTCCTCCCGGTCATGGAGATAAAGGCGTCTTCAAGATTTACGCGTCGCACCGTACAGCTTGAGGTCTGCTCCAGGACATAATCCCGGGCGGCATCCCGGGATTTGAAATAGACGGTTTGCAGCCGGTTGTCACCAAGAAAGTCCACCGCCCATTCACCGATATCCGCCATCAACATGGACGGTGTGTTTTCGGCAACGATCCTTCCTTTATCGAGAAATGCTACTCTATCGGCCAGGAATTCCGCCTCTTCTATGTAATGGGTGGTCAGAAATATGGTGGTTCCGTCATTCTGAATTTTTTTAATAAATCCCCAGATTCGACGCCTGATTGCCGGGTCGAGGCCGACCGTGGGTTCGTCCATGAACAGAATGCTGGGAGTGTGCATCAGAGCCCTGCCGATAAGAAGCCTTCTTTTCATCCCTCCGGAGAGTGTCTTGACGAGGACCTTTCTTCTGTCCTCCATCTCGATATAGTCAAGTATCTCGGCGGTTCGATCAGCAATCTCGGTACGACTCATATGGTGCAACTTACCGTGAATGGTGAGGTTTTCCTCAACCGTCAGTTCGGCATCCAGGTTGGTATGTTGCGGCACCAGACCGAATTGGGCTTTACATTTTATGGGTTCGCGTTCTATATCGTAGCCGTTTAACAGCACCGTTCCCTCGTCGCGTCGGGTCAGTCCCGTCAGGATCCGAATGGTGGTGGTCTTGCCGGCTCCATTGGGGCCGAGATAGCCGAAGACGGTGCCGGATTCAACGGTAAACGACACTCCGGCCAAGGCTTCACGGTCGCCGAATTTTTTGCACAAGCGGTTGACTTCTATCACATTTTTTCTTTTGGTGTTAGGGTGGGATGTTCGGTGCCGGCACAAAAAAACACCCCTTAAATTTCCAAGTGTTCGGCGACCAATGGTTAAATGGTTTCTCCTGCCATGTCAATGCCAATCTGTATTCTCAATTTTTCAGCTAATCAGCAAAAAAGAATAACGATGTGAGTTGGAACCTCAAAATCAAGGGGCTGCTCAAGAAGCAAGTAACACGAAAAATGTAATCATAATAAATCCTGTTGACGAAACTTCCGAAATGCGATAGCCTGAACACGTTTCCTGAAACCATAATACCGAATGTAGCTTTTCTTCCTCAATATCAGAAAGAACAACATAGTTAAAGGAGAACGTCATGATTGCTCAGGAGAAAAAGACAAACCTCAGGATATTGGGGACGTATTATTTAGCCCTTTTGGTTTGGCTGTTTACTTCGGCCATGCATATCCCGGACGGATACCTCAGTCCGTCAACCAGTTTGGTGATGTTTCTTGTGGTTCTTCCGTTCTGGTTTATCGGGATCAGGAAAATCCGCAGGACGATGAATGCCCGCAGCGTTCCGTTGATTGCCCTGATGGCTGCCTTTTCTTTCGTTACCATGATGTTCAATGTCCCGCTTCCCGGAGGGACGACGGGCCATGCGGTAGGAGCCGCCCTGGCCGCCATTGTTCTGGGACCTGAAGTCGCCGTTATCGCCATTTCCATCGCCTTGATCATTCAGGCTCTTTTCTTCGGGGACGGGGGGATCCTCTGCATCGGCGCCAATTGCTTCAATATGGCGGTGGTTGGGTCCTATGTGGCCTCTGCGGTGTATCAGGCTGTCTCCAAGGGAACGGAGATGACGTCCGTGCGACGGCCCATCGGCGCCGCCATCGGAGGTTGGTTGGGGCTTACCACCGGAGCGTTTTTTGCGGCCATTGAATTCGGTATCCAACCGCTTCTCTTTCATGCAGCAGACGGATCGCCTCTCTATGCGCCTTATCCTCTGTCCGTGGCCCTTCCTGCCATGTTGATCCCACATATGCTGGTGGCCTCCGTTATCGAAGGCGGAGCAACCGCCTTGATCGTCTTTTATCTGCAGCGATTCAATGTACAGGTTCTTGAGGCGGCCGGAAAGTCAGGTCTTCCCGGTGCCGAGGTAACGATGCAGAAACTCAGATGGTTATGGGTCGGTCTGGGTGTTTTGGTTGTTGCTTCACCGCTTGGTCTTTTGGCCCCCGGAACGGCTTGGGGTGAATGGGGAGTTGAGGAACTGACCAAGCTGGGCCTGAAATCCATTCCGGCCGGTCTTGCGAAACTCTCAAGTCTTTGGGGTGCACCGCTGGCTGACTATGACCTGCCGGCTTTGGGAAACACCAATGCCGGCTATATTCTTTCCGCCCTAGTGGGAATCCTTCTTGTTGGAATAGTAGTCTGGCTGTTCACCCTGCTTATTACCGGCGGATCCCGCAAGCAAGTGTGAAAACAGATATGCAATCTCCATTGACATGGTCGGAGTGAAGTGCTAGATGAAGATATGGATTGCTCAGGTATTTGAAGATACAAAAAAGATATCTTCAAGTTAAAAGGGAACTTCGTGAGAATCGAAGACGGGCCCGCCGCTGTAACCGGTGACGAGCTTCGCACAATGCCACTGTCGGCTTGATGGGAAGGCGCGAGGTGAGGTTGATCCGGGAGTCAGAAGACCTGCCTGAGTGGTAAGCATTATGGCGTCGAGGACGGATGCTGTGGTGAAGATTTCGGATAGTTTGGGAAATCCCGGATCAATTTGAATATTGGTTCGGGATTTTTTTTGTCCCGGACCCGAATAAGGAGCTTGACCATGAAGCACAGTATCGGATGTACATTTCTTTGCCTATTCTGTTTTCTTTTCGCAGCCTCACCGGGCTTTAGCCATGAAAAGCCCAGACACGCCGGCGACGCCATCGTCCTGGCCACGTTCGGTACAGCCGTTCCCAATGCTTTGCCCGGACTCCTCCATATACGGGATCGGATGCAAAAGAGATTTCCTGAAACGCAAATCCGTATTGCCTTCACATCGAACATGATTCGCAGAATCTGGCATAAACGGCAGCACGACGAGGCATTCAAAAAGGCAAATCCATTGGTCCCCCAAGATATATATTCAGCAAAAGGACCGTTGGCAACCATTGCCGACCTACAGGATGAGGGATATTCCACCATTTTGGTTCAACCGACGCTTATTACCCTGGGCGAAGAATATCTTGACCTTTCATCCTACATCGATGGACTCAATTCGATTCATACCATTAAGGCAAAAAATCAACCGTTTGCCAGGCTTGTTCTTGGACGCCCCGCCTTGGGTACCATGGGTCCCAAACATCCCTACATCGACGATATCAAGGAGGTGGCCAAGGCATTGGCCGGTGATGTGAAAAAAGCCGAGGAAAAAGGCGCCGCCCTTTTGTATATGGGGCACGGCAATGAATACTTTCCGTCCAGCGGCAGCTATCTCGAGCTTGTCAACGTGATGCATTCCCTCTACCCCGAGACCAGGACCTATATTGCAACGGTGGAGGGATTTCCCGGGCTCGAAACCGTCATGCAGCAGATGAAAAAGGACAAGGTCGAAAAAGTCCTGCTCAAACCCTTCATGGATGTTGCCGGCGACCATGCCCATAACGATATGGCGGGCGACGGGCCAGACAGCATGAAATCCGTTTTGACCAGAAACGGGTTTCGTGTGACGACGGTTATGCAAGGAATGGGAGAGGAAGACGGCTTTGCCGATGTCTTTGTCGATCATTTAGCCCAAACAGCAGAGGATTTTGGAATCACCTTGAAATAAATGAAGTTGAGGGGCTCTTTAAGGGAGCTCCTCCTTCGGAATGGTCTTCAAGGGTGAAGCAGAATGGATATCGGCGAGGTAAAACCGACGCGATAATATCTCTTCTCTTTAGCTGCCGGAGAGGTTCAGGATAATGGTATGATAAGCGCTTTTGGCTGAATTTCCCGGAAGATATCGCTTAAAGGGTTGCTCTTGCATTGCAATAGTGTTACATAAACAAAATATGTATTATTTGGTTTTGTTGGTTATTCATTCAACAATAATGTAACGGGGAGAGATAATTATGTTTACCAGGAAGTTATTGTTTAGATTCGCTATCTGCCTTGCATTTTTGGCACCCTCTGTCGTATGGGGGGAGAATTCGTCTCCAACCGGCGACACGTCGTTGCCGTCAGTCCTGTCCGGTTTGGATTTCACCGGCGGCATCAGTGCCGGCTATTTCTATACCTCTCATGCCGGTCAAGACAACTCGGACAATGAATGGATGCTGTCCAACTTGCTCTTGGAGGTCTCAACAAAAGATAAAAAATCGCCGATAGGTTTCACAGCCGCCATCGGCGAGACGTCGACTCCATCGATTCTTAGTTCGCCGGAGACCACAAATTCAATCGATGTGGAATATGCCTCTCTCAACGTGAGTCCTTTGCCCGGGCTCACTGCCAAGGTGGGTCTTTTGCAGCCCAATACAGGCTATGAAAATTCGTATACATATAACAACAAGAATACCTTTCTCGGCGCTCTCGCCTCTCAGCAGCCATATAATGCGTATGGAGTACAAATAGGATATGAGTTCAACGGCATAACCTTTCTTGGAGGCTATTATAAAGACCGGCTTGCCGACGATGAATACGTGGCTGACGGAAACACTCCAAACGAATCCTGGGAAGCCGGAGTCTCCGGAACGGTTATGGATACCTCGATCAGCATCTACCATTACCATCTTGAAAGTCAAAGGAATTTAACGGGTGCCGTGATCGAACGGACCGTCGGACCTGTCGATTTGGGCCTCAACGTTGATTACTGGCATTGGGATGACGCTTTGGCGGACCTGCATGAAGATGATTCCTCCATCGGGGGGGCCTTTTACATCGTCCCCCATTTTGGTGATTTTTCTCTTCCTGTTCGGCTGGAATACATCGATCAGGGAAAAAGCGCTTTTTACCTCGATAACGAGAATGCCCATGAGATTTACGCCGTTACCATAAGCCCTACCTACCGGTTTCATACCCATGCCTTTGTGCGGGCCGACCTCGGATACGTCCACGCAGTTGACGGCTTTGCGGACAGCGACGGCAACCTGAAAAATGATAGAATCTGTCTTGCTGCCGAAATCGGTTATGTCTTTTAACCAAAAAAGACCGGCGGATTTTTGCAGATGCCACCACTTCACCTTGTTTGACCACCTCGGATACGGAATAGTCGTTACTTGTAGGCCACCTTGAAAAATTGCCTTTGCGCCCAACTTCAGCGTTGCGTGAGAAAATTTTATCCTCGGAATATCATTTATATGCCTGCGGTAAAAATTTGTGCACGCCTCGATCTTGAACCAAATCCCTAGTTTCGGATGAAAACTAGGGATGTAGCGGCGAAAAAATTCTGCGAGCTGAAAAATGCAGGCTGCTCGACACCCATCGAGCAGCCCTGGTGGGAGTTTTTTGGCAGACAAAAGCGGGTGCTGATTCAAGTATCGAAGTTTTCATATCCTTTTTGGAAAGGCTGTTGTTACGATTCTCGAATATGTGTTATTGATACAGCGCGGCTCGGCTGTTGTCAACCGTAAAAAGTAGTATGAAAATATAATTCGTATTACTTATCTTGTCTTTAAGAATTGTGGTTCAGGTAACAACGGGTGATTATCTCTACTTCGGGGTCCCCGGATTTATCTCTCTTACTGGATGCCGAATTGTGAGCATCCTTGTGTATTCTTTTGAAAAATGTCCTCGAGTAGAGCTTGATTGCCGGCGATCTTTTCCTCAAGTTCATGGAAGGATTCATTCTCATCGTAGCAGGTCTTGTTCGGTTGTAATTTCCTCCTTTCAAGTGGTCTGGTTCTCTAAATAATCATTTCAACTCAGCTGGCATATGTGGGAACAACGATCGGGATCCCGCTGATGTGATGGATCTCGGCATCGATATGGAACACCTGCCGGATGTTTTCCTGGGTGATTATTCGGTGGTCGCCAGCCGCATAAAGAGCTCCTTCCTTAAGTAGGATGAATCGGTCGGCAAACCGCAACGCCAGGCTTAAGTCGTGGATGACGATCACCGCCGTCAGGTCAAGTTCTGCTGAGATTTTTTTAAGCAGAGAAAGGGAATCCATCTGGTTTTTAATATCCAGGTGGCTGATGGGCTCGTCGAGCAGCAAAACCTTCGGTTCCTGAGCCAGGGCTCTTGCAATGATCACCTTTTGCAGCTCACCGCCCGAAAGTTCCGTGGTCCTGCGCAGGGCATAGTCGAGAAGCCCGAGACGTTGCAGGCTGTCGTTGACAATCTCGAGGTCCTTGTCCCGGACATTCCAGCTGATATGGGGCTTGCGTCCTAAAAGGACGGCGTCGAAAACCGTGCAGGAGGACGGTGCCGACTTCTGCGGCATATAGCCGATATGGCGAGCCACTTCGTTGCCGCTCATGCGGGCAAGTTCCTTGCCGTCCACCAGCACGGTTCCGTATTTCGGCTTCAGGATGCCGTTGAGATTCTTCAACAGGGTTGATTTTCCCGATCCGTTGACGCCTAAGATGGCGATAAAACGGCCTGCTTCCATCGTAAGGCTGAGGTCTTGAAGGATCAGCCGGTTGCCGTAGCCGAAAGTAAGATTTTTGATCTGGAGCATGGGTCATATCCTCTTTTTCCTGGCCAGCAGATACAAAAAGAGAGGAGCCCCGGCAAAGGAGGTGACGATCCCGACCGGCAGGATCACCGGAGCGATGACCGTGCGGGCGACGAGATCGGAGACAAGCAGCAGCAGGGCTCCGCATACGGCGGAGGTCGGGATAAGAAAGCGGTAGTCGTCACCGACTGCAAAACGCATCAAGTGTGGAGCCATCAACCCGACAAAGCCGATAATCCCTAAAAAGGACGTACTGACGGCAACGGTTAATGCTGCGAGAATCATTGCCGTCACCCTTAAACGCCGGACCCGCACGCCCAGGCTGCGCGCCACGTCATCCCCCCAGCGAAGGGCATTGTAGTTCCATCGGTCCGCAATGAAAAAAAGGGCCGCCGGCATAACGGCAAGCAGGATCATGCCGTTTTCCGCCCAGCCTGCCTTGCCCAGATCACCGAATGTCCAGAAGACGGTGGCCGCCACCTGGACATTGTCGCCGAAGTACTGCAGAAGCATGGTCCCGGCCCCGAAAAAAGCGCTCAGGGCAACACCTGCCAGGATGACCGCCTCCGGGGCGATATCCTTTAAAGATGAGAGGACCAGGATGAAGACCACGGTCAGCAGTGAGCCGATAAAGGCACTGGCCACCACCAGGTGCGGAGAGGAAATGGTCACCATATCCGTTCCCGCAAGCTGGGTCTGTCCCGCGCCGAGGACGATGATGGCAAAGGCTGCCCCGAAGGCCGCTCCCTGAGAAACGCCGATGGTAAAAGGTGAGGCAAGGGGATTTCTTAAAATGTTCTGCATAACCGCTCCGGCCATGCCGAGCCCCGCTCCCGCCAGCAGGGCGGCGATGGTCCTGGGCAGACGGATGTTCCAGATCACGTGCCCGATCCGGCCCTCCCGGGACAGTGAGAGCAAGCTTTTGAGCACCTCGACGTCGCTTGTGGCAAGCGAACCGGTACGGATGGACAGAAGGGTCGCAACCACGAGCAGTCCGAAAAGCAACAGGCCGATGCCGTTCTTGCGCCGCAACAGGCGAAGGTAGCCTGAGGTGATGCTCTGGTCAGTAGATGGTAAGTCCATTGCTGTCGAATCGAACGCGTCCAAACCCATGGTACTCCTTTTTGAGTTTGTCATAGGCAGGGATGCCCAGGAAAAACGAGAAGATTTCATCAGCCTTGACAGCCGGGTCGATATCTTTAAAACGGCTCGGATAAAGTGATTTGCCGATAAACCAGGCATCCGCCAGGGCGATCTCGATATTGGTATGATAGTTGTTGTACGGCATGATCAGAAAAACATGGCCGTCCTTTACCGCTTTGAGCCGACGGAAAAAGGCGGGATCCTTACGGTATCCGTCAGCCACTTTTTCCAAGCCCCCAGCGTCGATAAAGATGTTCTCAGGATTCCAGACCAGAAGCTTTTCCGGATCGATGAAAAAGTGGCCGGCCTGACCTATCTCGTCAGCGACATTGCTCCCTCCGGCCCAGGCCAGCGGCATGAAATGCGATTCGGTGCTGGTGATCGGCTGTACGCCCATGTACGAGACGGCGCCGACAAAGGAGCGGGGCCTGGATTTACCCGCTCTGGTTGCAGCCCGTTTGGTCAGGTCTTTTTCCTGGGCAGTGATGTATCCGATCAAACGTTCGGCCCTGTCATCCCGCTTCAAAAGATGCCCCAAGGTTCGAAGTGCCTCTTTGACGGTCGCCATATCAATGGCTCCGGGTATACCGCAACTAAGCACGAAGACGGGTATCCCTGTCTTCTCTTGTATGGTTTCAACCTGCGACGGATCCATGCCCATGGCCAGGATCACATCGGGCCAGACGGTGATGATCTTCTCGAAATCAGGCAACCGGCCCGGCCCTCCTTCACCTATCACAGGCAACTCCTTGGCCCTTGCAAAAGTGACGAGACCATAGGGCCGGCCGGCCGTGGTCCATTTTGTCTCGATGGCCTCCATGCCCGCCACCAGATCAAGACTTTTGAGATACACCATGTACCGGGTGGCCGCTCCCAACGGGACGACCTTTTTGATCTCTGCGGGAACTTTGAGCGTTCTGCCGGCCATGTCTGTCACCGCAATCGTGGCCGCTGCACCTGCTGCGGGAAGGATTTGCACGCCAAAAAGGAGGGTGAAACAGACAATGGAAATTACTTTTCGCGCCATACCAGAACCTCCAATCACCACCCCCTGGTGTAATCGGGGAAACAGTCGAGACAGACCTTTTTGCCATCGTGCAGCCTAATCTTATGTTCCGGCGCCGCCTCGCCGCAGAGTTCGCAGGTCTCGCTTATAAAAAGCCTTGCCGACTCGGGCGGGGAGAAAGACGGGGTGCTGAAGGCAAAAAGCTTTTCGTCGGGTTCCGTGAGGATTTCCTGTTGCATCTTGGCTCTGTCCACCTCTTCGCCGCGCCGCATGGGTTTTTTGAAGAGGATCCGGATGCTGTTTCCCTTCTTGCGGTCGAAAAAACTAAACGCCATCTTACCGGTACCGCGATAGATCAGGTT
>JBJKQT010000096.1:0-7612 GCA_046705065.1 Desulfocapsaceae bacterium
TAAACGATTTAGGAAAATTTTCCGATTTTACGAACAGACAATTCGACATTGTGGAAAATGATGAATTGAACGATATTAGACGAGCGTGTACTGTCTTGCATAACCAACTGTAATAATACTTTTATCACAGTTAATTCGATTTTGCCGTCCGCAATGGACTTTTTCTTGCAAATGAAATTATGAATTTTTTATTAGACACAATAATTATTGTTTATACCGGGGGGTATACAATGAAAAGAATCATTTTAGCTGCAGGCATTTTTTTATGTTTTGGGTTAAGCGGTCTTGCGCATGCCGCGATACAGACTTACCAGCCCACGCCGAGTGATCTATATGACTTGGATCATTACAAATATTACACATGGGGAATTGATCTTGGCGTTAACACCAATGATGTGTCGATTACCGCCGCATCCATAACCTTCAGTAATATTTATGATTGGACGGTTGAAAATTATCATCTCTATGTTCAGCTGCTTGACACTGCTTCACCTGGTTTAGCAATAGGAACTGACAACCAAAACGCGAGTAATGCCTTTAGCAGTGGAAGGGAATTGGCAGATTATCAAGCAAGTTATCAACCGAACCTAGGTCCCAGTTCTATCCCTGAAGATACCGGTCGTCATAATAGTTCTGGTTATGAGAAATACAGATATTATGACAGCAACGGATTGCATACTACAACCAAGCTTGGCGATATAACATATTATTTTACTGCTGATGATCTTGCTGTCCTCAATGACTATGCCAAGGATGGCGTCATTGGTCTTGGTTTTGACCCTGATTGTCATTTCTACAATGATGGTGTGACTTTCAGTATAACCTATAACAATTCTCCTGACCCGGTCCCAGAGCCGGCCACCATGCTGTTGTTTGGGACCGGCTTGATCGGGCTTGCAGGAGTTGGAATGCGCAAGAAAAAGAGCTGATAGATAAGGTTTTTCATATGGAAAAGGTCGGATGCGAGGGTTATTGCTTCCGACTTTTTTTTTGTTTTGACAATGAGAGGTTAAGTGCCATGAAATAGCACTTTTTCTTACTGAGCCGGCTGCATTTTACAACTGAAATCTTCAAACTTTTTTGCAAGATTCTCAAGTATTAAGTAATGTAACCGGATAATTCGTTTTGGCCGGTATTCTTCTCTCTTCAAAGAGATCTAGGGGTAGTGAACATGTATAAATTAGTTTCTCTTCTCTTAATTGTCGTCATTTGTTGTATAGCGGCTGCCTGTGATAAAAAACAGGGACCGACTGTTGCCAAATCTAATTATGATAAAGGTCTCCAATACATGCGGACTGGCGACATTGGATCAGCTGTTATCGAGTTTCAAAATGCAATAAAAGAGGATCCCAAGTTTGCTGAGGCTCATTACCAGTTATCACTTGCCTACATGAAGAAACATAACGGCCTGCAGGCTATGAAGGAAATGTTTCGAGCCACATCACTTAACCCTGGCAATGACGATGCTAATCTCAAAATGGCAGGCATGCTTTTGTTGGCGCGGCAATACGACGACAGTGAGAAATACGTCATGCGGGTATTGAAACAAAATGTCGATAATCCAGAAGCACTCACGATCAAAGCAACCATAGCTCTCGCAAAAAAACAGATTGATGAAGCCGAATACCTTATTAATAAAGTTATTCGTGAAAGGCCTGATGCCGCAAATCTCTATCGCATACGGGCTGGAGTTTATCTTGCCAAGAAAGAGGAGAAAAAGGCGGTCGATGACCTCTTGTATTCACTCAAATTAAATCCTCAAGACAAGGAAACACACTTGAGGCTTGCTAATTATTATCTGCAGAGCCGACAATATGAACTGGCGAACAAGCAGTTTCTCGAAATGAAACGGCTATTTCCTGATTATTCAGAGGTTTACAAGGGGCTTACAATTCTGTATCTGCAAACAGGGAAATTCGACAAGATAGAACAAACCCTCAGGGAAGGTATCCAAAAACAGCCGAAGAGTTCCACCCTTTACATATTGCTCAGTAGTTTTTATCGCCAAACCGGGAGATATGATAAGGCAGAATTGCTATTGAAAAATGCCGTGTCAACAGCTGATGCACCATTGGATATAGAAGCGTCGCTGGCAGACCTTTATCTTTCAGCGGGCAAAATAGAAGAATCCCAAAGGGAATTGGATACGATCTTTGCCAAAAATCCCAAACACGAAAAGGCAAAACTCGTGGAGGCCAAAATACTCTTGGAGAAACATCAATACGACGAGGCGCTGACCATTGCCAATGAGCTTATCGCCAATGAACCGAAATGGGGCGAGGCTTATTTATTAAAAGCTGTTGCCCTCATTAACAAAGGGGAAAAGGAGCTTTCGCGTCATGCGTTGGCTCAGGCCCTTCAATTTAATCCGGAGCAGCCCGAGGCCCATCTACTGCAGGCAAAATTTTATCTTCAAGACCAATCTCCAGAGCAGGCGCGCAGCGAAGCTGAGAAAGCACTACTTTTGAGCCACGGCGACAAAGAAGCAGGAATACTTATCGGGGTAAGCTACCTGGCACAAAATGATGTCGATAAGGCCATCGAAAAATTTGCTATTCTTTCTAAGCTCTACCCAAAAGATCTTGATATTATGCATTATATGGGGCTTGCCTATTTGAAAAAAAAGAATGCCAGGGAAGCAAAGGAAATATTTATTAAGATTCTCAGCATCGATCCTGGGTATTCCCCTGCTTTAGGGTCGCTTGTCGATATGTCGCTTGAAAATAATGACCTAAAAGGAGCATATAAATGGGTTACACGCCAACTT
This sequence comes from Desulfocapsaceae bacterium, assembly GCA_046705065.1. Lineage (GTDB taxonomy): Bacteria > Desulfobacterota > Desulfobulbia > Desulfobulbales > Desulfocapsaceae > CAWGGS01. Next base: position 2,768 of record JBJKQT010000096.1, read on the forward strand.
GAAATCGCTCCCAATAACCCAGAGCATTATGTGCTTCTCAGTAAGTTACTTGTTCGGGACAAAAAAAATGATGAGGCCATCAAGCAGCTTCTACATGCCCAACAGCTTGCTCCAGAGAATGCTGACGTCCTCATGGCTTTAGCCTCCGTGTATTCTTTAACCGGCCAGGATGATAAAGCAATTGCAGAATATCGCGGCTTATTGAAGGTAAAGCCCGATGCCGTGCCGGCCTATATGAATCTGGCTGATCTTTTAATAAAAAAAGGCGACCAGGCAGAGGCTAAGAGACTCTATAAAGCTGTCTTGGATATCAGGCCATCTTATGGGCAGGCGGCGAATAACCTGGCCTGGCTTATTGTCGAAGAGAAAGGTGGAGATCTTGACGAGGCGTTTCGTTATGCTGTGATGGCCTGCCAGATGCAATCAGGGAGTCCGTACGCCCTCGATACTCTTGGATGGGTTTATTATAAACGTGCAGATTATGACAAAGCACTTGAAGAAATAAATCTCGCCGTTGGTATCAAAGCCGACGAACCTGAGTTTTATTATCATCTGGCAAAAATCCATCAGGCCAAAGGGGAATTTTATAAGGCTGTTGAAATGTTACGAAAGGCGCTGTCGGAAAAAGGCGCTTTTGCAAAACGAGAAGAGGCTGAAGCGTTGTTGCAGAAATTAGAGTAAGTTACATCCCGTTCCGGAATTCCGGAACGGGAAATCAAGGATGATTGATTTGATAGAAGTGTCCCTCGCTATCATCGATTCAGAAGAAAGCGGCGATCGGCTCTCAATGCAGGTTGTGCTGCTTTTTCATCTCTTGGTAAACCAGAGTCGAGACTTGGCGAATTATGTTGCCCCGGCTGATCATCCAGGTTCCGTAATCCGATGCTCGTGACTGACGCTCGATGATGCCCACCACGGCATAAGGATACTGCCTGCCGTGTTTGTCACGGGGAACGAGAATTCCCATATCGCCGCAAAGGTGGGCAGTTGTGCCCGTCTTGTCATAGACCAAGGTACCATGAGGGATGGGGGTTCCGTCATAGAGGCGGTCTCGGCCTGGCAGAGCCATAAGACGGCGTAATTCGGAATAATACGGGAGTCTCTTTTTCCAGAGTTCATGCAGGAAACGGATATAGTCCGCAGGAATAGCGGTATTTTTGTAGGTGCGGCCGTTGGCTGGGATATATTCTCTGATTTCCGTTTGTTTGAAAATATGGCCATAGGCGGCTTTTAAAATGCGCTCACATTCTGCCGGCCCTCCAACCCTGCGCATGACCCAATTGGCCGCGGTGTTGCTACTCCGCTGGATCATTGCCTCCATGATCCTTTTGCTTTTTCTTGTGTATTTCAGTTTCCCTTGTTGGGCCTCGTGAAAAAAGGCCAGGGCGATGAAAGGTTTTATCATGCTTGCTGCCTGGAAGACTCGGTCGGCATTAATATTGGCAAGCGTCTTATCATGGATCAGATCATAGACCATCCAACCCGTGATTTCATCATTTGCCAGCCTGCCTTTTTGCCTTTGCTTGTCGATAAAATTCTGAATGTTTTGGTCAAATTCCGCTTGTTGTTTGATGTCGACGAGAGGCGATTCAACCTTTCGGCCACGGATGACATACTTTTTTCTCTCAGTTGCAGACGGTTGAATTGCAGGGATGGTTACATCTATTGACTTGGGATTTTTAGCTTCTTCCTTTGGTTGCGCGTTCGACTTTGCCGGGCCATTTCCCGCGGCAACTTTGGACACTCCCGACGGATTGTGGTCTGGTGCACTGGTTTCTGTCGACTGATTATCCGCCTGGTTATTATCTGCGACATGTGAGTCACCGGTATCCAAAAGGTTGGATTCTCCATAAACGATTGTGTCGTTATTCTCTGGTATTACGGTAGTTTTAATGTGGATTCTACGCAAGAGGCGGGCATGCTCTTTGGCGAGTTTATAGGTGGAACGGATATCGCCGCGACGGAGATAAAGTAGTGCAAACGAGTCCTTGTCCAGCTGTTCGATAAAGAGGTCTCTCCCGACCTCTTTTCCCAGCACGCTATAGACCTTGGCATACCTTTTTTCCAATGCCTCGAGGTGAGGGCCGACCCCATAGCTGATGTTGTACAGCCGATAATATCCCTTGTCTTTAAGGGCATAGCAGTCGTGAAGACCTGCCTCATGCAGTAAGATATTGTGCCGGACGAAAATCTGAGCGGAACGAAGAGCCGATCCGTTTTGATCGTAAATGACACCGTATTCATCGCCTCGACCGACGATTATTAGTTTCCTGCTGATCTCAGGGGGAAAAACATTTTCGAGTTTTTCTTTGTAATCAAGGACATTTTCCAGATTTTTGTCCCAGTAATAGGCTATGTCGTAGTGCTCGGCTCTAACAGGACGAACGTGTGTGAGCAGAACAAGAACGAGAACAAGAACAAGGATTGCGGGTCTAGAAAAATAAGTTCTGAAACGAAACATAACGGCAAGTAAATCAAAGAAAGGGGTTGATCTGCAAACGAGGAATCGAGGGTATCCTAACCGATCGGAAAAAAAAGTGCCAGAGGGCTTGAGTCGCCGAATCATATTTTTTAGGAAAGGGCTGATAAGAACATGCAGGCTGTCGGTGGGCGGATCCGCTTCCAAAAAGTACTCCGGTTTGGGACGCACTCTATGCAGGTTCCTGTTCTTTACATTTACGGAAGTCAGCCTATAATTGTCACGTTGTGTTGTGTCCGTAGGCATATGTGGCCGTTGGATGGACGTTGATCATTTTAACAGGAATGCCATGCAGTATATTTTCAGGCTCGATTCATTTCTTCGACCGTATCGGACCAAAGCCTTTTTGGCGTTGGCGCTGCTTGCGACCCTGGTCGTCTTGGATCTTGCCATTCCGCGTCTTATTCAGCGGATTATCGATCAAGGCATCCACGGGCACGACCAGGCTCTGGTTCTAAAGACCGGCCTGGAGATGCTCGGGATCTCCCTTTTGAGCATGTGTATCGCAGTCGGCAATAATATTCTCTCCGTCAGGGTGGGTGAAGGGATGGCACGTGATCTTCGGGAGGCGATTTTTGTCAAAATACAGAGTCTTTCTTTCGGCAACCTCGACAATTTGAAAACCGGCCAGTTGATGGTGCGTATGACCAGCGACACCAGCGCTGTACAGCGTCTTGTACAGATGTCCTTGCGTATCGGCACCCGGGCACCGCTTCTGATGCTCGGCAGCCTTGCTCTGATGGTCAATACCAGCCGGAGCCTCGCATTGACACTGGCGCCTCTACTTGTTGTAACCCTTGCGATCATCGTGTTTTTCATGTTCAGAATGGAGCCGCTGTTTCGGCTTGTACAGCAGAAATTTGATCGTCTCAATACCATATTGCAAGAGAACGTGGCCGGCGTGCGACTGGTCAAGGCCTTTGTTCGCGGGGCTTTTGAAACCGGACGATTTGGAAAAGCCAATGAGGAATTCACAACACATTCGACCCGAGTTGCAAGGTTTTTGGCCGTCATGTCCCCGGCGTTGACCATCTGTGTGAACATCGGGATCGTTATTGTCATCTGGGCGGGCGGAATGCAGAAAATACATGGAGGGCTTACGGTGGGCCAGATCGTGGCGTTTACCAACTATCTCCTTACCACCATGACTCCGCTTTTGATGATGAGCAGGTTGACCAATGTCTGGGCGCAAGGCATGGCCTCCAGCGCTCGGATCTACCAGGTGCTGGATACGGTACCTGAGGTAACGGATAGGGAAGATGTCTTGACTCCGGGAGATGAACCTTCCGGCAGCATCGTTTTTGAGGATGTTGTATTTCACTACGGAGGATCGCGGGAGGAACCGGCCCTATCCGGGATTAATCTGGACATTGCCTCCGGTGAAACCGTAGCCATCCTTGGGGCCACCGGCTCGGGGAAAACGACGCTTGTCAACCTGGTGCCGCGTTTTTATGATGTCACCTCAGGCCGTATCCTGCTGGACGGCATCGATATCAGACGATTGCGTCAGGATGTCTTGCTCTCCCGGCTGGCCGTAGTGCCCCAGGAGACAGTCCTCTTTTCCGGAAGTGTCCGGGACAATATACGCTATGGGGTCCCTGAAGCCACGGAGAACGACGTAATCGAGGCAGCCAGGGCGGCCCAGGCCCATGATTTTATCTGCCGTCTACCGCAAGGCTATGATACCCATGTAGAAGAGCGGGGAGTCAATTTGTCCGGTGGGCAGAAACAGCGAATCGCCATTGCCCGGGCGTTGCTCGCAAAACCACGGATTCTCATTCTGGACGACAGTACCAGTTCGGTGGACGCAGAGACTGAAAGCCTCATCCACGGCGCATTGGAGCGGCAAACAATCAAGCAAACCCGGTTGATGGTTGCACAGCGCATCAGCACCGTCCTTGCCGCTGACCGGATTGTCGTAATCGACAGGGGCAGGATTGTGGCCGAAGGAAAGCACAGGGATCTTTTGCGGACCAGCAGGATCTATCAGGAAATTTACGATTCCCAATTGGGAGGCGGCAACGACCTTGCCGACTATACGATCGTTCCCGGTACGGAGGGGAGGCGATGATAGGTCAAACAACTTCCCTTGGAAAACGCGACGTCAGAACGACGATGCAACCGCGTCGCCCGGGAGCCGTTGGCCCCATTGAAAAGGCAAAAGATAGCCGTCATGCACTTGCAAGACTCTTGCATTACCTTCGTCCGTATTCCTTGCGTCTTTTTTTTGTTTTCGCCTGTATCGTCATTTCCACCGTAAGCGGGTTGATCGGTCCTTATCTGATGGGCATCGCAATCGACCGTTATATCGCGGTGTCGGTGGTTGCCGGCCTGCCACGTATAGCTCTTCTGATGCTTGCGACCTA
>JBJKQT010000097.1:0-6283 GCA_046705065.1 Desulfocapsaceae bacterium
AAGTGATTACTTTGATCCACCTTTTGGAACATCAAAGGCAAAATCCGAACGACCATCAACGAAATCCCTGAGATTCAAGAGTGCCCTGGTTTCTGGCAGACACAATCAAAATGATTATTTTTAAAGAGGTATATAAATATTTTCTCATTGCCATCCCCAGCCGACACGGCTGACTTTTTGAATCTGTTAATTGATAGGTATTCCTGCGGAGTGGGAATAAAAGGAAGAGGATGGCGGATGCTTTTGAAAAATCGAAACAACAGAACACCTTGGTGAAAGGCAAAGCGGGTGGAATGAGCGAAAAATCCATACAAACCCTCTCCCGTCCCTCCCCCATTCAGACGTTCCTCTCCTTGCACTACGGTTGTTCATATGCAAGTCCGTTTCCCAACAGAACCTGCAATATTGTTTCCAAAATATCCGACAGAAGCACGTAGAAGAGAAAACGATACTCAAAAAGACTCGCTCTGTGCACATCAATTCAGGGCGAGAAGCAACTCAACAGCAGGAGGATATAATGACTACACAAGCTCAACAGGTAATGGAAGATAGGAGGATAAATATCCTGGATAGAAGGACTCACCATGATAGAAGGGAAAGCAATCTGAAAGAGGACGTTCTGGAGGCTCCGGCAGGAGGCTCTTTTGTGGAATTCGCCGGCGGGCTCGGCGCGGCCGTTTTAGCTATCGCAGGCCTGGCCGGAATAGCATCATCTCTGATGGTTGCCGTTGCCACAATCGCGGTTGGGGCATCAATGCTGATCAAGGGTTTGGCCACCGGCACAAAATATTCAGAGATTATGCAGCAAGTGGGCGGCAACGAGCTCCATAGTCTGGAATTCGGTGGTGGACTCAGCGGAGAAATCATTGCCGGACTGGCCGGCCTTGTTCTGGGAATTCTCTCGCTTCTTGGTATAAATCCAACTGCTTTGCTTCCTTGTGCCGCCATTGTATTGGGCACGGGACTTTTCTTCAGTGCCGGAGCCAGCGCCCGGTTGAATGATCTGCGCATTAGTCATCAGGCATACTCCAGAATCCAACGGATACTAGCAGAGATGGTGAATGCCTCGGCGGACTCACAAATGCTTGTGGGACTTGGCGCCATTGTTCTCGGGATTCTCGCGTTGGTGGGTGTCACACCGGTGCCCCTTACCCTGGTTGCGATGCTTTCTCTTGCCATTATGGAACTGCTCAGCGGCTCCGTTGTCGGTGCCAAGTTGATGGCAATGGTCAAGGGTCGCGCCTGAAAAGACTCTTTATTGAACAGTGCTGAAAAGTAGGTTGAGACTGGCACTGTAGCAAAAATCTCATACCAGTGTGACAATCCCTGAGAATACTCAACGCAAGAGAAGCGGCTGAAGTGTACAACGACCCTTTCAGCTTTTAAGTGGCTTCATTTCGGCTGCGGGATCATTCTCCGGGCCGTGCACTGGTACTGCAAATACGCTTTCGGCTACCGCAATTTGCAGGAAATGTTTTGTGAACGTGGTATTATGGTTGAACATGCAACGATTTACCGCCTGGTTCCAAACTATGCCCCGAGATCGAAAAACGGATTCTTTGGTACTGGATACATTCCCTGAACAAATTTTCTCTTCTTTACTCAGCCGCTGCATCGTGGTAGTTATTTCCATAGCAGTCAGTGTTTGTTGCAATGAGCAAGACAAAATTGCAATTAGGCCATATTTTCATGAATTCCCAATATATTAAATCTTAATTGATGGAGTCATTATGTTCGATGGACTTTTTCAACCATTACATCTTATCGTAATATTTGGTATTATTTTGATTGTTTTTGGACCTGGGAAACTTCCCGAGGTGGGTAAAGCGCTTGGAAAAGGGATTAGTGATTTTAAAAAAGCGATGGCAGATCGGGAAGAAGAACCTGAGAAGGTTACAGAGACAGCCAAATTAGAGCAGTAATTACGATAGATATTTACAGATCAAGTCGTCATTAAGGCTGTTTTCACCTCAGTATGAGGAAACGAATTCTCATCCGCCAGGAGGCGACGGCGCGAGCAGCCGATCTCAGATCCCAAAGGGATGATAACTACTGACAACAGAAAAAACCGCTGCAATTTATAACACATAATTTCATCATATTAGATGATAGATTGTGAAGTTGGGCGGTTTTTGTCAACGACCTTGCGGTTAGGCCAAAAGTTGGTCAAAATTTACAGCTACCAGAAAACTAGGTCAATCCGGCGTATTTTTCAAAACACTGCGCACAATACTTAACGCGAAGATTTCGCAAGACTGCGACCGCCAGATCTTTTGCGCTATCTGTTCATTATTCTCGATAGATATTAATAGCCGAGGGCAACACACGACATGCTGTCATATCTTGAAATTTTGCCTGGCCAAGCTTAACAATCAATTAAACGGAAATGTGTTTATGAAAATAGCAAGTAAGAGAACGAAACCAAACAAGATGAAATGGCCGCTCTATATTTTGCTTATCATGATAATTGCTTGCGTCGTTCAGATTGCGCGGCCGTTTGGAAAGCCGAAAACCGTGCTGACCATCAATCCGAATCCGTCGATTGCCGGTACCTTGGATCTCAACTGGCCTTCTAATGCACAGGGGGCGATATGCATTGCAGATAAGGAGCTGATCTATAAAACCCATGACCAGTCTCCAAAACCGACCGCCAGTGTTGCAAAAATTATGACCGCATATCTTATTTTGACAGATCACCCGCTGACTGCCCTGCAGGACGGCCCCACCCTTGAGTTGACAATCGAGGATGAAAAGACATATGCCCAAGATAAAAGTGACGGCCAATCCGTGGCAAAGGTCCTGGCGGGAGAAAAGCTCACTGAGAGACAAATGCTGGAAGCATTGCTTTTGCCTTCTGCAAACAATATTGCAACGGCACTGGCGAAGTGGGACAGCGGCAGCGTGGCCGCTTTTGTCGATAAAATGAACAAAACTGCACAGATGCTCGGCATGAAAAACACGCATTATAACGATCCGGCCGGTATCGACCTGACCACACAGAGCACTGCCTATGATCAGTTACTGATAGCACAACAAGCGATGAAGATCGATGCCTTCAGAGAAATCGTGCGTATGCCCCAAGCAAAACTCCCCGTTGCCGGCACCGTGTACAACGTAAATTATGTACTCGGAAAGGGCGGCATTGTAGGCATCAAAACAGGCTCTATGCCTCGAGTCGGGGGGAATTTTGTTTTCGCATCCTATGATGATATCGGAGGTAATAACATACTGATTATTGGAGCATTGTTTGGTGTCGGAGGCAGAAAGCCCATCATGGATGCCCTCAACGGCGCTGTTGATGTGCTGCAAAAAACAAAAGAATCCTTGCAACTGATGCATGTTGTGAAAAAGGATGAACAAATCGGCACAGTGACCTTCAGGCCGGGCCGCGTCCTGCCGCTACAAATTAGCCAACCCATCGATAGCATCGTCTGGCCTAAAAAAGAACTTCACTTGAATGTCCAGTTGAAGCAAATGACACTGCCGATCCAGAAAGGTGATATCCTCGGCACCGTGACTCTGGAAGGAAGGAATCCACAAAAAACAACGATTGTCGCAGCTCAATCCATTTTGAAACCGACCCTGTTCGAACGGTTGACAAATTTCTAAGAGTAATCGCTCCGCCTTGATCGTGGAGAGGGTGGTAGTAATAAAAGGGTGCTCCTTTCATTTTTCATCCCTGAAAATCTTTTCCCCTGTTAATCACACATCATGCAAATGTTCGATACCTCATTGAACGTAATATTGAAGCTGTCCAAGACACCTCTGAATTATTGGGCTGAATTCGCTGTCGATATCCCCTTTGGCGCTGTGTTGATTTTTGCAGGTTTGCGGAGTAACGAGCTTGATCCCATTGGATCTGTTCTAATTTTACTGCTTGGACTTTTTCTTTTCAGTTTTATTGAATACTCATTTCACCGCTGGCTGTTTCATGGCTCTATGAAAATCATGGCACAGGGGCATCGGGCGCATCACGAGAACCCATTAAACTACGATTCTTTACCATTTTTCTTGCCCGCTTTGATATTGCTGGTGCTCGCAGGCATGTTTTTACTTTTTATACCCGCAAAGTATGCTTTTCTGCTGACAGGGACTATTTGCCTAAGCTACGTAATCTATGGGCTTGGTCATTTCACCATCCACCATCACCGTTTTCATAATGTTTTTGCTCGAAACTGGGCTGCCAACCATCACATCCATCATCACCATATCGATACAAATTTCGGCGTTACCACGCCATTGTGGGATATACTGCTCGGCACACGCTACAGAAGAGTATCTTAGAGAGCATTTTGAGAGGATACCTTATTGTTATTAATCAGAATTTATGTCGCAGGGCCTTGTCCTGTAATTTTTATCGTTGTCGGGAACAATCTCCATCAGTCTTTTGGCAATGAATATAGTTTACTATAGCCCATTGCCAAAGACTTCGAAATGCGGGTTAGTGATGGCCATGACCTCCATGATTGTTATAGTGCTCATCGTAATGTCTGTCACCATGCCTGCCATGATTGACAAAATGTTCTCGATGATAGCGGATTACTCCTTCGGGGACCCTGCCGCGATATGGATGTCCCCAAGCACCGTGATTTGAATGCGATCTATACCAATGACCTCTGTCATTCCACCACCAGAAGCCACCGAAGAAAAAGGGTACGGAGACAATCGCAACAGGTGCTGTCGCAGGAACAGGTGCTACAACAATCGGAGCAACTGGAACAACGACTTGAATTTCAGTCCTTGCAAAAGCCGAACTTGATCCAGCTATGCAAGACAACAAAATTGCCGCGTTAATAAGAGATTTTTTGAGTTTCATTCTTTCAAGGTGTCCTCTTCAGGTAGAGAATTATTTTTGTACTAAACAAAATGATAGCCCATATTATATAACCCGCTGTGATAGCTTACAACTGGATTCAATCTGGCAAACCATCGCCGGTTGTTAACAGAAGGATGTTAACTGGGACAAGCGGTTCGATATTCCATTATATTTGAAGCAGTTCGTACTCGACCAAGCACTGCATGAGCTCAACAGAAATGTTACCTGACTCCCATTTAAACCCCATCTTCAAACGATCAGGATGATGAAGATCAGATGAGCGTTTTATCATCTGTTGTCCTCAATCAATTTCTTAATATCGCGTGACGGTGGTGCCCCGAACAGCCGGCTGTATTCTCGGCTGAACTGGGAAGGGCTTTCGTAGCCGACCTCGAATGCCGCTGTTGTAGCATCTTTTTGTTCCATGAGCATGCGTTGCCTGGCTTCGTTTAACCGCAGCCTTTTCTGAAACTGCACCGGACTCATAGCCGTAAGAGCCCGAAAGTGATAATGGAGACTAGATGTACTCATACCGGTGTAAGTAGCCAGATCATCGACTTTGAACGCCTTATCGTAATTGTGTTTCAGCCAGTCAATTGCCCGGGCAATCTGGTGACTGTGGCTTCCAACCATTGCGATTTGCCGCAAACGCTGACCCTGTTCACCCGTCAGAACGCGGTACAGAATTTCCTTCTGAATAAGCGGAGCAAGGATGGGGATGTCCTCAGGGTGGTCGAGCAGGTCGATCAGGCGCAGAATGGCCTGAACCATCGGCAGCGTAATCTTGCTGACAGCCACACCTCGACTTGCAGGCCTTGCCCTGTTGATCGAAATATCGTTGTCCACCATCATCTGGGCTATGAGTTTCTTTTCCAATTTCAACGTAAGTCCCAGATAAGGCTTTTGCGGACTTGCCTCAATAATCTGCGCAACCAGCGGTAAGTCTACGGAGGTAACCAGGTAATGGCGTTGGTCATAAAAATATTCGTCATCGCCAAGCACCACCCGTTTGTGCCCCTGGGCTATCAGGCAAATGCTGGGTTCCTGCATGTAACTTATCAGTTCTGTGGGGTTGTCGTGTCGATAAAGCGACAAAGCAGAGTATGCCGTAATTGGATTATCTCTTCTCGCCAGGGTTCGGCGATCCATTTTTTCAACCAGAGATTCAACTGAGGCAGCCAGTTTCCGGTCGTCTTGATCTGGGGTTGTTATTTTTGGATTCATGGCATTCCTCCAATTTTAGATTTTCCTATATTCTAGTCACATAGCATCCCTGTACAAGTCATTTTTATATTTCCTGGAGAATCAGGCAAGGATTGTGGAGGATCATTCTAACAGAAATCCAATCACCTGCTTATATATGTATCATGTGGGTCTTTTGCTTCTTGCCGGGACTTCCCTGAAAACGGTGTTTGCCGAAGGTGAATCCAGGCGTGAGAGCTTGAGATCCGGGCATGCAAACAAAAG
>JBJKQT010000098.1:0-3192 GCA_046705065.1 Desulfocapsaceae bacterium
AGATTTTAGTTACGATAAATCAAACTTGTTAGGCAGGAAATATGAAGCAGACTTGGTAACTGGAAAAATGCTCAAAAAAAGTAAGCGTTGGTCATGCTATTCATGACAGCAATATCCCACCACAGCCGCTCTTTTAATATATTCAGACGAGTCCTTTTTACAACCCTTTTGCTCATCACAACCCTGGGTGCATCATCCCCTTCGCCTGCTATCGGTGCGGATAAGTCGAATCACACGTACCAAGTCTTAATTCTCAACTCCTATAACCAGGGATTCAGATGGACTGACGACATCGTCAAAAACATCATGTCCGCCATGTATTCCAAGCTGGACAAAGTCGATTTCCATGTCGAGTATATGGATAGGAAACGTTACCACAATGAGAAGCTGGATGAGCTGATGGTGCAAACTCTCGACTTGAAATTCCGGCATTTGCTCCCTGATATTATCATCACGTCCGATGATGACGCGTTGAGCTTCATGAAGCACTATCATCAACAACTCTTCCCCAACGTTCCGGTGGTCTTCTGCGGTGTGAACAATATCGAGGATGCGCTTTCGGTTGATCGGAAATACTTCACAGGTCTTATCGAATCTCTGGATATCCCGGCAAATATCGCTCTTATTTTGCATAGTTTACCAAAAGTTAAAGAGATAGTCGTCGTTAGTGACGGCACTGCAACCGGAATCGGGACCAGACAAATGGCGGTTGCAGCAGCACGAAACTTTCCGGAGACAATCTTCACTTACCTGAACGGCGAGGAGTTGACTACAGCTGAGATGCTTGCCAAACTCCGCCGCCTCCCGGCAACCAGCGCGGTTATCGCTCCTGCTTGGTATCTGGACAAAGCCGGAAACACTTTCGACAACAAGGCCATATATCTCCAAATCGCCGAGGCCTCCCCGGTTCCAGTCTTCGGTACATCAAGTGCCAATATCGGTCTGGGTATCGTCGGGGGGAAAGTCAACAGCGGCACGATCCAGGGAGAATACGCTGCAAAACAAGCCCTGCGCATCCTCGCCGGCAAGGTCAAAGTCCAAGATATTCCGGTTGAAACGGAAAGCCAAAACCGCTATGTGTTTGATGACCGGCAACTCATCCGCTTCTCAATTGACGAACGGTTGTTACCACAAGGCAGCGAGATTCGCTATCGTCCGTTTTCCTTTTATCGAACCTACCGGGAGCTGGTTTTTATTGTCTTGGGAGTTTTTTGCCTCTTCCTTCTCTTGATCATTTTCCTTTTCCTTAATATCAAACGGTTGCATTTAAGCAGAAATAACCTCGCCCGCAGTGAAGAAAAATTACGGGTCACCCTTCACTCCATCGGTGATGCCGTAATCACGACCGACATCAAGGGACTTATTTCAGGCATGAACCCCATTGCTGAAGCGCTCACCGGTTGGAAGGAGGGCGAGGCTTTCGGCAAACCTCTTGAAGAAGTGTTTAATATCGTCAATGCAGCAAGCAAGACGAAGTGCGCCAATGCCGTATCCGCGGTTCTTTCAACGGGTGCGATCACGGACTTGGCGGAAGACACCTTGCTCATTTCGCGAAATTCGGTTGAATACCGGATAGCCGACTCCTGCGCATCGATCAAAAATGATGCCGGCGAAGTACTAGGAGCAGTCCTTGTTTTCCGGGATATTACAAAAGAATACTTACAGGAGGCTCAACTCAAAGAGGCTCAGAAAATGGGAGCCATCGGCAGACTTGCAGGAGGAGTGGCCCATGACTTCAACAATATGCTCAGCGTGATCATGGGCCATTCCGAAATGGCCTTGATGCGATGCCCTCCCTCTGAACCAATCCACGGTGATCTTAAGACAATCCAGGACGCTGTATCGCGTTCCGCCGATCTGGTTCGGCAACTCCTGGCTTTTGCCCGCAAACAAACCATAGCTCCCAGAGTTTTGGATTTGAATGACACTGTAGCAAACATATTGAAGATGCTCAAACGATTGATCGGAGAGGATATTAATCTCGTTTGGCGTCCGGGTTCAGACAAGATGGTGGTCAAGATAGATCCTTCTCAGATTGACCAAATTTTGGCCAATCTCTGTGTCAATGCAAGGGACGCCATCGGCGGAGTTGGCCGGATTACAATCGAAACCCAAAAAATGATTTTCGACGAATCCTACCGTGCCGTTCATCCCGAAGTTGCCCTTGGGCACTATATAATGTTGGCGGTGAGCGACAACGGCCGCGGTATGGACAAGGAGACCCTTGAAAACATCTTCGAACCGTTTTTCACTACAAAAGATCTCGGAAAAGGAGCAGGTCTGGGGTTGGCTATCGTTTATGGAATAGTAAAACAAAACGACGGGTTCATAAATGTTTACAGTGAACCCGATACCGGGACAACCTTCAAAATTTATTTACCCAGGCATATCGGGGAGGTCACGGATCTGCCGGACGCGTCAATTGCGGCAACGCCAAAAGGTCATGGGGAGATGGTACTGCTGGTTGAGGATGAGGTGGCGATTTTGAACGCAAGCAAGGTCATGCTCATGGATTTAGGGTATAGGGTAGTTGCCTCCTCCACGCCGGGAGAAGCTCTCCACCTGGCTAAAATCCACAGTCGTGATTTGCAACTGCTCATTACGGATGTGATCATGCCTGAGATGAACGGCCAAGATCTTTCGAAAAAGCTTATCCGGATGGTCCCGGATTTGAAATGCCTGTTTTCCTCAGGTTATACAGCTGATGTAATTGCTCCTCACGGTGTGTTGGCTGAAGGCGTCAACTTTCTTCAGAAGCCTTACTCAAAAAGCGACCTGGCCACCAAGGTGCGAACGGTCTTGGACCATGGCTAGGAGTTCCACGCCGAACATCTGCATTGCAAGGCCTTCTCATAGCTTTGCCTAACATCAAATCCTCTTTCATACAGAGAACCGATCCGGCAGCGGCGGTACCATCGCCGGCATCGGAGGCAGCTTTATAAAAACTAAACGCTTTGGCATACTTGACGACATCTCCAGGGCCGGCAAACGCAGGGACAAGCACAAAACAAGGATGTTTTGCCTGGCTTTCATTAGCAGCCCATATGATGCCACCGTACCCTTGCATAAGTGGTGCTTTTACCCCTTTGCCGGTGGTACTGGCATCGGCCATGAACAACACCAGCGGGTAGCTTTTTCCCTTATCATAGTTTTCAGGGATGTACAGGTTGTAATCCATTGTTTTTCCAGTGA
>JBJKQT010000099.1:0-14055 GCA_046705065.1 Desulfocapsaceae bacterium
TGGTCAGCAATGTTGCGTTGGTCTGCAGACAAACCTCTTTTATTCCCTGCTCCGAACAAACGGTAGAAACAATTTCAAACCAGTGCGGATGAAGGAGGGGTTCTCCGCCTGTCAGGCAGACATTTTCAACGCCCAAGTCACGGAAATCACGTATCATCCTCAGCAGTTTGTTCTTGTCCACATGGCTGCTGGAACCAGATGAACCGGATTCAGGCCAGCAATGAAGACAATGAAGATTACATTTGTTGGTAATCATTAGAGTGAGACTGTGAGGCGGATTCAGACCCGAACTGACAATCTGGTGTTCCATTCCGATCACCTCACAAAAGGAAAGCTCTTTGTGCCTCAAGCAACCTTGAAAATTTGAATTCTCAAGGTTGCTTCGAGTTGCTTGGGGGAATTGATAGTAAATAACAGTTCAACAAAATGTTTTGTCGAAAGCCGACTAGTCCGGCGCCTCCGTTGCACTTTCCCTGACTATTGAGAACGTTGACTGCCTGGCAGCTATCAAAATTGAACTATCTCGGATAAAACAACACTATGGTCGTCACTACCGGCGGTCGGCGCGTTCATGCTTTGCTCCCCAGCTTCACGGGACCAACCGGCAGAACAGAGCGACCGTAGAGAGCACTCAGGATTCCTGCAGCCGTAAGGTAAAGAGCCAAGAGACCGTCGATCATTCCTAAATACCCAGCCCATACGACGTATTTCGGGTTTCCGGCCAGCCCGAAATCGAGAAGCAGGAAAACCGCGAGGAGGACTGCCAGCGTAAGTATGACAGCCTTGTTGGTGACGAACGTTGCAGAGAAAATGATCGCTGTAAAGATCGTGTAAGCAATCATGAATATCATCAACGTCTTGACGTCAAGGCTGAACCATTTAAGAGCACAGCCAAAATTTATTAAGCTCCAGACGGCCCAGAACATCCCGTAAATACCGAATACGAGCGCCGTAAAAAGCTCATTCTTTTTGAAACCGTTCATGCATGCAAAGAAATGGATAAGAGCAGTGATCAAAGCCAGCGGGATAAGAACGCTTATTGCATTGGGACCGACAATGCCCGCGTTAAGAAAGCTCAGGGTAAAAAGCGCAATACCAAAACTTGCCAAACCGACCGTCGACGGATCGGCTATTGCCTGGTTTATAACGTTAAACGCATTTTCTTCTGCCATCTCACTCTTCCTCCCAAAGATAAATTGGACTTGCCTTCTCTGATTCCCGGATCATCCAGGAGCCTTTCAAAGACAGTAGAGTAAACGTAAACAAAACCGGATTTCTCACCGACCGGGATGCCGCTTGACGATCAAGCATAAAGTTAAATGCACAATCTTGGTTCTCTTTGGCGACGATGCGCCGGGACAGGACCGGCAGACACCCCAGAGGCTCCTTCACCTGGCGCCTCTGGGGAACAACAGCGTATGATTTCTGGGGTAAAGAGAATGGGGTTTATAATAGTGGACTATCGACCAGTTCCAGGAAATCATACCCGTCATTCTGAAAAACCGGTACCGCCATGCGGCGTTTACGTCTACCCGGACACGAGCAGGCCGACATGCATAGACCAATACGCCCATCAGCCTGCCGGAGTCCTCTTCTCTCCGTTCTGTCTACTGGGTTGGCTATCCCATGCAGGTTTTGAAGACTTTTTTCATGTCTTCGATACCGACGTCTTTGGGATTGCCCTCGGAGCAGATATCTTTGGTTGCGAAATTGGACAGACTGTCAAGATCTTTCTCCAGCATACCGAGATCTTTGAACTTCTCAGTTATGTCAAGTTCCGCCCTCAACTCTTCAACGGCATCGATGAATTTCTCACCGGCTTTGTAATCCGATAAGCCGGTTGTGTCTATTCCGATCGCCTGAGCCATGAGTTTGAACTGTTCGGGACAAGCAGAGAGATTGTACCTGCAGACATCGACGAGGCCGATGGCGTTGCAGAGACCGTGAGGAGCATCGTACAACCCGCCCAGGGCATGGGCCATGCTGTGAACGATACCCAGACCGGCGCTGTTAAAACTGATGGCAGCCGTCATTTCCGCCCAGACCATCTGCTCGATGGCCTTTTCATTATTTCTATTTGCCGACGATTGACGAAGGTGGTTGAATATTTCGGTGATTGCCCAAAGACCGGCGCCCCAGGCCGACTGAACTTTGAGGCGGGAAGCCAGGGCTTCCACCGCATGGGTCAAAGCGTCCATACCGGTATACGCTGTCAAGTTGCTCGGCATGCACTGGTGAAGGAGAGGATCGTTAACACTCTTGCTGGGCGTACAATTTGGATCAAAAAGAGCCATCTTATACTTTTTATCGGTATTATTGATGATGGAAAAACAGGATACTTCCGAACCCGTTCCCGATGTGGTATTGATCGCCAAATGAGGAATTTTGTTGGGTCGGACTGCCTTGAAGGCGCCCTCAAAGGTTCTGACATCCTGCCCCTCATGAGTGAAAACGAGACGCATCGCCTTACAGCAATCGGTCGAACTGCCGCCGCCGATACTGATCAGGCCGTCAAATTTGTTGGTTGCCAGAAGCTTATACCCATCCATAACCTCATGGTCTTTGGGGTTGCCGGTCACACCGCTGTAGACCTCGGAACTTACGCCGGCATGATTCAAAACACCCTGAATCGCCTCGATAATGCCAGTGCCCCGCAGACCGGTGGTGACTATAAGAGCATTTGATATACCAAGGTTTTTGGCATCGTTCCCAACCATTGTATGGGCGCCCCATCCAATATTAACAGAAGGATATGCATGCTGCATTTTGATGGGATATTCCAATCTTTCATTACTTAAAGTTCTCCGAACATCTTTAAAATGTGGCATTAGTGACCTCCTCGATCATTTTTGTTAGATTGTCATACGGTTGATTACGATTGTAAAACCTTTCCGCCTGTACCTCCTTTTAGTTGATGGTTGTTAGAATTTGATAATTGCACTATCCCGCTATCCATAAGAAATTACAATCACCCGAAAGGATGAAAAAGCTCACCCTTTTGGGGGGATAAGGGGGAGTTGAAACAAAAAAGCCAGGGTATCGAAGAGGATATGCATCTGCCCCAGATGCGGCTTGACGGAGCCCCGGAGTTGCGTTGCCGTTTTTTGCAATCAAGGTGAGGTCTACGAAAAATGCAGACATTAACCGCAAATTTTGCACTCGATTGTGATCAACGAAGCAGACGCGTCTCCATAACAAACGTGGCCTTGGGGAAAATCGAACCGAAATAGCGGTTGGAAAAAGAACTCCACCAAACGCCGGTCTGATAGGAAATTTGCTCGAGAGAAAAGAAAAGGAAAAAAAAGGGGAAAGACAGGCGTGGCTTCTTAATGACGTATTGGCCGAAGCAAGCGATGCCGTGCATTGCCAGTATGGCACAAGATATGCCTGGAACAAAGGGAAGCAGAGGCAGGCAGATCCAAAGATAATATCGCGATATAAAAGCACAGAGATGATATAGCCAGGCGCCGTAGCTTCTCGCTACCGCAAGTATGATTTGAAAAACACCCACGGGAACGTTATTGCTGTGTATTTTCCCAAAGATTGACAGGAAACTGCATAGAGGAGCGGCAACAGCGGGGCAAAGGCAAACTGCCTTGCCGGTCAATGCAAAGCCCGCCATGGAGAGCCAGAACAGGGTGGTGAGGGGCGGAAAGATCATCTTTTTCCTCCGCTTTTCATGCAGCTTGTGCAATTGGGGTTCGGAGGTGCCGTAATCAAAACGCCGGGTGCAAAATGGCCGTAACCTGTTTCGGTGCTTGTGGTATATGGTGCCGATCGGACGGTAATCCACCTGAAAGCCGGCATTCTGCACCCGCCAGCAGAGGTCCACGTCTTCTCCCACATGCTGATCGATCTTGAAACCGTTGAGCCGCAAAAAGCAGCTGCGCCGGATCAGAAAATTACAGGAAGGAACGTAAAAAAAGAGATCCCTTTCGTCCGAACGTTTATACCGGGAACTCACCACCAGTGATGATTGCACCTTTTCGTATCGATCCAAATGGTTGGCCGTATAGTATGAATCAATCTTTCCGCCAACCGCAGCCACGAAATCCTCTCGAAACGCCGGAGTAAGAGCCAGCAGCCAGTCAGGATCGACCTCGCAGTCGGAATCCAGGAAAGCGAGAATGTCGTTTCCGGCACGCGCGGCCGCCACATTTCGGCAAAACGAAGCCTGCCGGTGTTGCCTCATGACCAGCAGCGTTACCGGAAATTCCCTGATCACCTCCGGGGTCGCGTCCGACGAACAATCATCGACCACAATTATTTCGATTTTCTCGGCCGGGTAATTCAATTTTGACAAAGACGTAAGGCAGGCCCTGATCTCCTCGGGACGATTTCTCACAGGTATGATTATCGAGACGGACGGAGCACCGTCGTGCCGGGGTATGCCCCGCTGCTTGAGAAAGCCTTTACGGACCAGCCTGGCCAGAAAAAACTCCAGCGTCAACGGATCTATCCGGGGAATAAATGGAACAAGATCCGAAAGCGAGACGTAGCCCCCTGCCGAAAGCCGAGCGAAAACAGGCTGCCAGCATTTGTTTAAGCGCAGGAACTTCAAAGGATAGTCAAGAACCAAAAAAAGGCCGTCGGGCCCTTCCTTCACCTTAACGGAAGATGGCAACCGAAAGGAGAGCCCTCCGGCCGGTCTTGGCTCATCCGCTGCCCCGGAGACGTTTTCAGACTCCTGCCAAGGAAGACATTTTGCGCTTCGGGATAAACATCGGGCCATTTCAGCCCTCTTTTTCAAATGTTTTCAGAAATTCTTTTTCCTTAAGAAAACCTATGATTTTTTCCACCTGCTGTTTCGGTTCACCTTTGACCATCTCCCCTTTTTTCTCGACACTGCTGCCCTGCAGGAGTTGCTCGATTCGCTGATAGGCGGGAAGACTGCTGTCAGGAGGGACAACATGTTTGGCTCTGGGCCGTGGCGAAAAGATCCTGGTGGATTCGACCTTATGAGTGATTTCCGGCCGAGTTGCGGGCAGTTTTCGAATGGGAAGCGAACTGAATGGCCGCTTGTTTTTATAGCAAGGATATCGGGGAATTTTCGGTCCCATTGCGGCCGAAAAAACCGCCGGCAAATCGCATTCGATAATCTCGCGTCTTCCTCGCCCGCTGTTACGTTGAACACGAACCGGCTGATCTGGCGTCGAAACGCTGACCTCCGTAACCCTCGATACGAAAGGAAATCCGAGATGGGAAGCGATGAACGGCCCGACCTGACCATTTTGGCTATCCAGGGATTTTTCCCCGCAAAGGATCAGGGAGGCCTCCAGTTCTTTTGCGGCATCGGCCAACAACAGAGATTTCGACCAGCCGTCCAATTTGTCGCCGGTATCGATTTGCCAGAGCTCATCTGCGCCCATGGCAAGACACCGGCGCAGATCCGATTCGGCAATCACAGGTCCAAGGCTGAGCAACAGAACTTCGACTTCTGCAAGGGTGTCCTTCACGCAAAGGGCCAGCTCAAGGGCGGCTTCATCGAATGGATTGATGCAGGAAACCGTATCGCTGTCGGTGATAAAATTTTGAGCATGGTCCCTTCCCGTCTTGCTGAAAACATGGCGTACCTGTTTTACGCAAACAATAATCCGCATTCTCTCACCCTCTGAAATCGCAGCCGCTTGAGTAGGCCGCCATATCGATAACGTCCATGAACGTGTGCTCGCTAGACTCGTCGCAACTCTTCATCTCCGATTCCAGCATGGGCTGGCAGTAAGGGCAGGCGGTTGCGGTCACCTTGCAGCCGGTTGCAAGAATCTCCCGAACCCTGTTTCCGGCTATTCGATTCCCCGGTGTTTCATGAAGCCACATTTGGGCGCCGCCGCCTCCGCAACAATATGAATTGCTTTTGTTTCTGGGTAATTCCTTAAATTCCATTCCGGGAATCGCACGCATAATTTTCCTCACTCCTGCGGCCAGATTGTTGACGCGCCCGAGATAGCAGGGATCGTGCAGGGTGGTTTCTTTCTGAATCGGGTAGCGAAAATCAAGCCGCTTTTCATCGATAAGCCGCTCAATCAGTTCAGTGGCGTGTTGAACTTCGAAGGCAGCGCCATAATCGGGATAGTCATGTTTTAGGGTATTGAAGCAATGAGGACACATGGCTATGATTTTTTTGATTCCCAACTCGCTGAGTTTTTGAACATTCTTTTTGGCAATATTCTGGAATATCTCCTCTTCGCCCAATCTTCTGGCCGGATCGCCGCAACAGCATTCATCTCTGCCCAGGACTGCAAACGGTACGTCAGCCCTTCTTAGAATGCCAACCATATTCCTGATGGTTTTCTGATATTGGGGTATATATTCGGGGGCACAGCCGAACCAGAGCAGATACTCGGGCGGCGCGGCCGCAGCCGCCGGCGGAAGAGAGAGATCCAGGGCCCATTGCTGTCTGGGGGTGGCGCCCTGTGCATTAGCGTAGAGCTCCAGATTCCTGAGCATGGTGCGGGTTTCCGCCGGGAAATCCGCCTTCTTCAGGACGCTGTTCCGCCGCATATCAAGGATTACTCCCACATGGTCAATATAAAGAGGACAGTTTTTCACGCAGGCCATACACATGCTGCAGGCCCAGATTTCCTCCTGCGATATGACATCGTGCAAGGATTGAGGGAAACCGGTCTTTAGACTGGACCTGGTTGTGCCCAGAACCTTCTGGACGATCTTGCGGGAAGAAAGGCGTTTGCCGGACAGGGAGGCGGGGCAGTTGTTTTCGCATCTCCCGCAATTGGCACATGCCTGAGCATCCAGCAGACTTTTCCACGACAGGTCTTCGACTGTTTCTGCTCCCAGCGGGTCATTGCCCAGGGAAAGGGACCGGGTCTTTCCCATGGGGCCGCGATTTTTATAATAGATGTTCCAAAATGAGGCCAGACCATGCGGAAAAGCACCGGCGGCGAAAAGAACTGCACAGTAGTAAAAAAGATGCTTATCATAAGGACCGCCGGGCGATGCATAATGAAAAATACGGGTGAGAGCGATAAGCGGCAGGGCAATGATCGGCAGCAAATCCATCCAATATCCTTTTCGCAATTTATGGACCACCGAATACAAAATGAAGCCGAGACCGGCCAGGAGAACGAGCATACTTAGAAGCATGGAGATAACTGACAATAAACGCGAATCCGCCTCAACAACGGCTAGCACCAGTTCAAAAAATATATAGCCCCCCCCGAATGCCATCAGGACCATATAGGCAAGACCGCCGTCATGTTTGTTAAGCGTCCTCCCCCTGCCCGCAAGGCATCGAATCACCGCCCGTATCGTGCCCGTTCGTTCCTCCTCTCTTCCCAATTTCAAAGCCCGGCGGAAGGCGGTTGCCTTGACGGTAACAAAGGAAGCGGCAAGCAGTGCGACAAGAATATCGAAAACAAATAGGTTCTTCATCATGGCAACGTGTTTGAATTCTTCTTATTGGAGCAAGCACCGACCGGTAATAACATCTTCATGGTTGCAGCCGGGATAACAACATGGGCACAACCTTGTGCACATCGCCGACAATGCCGAGATCGGCAAAACGAAATATCCTGGCCCGCTCGTCGGTATTGATGGCCACAACGGTTTCCGCACTTTCGAATCCAACTGTTAATTCGTTTGCACCGGATACGGCACATGCCACCAGAAGACGCGGTCCGACCGTCTTGCCGGTTTGGCCGATCTGCCGTTCAAAGGGCAGTATGTGCTGGTCGATAACCGGCCTGCTGCCGCCGACTGTTCCGCCGAGAGCCTCGGCAAGTTTATGGATGATTAAAAAATCTTCCCCTTTTCCAACCCCTTTCCCGCCCAAGACGATAATTTCCGCTTCTTCAAGATCCAGATTCCCGGGGTTGCCGGCAAGAACCTGCACGACTTTCGTCTTGAGTCTTGCCGGCTCGATATGCATGTCTTCAGTGAGTAGCAGGCATTTTGCTTCCGGATCCGGCACCGGCGCGGTCAAAACAGACGGCTGTACCGATATGACCGGCAGAGGGCTGCAGGGAAAACGAAGCTCCTCATACAAATACCCACTAGCCACCGCACGAACAGCGAGTCCAATGCCCTGTCCACTCATTTTGATATCGACTGCGCCGCTGACAAAAGACGTCTCAAGCATAGCCGCCAGACGGGGGCCGACATCCATGCTTTCCGGCGTCTGGCAAAGGAGTACGCAGGAAGGATGGTATCTTCGGCAGAGATCGAACAGGATTTCGGCTTGCAGCTCCCCCTCACAGGAAGCGGCTTCCTCACAACGGGCGACGAGAATTTTGTCGGCGCCATGGTGCCCCAACACCTCGAGTACGGATGTTTTCCCGGCACCCATGACCACCGCAGTCACGGTGCCGTTTCCTTCGGCCTCGGCAAGGAGTCGGCGCGCCTCGCCAATCAGTCCGAAAGCGGATTTTTCCACGGCGCCATCCCTGGTTTGCGCTACTATCCAGATATCCTCGAGCATGATTCCACGTTTAAAAAGGGTTGACTGAGTCTCTTGCAAAAACCTCGGCTGTTACAACATCCTTCCCAGACGATGACCCTCGAATATAGCCATATCGGTTTTTCTGGGAGCCAGGCAGTCTCCCGCCCGGTAGATTTCCTTCACCTTTCCTTTTAAGGCAAAATAGAGTGCATCCATGCTTGTATGTCCTGCCACAACAATGATCGTGTCGTATCCATCGAACTGGACAGTTGCTCCGGAATAGACACTGAGTCCTTCCACCTTTTTTCCCTGGATCGACAAGACTGCGATGTCGGGCGTGAAAGTAACCCGCTTGCCTGCCAGACGCCGGCGGCTGAGCTGCAGGTCTTGCAGCGGGCCCAGTTGGCCGCCGATAAAGAGCGATGTCGTGATAACATGAACCGTTTTCTCTCGGTCGGCCAACCACTCAGCCAGGCCGGTCGCCTGATGGTGGCCGTCGCCGTCGATGAGCAGGACCTTGTTGCCGGCTTCCACCTGTCCGGAAAGGATTTGGATGGGATCGACCACATCCGGAAATCCGTATTCACCTGCAAACGGTTTTTTTTTGGGTATCGAACCGGTGGCAATGACCACCGCTTCCGGATTCTCGCCGAGAATCATCTCTTCGGTAGCCTCGACATTGAGCCGCAGGTCGATTTCGAGTTTGTCGATCTGGCTTTTCAACCATCTTGTGACCCCGGTGATTTCCTGCCTGCCGGCAAGCTTTCCTGCATAGATATTCTGGCCACCCAGGTCTTCATTCTTCTCGAAAAGGACGACCCGGTGTTTTCTGAGCGCCGCAACCCGCGCAGCTTCCATGCCGGCCGGCCCGCCTCCGACGATGACGATTTTCTTAGGTCTTTCACAAAGGACCATGGTCCCAGCTCCGAGCTCGTGTTCCTTGCCGACGGCGGGGTTCTGAATGCACCCAAGCTGATACCCCAAGCCCATTCGGCCGATGCAACCCTGATTGCAGGCGATGCAGTGGCGAATGTCCTCGGCACGGCCCACCATGGTTTTGATGGGCAGCTCCGGGTCGCAGATCAGGGCCCTGACCATCCCGATCATGTCGGCCTGGCCCTGTTCGAGAATCTTTTCGGCCAGATGCGGATCGTTGATCCTGTTGGTACAGAAAACCGGCAGTTTGACGGTGGACCGTATGCCTGTGGCGAGCGGTACGGTGTAGGCAAGCGGGGTGTGCATGGAACCTTCCACAAGATAGAGATTATGAAAAGTTCCCAGACTCAGGTCCAGGAAGTCAATCTGGCCTGTGGCCTCAAGGCGCGCGGCTATCCGCTTGGCAAGCTCGAGGGTGATCCCACCTTTGGGATGCATTTCGTCGGCATTCAATCGGACACCCAGCGGAAAATCGCGCCCTATGGCCGTACGCACTGCATCCACGACTTCCAGGCAAAATCGCATTCTGTTGTCGAAGCTTCCACCGTACTCATCCTGGCGGAGATTGGTTGCCGGAGAAAGAAACTGCCGGATAAGGGAACTGTGCCCCAGCTGCAGTTCAATGCCGTCAAATCCTCCAATTACTGCATGATTGGCGCTGGTAACGAAATATTCGATGCATTCCTTAATCTCTTCAAGTTCCATCTCCTTGGAGGTCTCTTTGAAAATGGGATCGATTCCGGCAGAAGGGCCCCAGACAGGAAGTCGGGAAATCTTTCCGTCGGCCTGCATGCCGTTATGATTGAGCTGAGCGAATATCTTCGTGTCGAATTGATGGATGGTGGACGTCAACTTTTGAAAACCGGCTACCGCCCGCGGGTCAAAAGCCTCAACCAGTTTATCGTAGGGATGATCCGATGGATGAACGCTCAGCTCTTCGGTTGTTATCAGGCCGCAGCCGCCTTTTGCCCGTTCCCGGTAATACCGGATCTGTTGCTCGCTTATCAGGTGATCTTGGCCGAAGTTGGTCATGTGGGCGGCAAAATGAATACGATTCGGGACGACCACGGAGCCGATCTTCAAGGGTGAAAAGAGATATGTAAAGGTAGTCATAAGTTATTCCCCACCGCACTTCCTTCCAAGATCGCCATCTCGATCCCCCTCGGTGCAACCGCATCCCCGACTCGATGCAGCTCTTTCACTTTCCCTTTCAGTTCCCGATAGAGGCTGTCTTCCGCGACATTTTCAGCGTCGATGACAACGGTGTCAAATCCTTCAAAAATGACGGGAAGCCGCGAATAGATATCCCTCGCCACGACCTTGTGCGGTCCGACATCCACCACCTCGGTTTCCTGGAAAAAAACGACGCCCTTTTGAAGAAGTCTTTGGCGCATCAGGTTCAACTCGCCGATGGGGGCAAGGGCAACACCAATAAACGGATCGCTGGTGATCAATTGGATTTCCTTGCCTTGATCCGCCAGCCATTCGACGGTCGAAGCCCCCTGTCTGCCGCCGCTTTCATCGATATAGACCACCTTTTGCCCCACCGGATACCGGCCGCTGAGCACCTGCCGTCCGTTCAGAACCCTGGGAAGCTCACAGTCGCCGTAAAAGCCATTCTTTTGAGGCTGTGAGCCGGTGGCCACAACAACGGCATCCGGCTTGTCTGCTAAAATCCGGGAGGCAGAGAGTTCCACGCCGGTTTTGACGGCGACACCTGCTTCAGACAGGGCATGAGTGAAATACCGGATGATCTCTGTCATCCCCTCCCGGCCAGGCCGTTTGGTAATGAGGTTGATCTGCCCCCCGATGGTTTCGCTTTTTTCGTATACCGTTACCTGATGGCCGCGAAGCCCAGCGAGGCGGGCCGCCTCCAAGCCGGCAGGGCCGCTGCCGACCACCGTGATCCTTTTCGGTGTTTTCACCTTCCGCAAGAGGGGCGCCCGCTCCTCATCCATCAAATGCTTAATGCCGACTGCCGCATTTAACGGGCAGCCGATGCTTTTCGATTGCATGACCCTGCCGACACATCCTTGGTTGTCCCGGACGCAATAGCGGATGTCGTCGAATTTTCCCTGGACCGCCTTTTGGGGAAGATCCGGGTCGCAAATGAGGGGGCGGACCAAACCGACGAGATCGGTTGGCGGACCGGAGGCTATCTCCGTTGCTGAGGCAATGGTGTCGATTTGGTACTCGGCCATGACCGGCAGGCTCGTCTGCCGTTTGATTTCAACGGCCGCCTCTACCGCCTGACCCGCCAAGATGAGCATTGAAGGCCGAGTGACATAGAGATTGTAATAGGTGCCGATGTCCACATTAAAGAAATCGATATTCTTGTTCGCTTCAATTTCTTTCACCACTTGAAGAGAATCCTCAAGGCTTATTCCTCCCCAGAATTTTTCGTCGACGCTCAAACGAACACCCACCGTAAAGTCGTCTCCCACCCTCTTCCTGACTTCATCGATGACCTTAAGGGGGAAACGCATTCGTTCTACGGCTCCGCCCCCGAATTCATCCTGGCGATGGTTACTGATTGGAGAGAGGAATTGCCGGAGCAGAGATTCCGGGCCCATATCGATCTCCAATCCGTCCATCCCTCCTTCCCGGGCCAGGACTGCGGCATCGGCGAAGGCCTTGACCACAGCCGCCATATCTTCAACTTCCATGGCCTTCGAGGTTTCGCCGAAAATGATGTCGGCCATTGCCGACGGCCCCCAGGTGACCTGTCTGCTGATGGCCCCGCTGCCCTGGAATCCGTGGTGGTTCAGCTGCGCGAAAATTTTCGTTCCATGCGAGTGCACCGCCTCGGCAAGCTTCCGCAGGTCTCCCACTATCTGCGGATTGAAGGCATGAATCATCGATTCCCAGGGCTGGTCGTTGACGTGGATAGACAATTCTCCCAAGACGATCAGACCGCATCCTCCCCGGGCACGGCGGCGGTAGTAGGCAATGTGCCGTTCGTTCAGTCTCCCCTGCCGGCCGAAATTGGTGCGATGAGCCGGGAAGCAGATACGATTGGCCAAAGATGTCCTGCCGATCGTGGTAGGTGAAAAAATGCTCGTATTCATACCTGTACGATTCAATCCTTATCTTCTGAAACCACACTCAAGAACGAAATACCGGGGTTGCAAATGCGCCAGGGTTTCATGGAGTTTTTTTAACTCCACTTCAGGCCCGTGAATTTCCAGACGGGTAAGATCTGAAACCTCAAGAATCTGACTCAAAAGAGGACCGACATTCTCAAGATGCGTCAGAACGCCGGCGGCATCTTCATAACCTTCACGGCAGTGAGCCTGGTCGCCGTTGAAGCAGAAACCATAATAGAGACACTTTTCCTCGTTTTGCGCCCTTGCGACCATCTTTTCGCACAACCTCTTGAAGGCTTCATGCTTACCGTCTGAAATGGTGAAATAGGGAACTACTGAGCAACATTTGTCTTGAGTTGTCATGTGATTCTCCTTGTAGATCATTTCCATGCAACACCGGCAAACGTTCTCCGGCATTTAAACACGGCAAGAACACGACAAGACCGTGCCGTCATTGCGGCACCCGAATGCCGAAAGATTGTTCATGCCTGTTTTTTTAGATTGACCAGACATTCAGGGTCCGGCATGGCAATGTCGTCATAGGTATGATATGCGACCGCCGGGCAACCTCCCCTGCAGTGTTCAAAGCGTTGACACGTTCTGCACGTTTCGATATCGAGATTGCGGAGCTTTATAAAAACAGGCGAGTTTCTCCAAATATCCTTGAAACGGGTGTTTCTGACGTTGCCGGCCTTAAAAAATTCTTCCTGCAAAAACGCACAAGGATAAACATCTCCCACAGGAGAGATACAGCAGGTCATTTTGGCGGCTCCGCACATATCCAGACCTTTGTTGCGTCTTCTTTCAGAGGTAAGGCAGAAAAAAGAGTCGCCTGTCCTGACCAGGTTATGCTCGGCCAGCCATTCGGCAAACGTCTCCAGTTGATCTTTAGTGGGAGCGAGCAACTGCCTACTATTTTTCCCTCTTCCCGACGGACGAAACCGAGAGACCCTCAGGTCGGCACCATACTCTTTTGCCATCGCCCGAAGAGTATCGAGCTGGTCGAAATTCAATATGGTCAGTACTGTATTGATGCTGAAATGGACGTTGTGACGGGCAAGCGCTTCGATGGCATTCATGATTTTCTCATAGCTGCCCCTGCCTCGGATACGATCGTTTACGTCCTTCGTGGCACCATCCAGGCTTACCTGCAGATAGAGCATTTTCAGTTTGGCCAAACGCCCTGCAAGCATATCGTCCATCAACAGTCCATTTGTGCTGACACAGGTGACCAATCCTTTTTCATGAGAGTAATCAAGCAGGTCGAGAAAGTCCTCCCTGATAAACGGCTCACCTCCGCCGATATTCACCTGAAACACCTTTATGGCGGTCAGTTGATCGATGAGCTTCCTGCACTCCAAAAAGCTGAGTTCCTTTGCCTCCCGGTCGCCGGCATTGGACAAACAATGAGAACACCGGAGATTGCACTGAAAGGTTATTTCCCAGGTTACATTAACCGGAGCCCTCAGGGCCGTTTTTGCCATTTTAACGCTCAATGATCACTCCCTTGTCTCTCAATTCCTTGAGGATGCGCATCAGACTTGATCGCTGCTCCAGACTGATAGTCCTACGTGGGTCTCTCTCGGCAAGCCACTGCTCAATGGTCTTTTGGCCGACAAAAAAACGACTGTCCAACAT
>JBJKQT010000100.1:0-5967 GCA_046705065.1 Desulfocapsaceae bacterium
AAGTTGCTGTTATCACATAGCGCACCAAAGAGTTAATGGTGCAGTATGACAGAACATTATTGTAGCGAAGGAATAAAATTGTTCTATCCGATATCGAAGAATCGACCTTGGTGGAGACAAAAATAGAATGCAACAACCAATGGAAAGTTATCTACCACAGACACCTCTGTTTTACCCGTCAAATATAGCATTAGCCAGGCAACTTGAAGAACTGCTCAGGAATACATAAACTAAACAGGCATGAGCACTTATCGAATCTTGCCAACGATAATCTTGACGTTTAATGATCGTCTTTGATCCTCTTCTGCTCCATCTTTGGTGTTAATGGTAGCAGATTTTCCATAGAGGATCTCTATCTTCCGACGCCACCATCTGACCCCACGCTGTATCAAATTAATACTTAAAATCCACAGAATCAATTTGACACCTACGGATCTCGGTGTTATTGCATGATCCTAACCTTTGTTGCACTGCAATTAATTTACAGGAATTCCCAGCTGAAAGAGAGTTGAAAAATGAATAATACGTTTATATTCGTCGTTATATTTTCCTTCATGGTAGTCAGCTGTTCAACCATGCCAAAGCCTCCTGAAATATCTACTCGGGGTGATTACGGACCTGTCGAACAATATGTTTCCCTGTTGATACGTAAGCAGATGAAAAAGGAGGATGTCACGGGACTCAGCATCGCTCTTGTGGATGATCAACAAATAGTTTGGCAGCAGGGATTCGGTTTTGCCGATGAGGTCAACAAAGTGGCGGCCAAGCCGGAAACAATCTACCGGGCAGGCTCAATCTCCAAGCTCTTCACTGCAACTGCTGTCATGCAACAGGTTGAAAAGGGGAAGATGGACATTGATAAACCTCTGACGAATTATATTCCCGAATTTTTTATTAAAAGCCGTTTTCCGCACGCCGGCCCAATAACTCCCCGAACCATTATGACCCATCATTCGGGTCTTCCCGGCAACTTTTTGAAGGGGATGTTTACCAAGAATCCAGAACCATTCGAGAATGTTATAGGAGAGATTAAAAATGAATATGTTGCATACCCGCCAAATTATATCTTCTCCTATTCCAACCTGGGGTTTGCCCTGCTTGGATGTGCGCTGGAAAGGGCAGCCGGCCAATCTTATGCTTCCTATATGAATGTCTCGGTTCTCCCTTCTCTGGGGATGACTCATTCTTTGTTCTCTCAATCTCCCTCGAATTCCCCTCTCGCGGCTAAGGCTTATCGCAAAGACAAGGAGGTCGAAGAGACTCCGTTGCGAGATATCCCGGCGGGAGGCCTAAACACTTCTGTGCTCGATCTCTCCCGATTTATAGAGATGGTCTTTGCCGAAGGGAGATCCGGTGAGCGGCAAATCATTAAGCCGGCAACTCTATCCGAGATGCTCCGTCCTCAAAATACCAAAATACCACTTGATCTCGACACCCGGATCGGGCTTGCTTGGGGTTTGAGCAGCAGTGCCATCAAGAATGCCGGTTTAATAGCCAGCCATAGCGGGGGAACCATATGTCATCATAGCATCTTGATGATTATTCCAGAGCACAAATTAGGGGTTGTGGTGCTTTCCAATTCGGCTTCCTCTGGAGCTGTGGTGGGCAAGGTAGCAGTAGAAACGTTGAAACTGGCTCTTGAGGTTAAAACCGGGATCAAGCAGCCAGAGAAGAAAAAATTACCGGAAAAAATATCTTTGCCGCAGAAAGAGCTGCAGTCTTATGAGGGAACCTATGAAACTCTTGCGGGAGTCTTGGAGGCCACTGCCAAATCAGACTACCTCCAAGTCAGAATGATGCATAAGACTTTACGCCTCATACCCCGATCCGACGGGAACTTTTATTTACAATATAAGCTGCTTGGGATGATCCCCATCAGTCTCGGCGGGTTAGAGGACATTGGCATCTCGCGTGCCGTGATAGAAGGACACGTTATTTTGAAGGCACATGCTGATGGACAGGAATTTCTCGCCGGTGAACTGATGCAGCCTGTCCAAATTCCAGCTAGCTGGTTGCGGCACATAGGAGAATACCAATGCATCAACAGCGGAGATAATGCGATAAAATTCGAAAAAGTGCGCCTACGGCAGCATAACGGGTTTTTGCTTATGGACTATTCCCTACCGCTTTTTTCAAAAGAAACACTGACCCTTGCTCTTAAACCCATTTCCGACTCTGAGGCGCTCATAAACGGGCTTGGTCGAGGTAAAAGTGAGACGATTCGAGTCGTTAACGAAGGAGGGAATGATCTGATCAGTTATTCCGGTTATCAATTCAAAAAAGCAGAGAATAAAGATTAATGAGAGTGAGCTTCCTTTGGGACAGTCCACAGAAGGTAATGCGGATATTGGATTGCAAAGATTTCATTCCTATAATTTTTTTAAGAGGAAATGAAGATAGTGGACAGACTTTTTCTGCAAGTAACATATAAATGCACATCACAATGCCAACACCGTCATTGTTGCTCTGGGCCTAAATATGAAACCGTTCTGTCATCGGAAGCTGTTGAAAGGATTATCAAGCAAACCCGGCCAAATAAATACGTCTTGTTTACAGGTGGTGAACCATCGCTTGCACCCGAAGTTGATCTGTGAGGCATATCTGTCGCAAACTCGCTGGGTATTGCAAGCTGGTTCGGTTCAAATGGCTTCTGGGGGAGAGATCTCGAATATGCCGAAGAGTTTGCCGGGGCAGTGGTCACAAACGGTCTTGTGCGAGCCCTTATAAGTGTCGATGCATTTCAAGTGATACAGATCGGCTGAATTACTTATTGCCTACATATAAGGCAACCTAAACGATTTCATAATGCAGGAGGTGGAAAGTTGAACCAAGAAGAACTGACTGGAATTCTCTACAAAACAGAAAACGTTCTTAAGTATATTTCGGCCGTTAAAGCATTGGGGGAAACAGCAGATGTTCGATATGCAGTCCCAATACTTCAAACATCTTACCGTTGGCCTTTTCAGCATGAGCAGGTACGAGAAGCATGCTTCGAAGCAATTTTGAAATGCTGCAACGAGAAGTCGCTTCTGGCATGTTTTAAGAAAATGGCAAATATCCTTTTTAACCAACGACATTATGACAATGCGTATGAGTTGTATAACAAGATGCATAGAATGTGTGTTGAGAATAAGGATAAAGCAGGAGAGGCGGATTCTATTTTGGGTAAAGCCAACGTGCTGTATGCCCAGGAGAATCTTGATGATTCTCTATACGTGTATTTACAAGCAGAGAATATTTATCGTGCCATTGGTAAAAAAAGGGAACTTGCTCTATGTATCGGCACTAGAGCAAATGTCTTATTCGAGAAAGGCGAATTGAAAGCCGCGTTGGCGCTGCATGAGCAAGCAAAAGACATATTCGCTGAAATAGATGATATGAAAGGAAAAAAAATTTCATTAGCCAACATTGAAATGATTCGAGAAAATTTAAGATCGTTTTAACAACCGCTGCGTACATCAATAAATATTGGAGGTGGGAGCCATGAACGTTGGCGATCTGATTAATAGAGCATATTATCATGTGGAACAACGGGAGTATAAAAAGGCTCTTGAACTCCTAAATCAAGCCCTCAAGATCAATGAATCAATGGCTCCGGCCCATAATGAACTTTGCGTCATATACACGATGTTGGGCCGAATCAATGATGCCTATCATCACGGAATGCGTGCCGTTGAACTTGATCCATCAGAGCCCAAGTATCATAACAGTCTTTCCTCTGCCTTATATGATGTTGGACGATTTCAAGAAGCGCTAAACTCTGCTAAGACTGCCATCTCACTGGATCCTACATATTCCTCGGCTTATATGGCAGTGTCACATATTTTCAAGGCATTGAAAACCCCTGAGGAAGACATAAGAGAAATTGAAAGACAAGGGAAAGAACTGTATCTTCATTCTGGATCCCGTGGCGATGGAACTCCATTGCGTGGAAACGACCTTACAAATTTCTTTAAACTGATCGACACCTCCTACATAAAAACTCAAACAGAAACAGAATTCGATGCGCATGGGTTGTTTTGGGCGCTCAAGCAAATCTGTCAAAATCCCGATACGTTTAATCGAAGCAATGTGGTCAAAGAATCCTTGTGCTTACCCTTAATTCAATGGTTTTTTACAATATTTATACCGATAGCCGGTCTTTTTGGATATGTGCAACCGGCTTTTTCTTTGGAACACAGAATGTCGTACATCAGCCTGGGGATAATTCTCATTGTTGGCGCTGTCATTTATTATCGATATTTCACTTCCCCTTTAGTTCAAAAACGTCATGCAATGATTGGATGCCCCGTAAACCCACATAGTATTAAAAGTGGTTCAGGATTGGTCAAGGGTTTTGGCCTTTCATTTTTGGTGTTCGGACTGGGGTCTTCTTTCAACGCCATTTACAGCATGTTTGAAGTTGCTATGGCTTTTATCGGCCTAATGATAGTTGCGAATGTTATATTGAGGAGGTAGGGAGCCTTTTGGGGCACCCAAGTTAAATGACCGGGGGGGCACAACATCTATAGCGTGCACAGCGACGACCCTGAAGGCGGCGCGTGACGTGCTCGTTTAGGCAAAATTAATATAAACATGGAGGTAAGAGGTGACTGAAAAAAAGGAGCTGATGAGCGATGCATTTCATGTATTCATGAGTGAAGCACCCAAGCATGCACAGGCATGGATGAAGGCAGCTGGGAGTCTGGCTGACGCAAGCGCTTTGGACAAAAAGACGGAGAGCCTGGCTTATCTATCGGTTCTCTCGGTATTGGGATTGGAAAGCGGTATTCCCTTTCATGCGACACTTGCAAAGGAGGCTGGTGCATCCCGTGATGAAGTAATCAGTGCAATTCTTATTGGCCTGCCTGCTGCGGGAAACATTGTCACCCGTTCTCTGCCTGGCGCCATTCGGGCTTATGATTCTATGGAGGGTTGACGATGAAAGGCTCAAAATTAAACAGAGAATGGCATAGAAAAAACCGGATGCCTGAAAAAGCTTCACTGGAACAACGTTTGAAGTGGCACTTGGAACATTCAAAAAACTGTCGGTGCCGTCCCATACCTGATAAGGTAATCGAAGAACTTATGAAGAGAAAAATGGAACTGCCCCAACCATGCAGTTGAGGGTCTGCGAGGAAGCTCTGCATTTTTTCTGGTCCGATTGCTGGCGCACCCCTCACTGCCACGTTAATATTGCCATTTCTAAGGTGTGAATTTTCTGTAATCACTCCAGGTTAATACTCCTACTATTAATAAAAAAAGACCTGGCAGACAGAATTGTTTTTTTGTTTCATCTCTTTGAATTTCTATAATGTTGTATGAGTTAAAAATGAAAGGAAAGAAAATCATCCAGACAGGAAGAAAAGTGAATAAGAAAGGGAGAGTTGACACTTTCAAAGTCGACAATGAAGATACGCTGCTTGCCTTCCTGATCAACCGGCTTCCCCAAAAAAACCGAAAAGTCATCAAGGCACTTTTGCGCGATCGTCAGGTTTCTATTGATGATATCCCAATCGGTCAATTTGATCAGTCTCTCGTTTCGGGTTCAATAGTCAAGGTATGCTGGCGCAAAGATACTTCTCGGCAAAAGCCTGCTCAACTTGGACTGGAAATCATTTTTGAAGATACCGACCTTATAGTCATTAACAAACCATCCGGACTCTTGACCGTTGCTACTGAGACTGAAAAGCGAAAGACAGCCTATTCTCTGCTCAGTGAGTATGTCAAACTCGAAGATCCTGACAACAAGATATTCATAGTACATCGTCTCGACCGCGAGACTTCTGGTCTGCTCCTGTTTGCAAAAAACAACCTCGTCAAACAGCAGATTCAGGAAAGCTGGGAAACAATGATTAATCAGCGAACTTATGTCGGCGTCGTAGAAGGTGAGGTTAAAAAAACTAATGGAACGGTTGTTAGCTGGTTGACTGAAACCACTGCATACAAAGTGTACTCTCGGCAGAATGCTCAGACCGGCAAACGAGC
>JBJKQT010000101.1:0-7439 GCA_046705065.1 Desulfocapsaceae bacterium
TACTCGCTTTTCCACAGCCTGCAGGACGATATGGCCGGTGCCGTCAACCTGCAGGCTCTGATCACGGCCCTTGCCTACCGGTATATCATCAACGGAAAGGTGCACCACGCGGATATTCCCGATCAGCCTTCCGTTGAAAGCGAGCGGCGGCAGATCTTCTTTGCCTCGGCCATAGGCCTGCCCACCTTCTTCGTCAAAGCCGACACCGGCAACCGGTTTCTGAGAAAAATCCTGATCCACGTCAAAAACCAGAGAAACAGCAGGCGTTACAAGGGATATATCCGCGTGCAGATCGACGACTACCGGAAAGCCCTGGTGGACATGATTGCAAGCGAGGGCAAGGATTTGATCGCCGACTTGGGTTTTTCCGAGACGATTGAAAATCTACGATCCCGGTTGTGTGACAACGAAATGACGGCATTGGACAAATTGATAAAGGGAGCCTTACCCGGCACAGGAAGCAAGAAGCCGCTTGCAATTCCTGCCGAGGCCTTCAACGCGGCAACGGAACACTATTATCGGACCGAACTCAAACGGCTGCATACAAAGGAGGGACTTGCCGTGTTGACTGCCGATTGCGAAAAGCTGGAGCGTCAGGGGGATCCGCACCTCCGGCAGGTCATGGCCGATTGCAGCCTTTCAGCCACCGATTTTATAGCTGCCGTATCGGAATCTCTCCTATCTGAAAAGACGGACACTGAATCCCTGCAGCGCCTTCTGCGGATCGGCCTTGCCGTCATTCATCATGAGCGCCTGAACAACAGATGAACACAATGACTTACGCCACGAGCGCCCACCAGTATATCGACCGCCGTACGGGAAACATCGTCACCGAACAGCTGATAGGCGACAGGACCGTCGCCTTCCTCTATAACAGGCTGCGGGAGTCCGCTCCGACAATGTTTCACCTTTTGACATCGGCCAGGATCTCAAGCCTTCTTGCCTACTGCCGCTATGATATGGCAGGAGAAAATCCCAAGAGGCATGATAAAATTTTCAAACGGCTGGGCATCGACCGGCGGGAATGCCTGGAGCCGCCGTATTACTTCACCACCATACGCAGGATATTCGAGAGACAAATCCGGTATTGGGATTATCGTCCCATGGCGGAGGATCCGAATCTTGTCGTCTCGCCTGCGGATGCACGGCTTCTGATCGGCTCGTTTGCCAAGACATCGAGACTGTTCATCAAAGACAAGTTTTTCGATCTCGAAGAGCTGCTGGGCCGAAAAGCTCGCTGGCTGCCACATTTTACCGGAGGGGATTTTGCCGTCTTCCGTCTCACTCCGGACAAATACCACTATAACCACCTTCCTGTTTCAGGCCGGGTGACCGACATGTATGAAGTGGACGGCAGGTATCATTCCTGCAATCCTCTGGCTTCAGTGGCCGTCGCCTCGATCCATTCCAAAAACAGGCGGGTGGTGACCGTCATCGATACCGACGTCGAAGGCGGCTCACGGGTTGGGCTCGTCGCCATGGTTGAGATCGTCGCGTTGATGATCGGCGATATCAAACAGGCCTACAGCGTAAAGCGATACGACAACCCCGAACCCGTCCGAGTCGGGCTCTTCGTGCAGAAAGGCTGCCCGAAAAGCCTTTACCGTCCCGGCAGTTCCACAGACGTGTTGATCTTTGAGGCCGGCAGAATCCGTTTCTGTGACGACCTGATAGTCAATTCCAGACGCTTTGACGTCTGTAGCCGGTTCACCGACTTTTTGAACCGGCCTCTTGTTGAGACCGATATCCGGGTCCGCTCGCCGCTGGCCCGAAGATTAGCCCGCATTTCTCATGAACACTGTGCCAATTTGGAAGAAAGGTAAGAGATCAAACATGTTTCGAGAAAACTCATCCATTACCAAATTTACACAGTGTTCACCAAAGGTCAGTCCAGGCGGCGCCATCTTCTTCAGTTTTTGGCAGTAAACATAGATCACTATAGTTTCCTGCCAAAAACTTCGAACCTGACGCCGCCTGAACCGATGAGAAATGCGGGTCAGAACTCCTTCGATAAAAAGGAACATTTCATGAACGACATTGCCTTTCTCCTGATGATGACCGCACTGCTGAGCTTTCTTCTTGCCTGGGGTTTTACCAACCTTCCCCGGGAACGCTGGCAGATGCTGGCTGTGGTCCCGCTTAGAAAAAATGAACGCGGACAATGGCAAGGCATCAATCTCACCTATTACGGTTTTTTCCTTGCCACCAGCCAACTTTTTGCCGTTGTTTTGCTGTTAATCCTGCTCGGAGCCGCCCGGTTGCCCCTTGCCGCGATCCTCCTGGTTACCGCCATCATCCTTGCTTTTTGCATCCCGGCTGCCCGCATTGTCGCCATCCTGGTGGAAAAGAAGCGTCACAGCTTCACCATCGGCGGGGCCTCTTTCGTCGGCATCCTGCTTGCACCCTGGTGTATCCAGTTAGTCGATACGATCATGAAAGAATTTTCCGACTGCGACCTGCCCATGATACCCATCATGGCGGCCATGGCCGTTGCCTATACGTTAGGAGAGGGATTGGGGCGTCTGGGATGCATCAGTTTCGGATGCTGTTACGGCAAGGCCATCGATACCTGCCATCCGCTGGTCCGCCGCATCTTTTCAAAAACACCTTTTATTTTCCAGGGAGCGACTAAAAAAGCCATTTATGAGGGGAAATTCAACGACCGCCCCCTGGTGCCGATCCAGGCAGTTACCTGCATTATCTATTGTCTTACGGCCATAGCGGGGAGTTTTCTCTACCTGCGCAACCATGCCACAGCAGCCCTTATCGTCAGCATCTCCGTGACCCAGATCTGGCGTATTCTCTCGGAGACGCTCAGGGCCGACTTCAGGGGATTTTCCAAAATATCGGCCTACCAAAAGATGGGAGCGGCAGCCGTTATCTATGTTATTGCCGTCGCTCTTGCCTGCAACTCCCCAAAGATCGCTCTTCTCAACGTAACCTCAGGCCTCCATCTGCTTTGGCAGCCCGGAATCATTATCGGCCTGCAGATCTTCTGGCTGATCGCCTTCCTGTTCTTCGGCCGCAGCACCATCACCACCTCCACGCTTTCCTTCGACCTGGTGCATGATCATCTCTGATTTCAGGCCATA
Organism: Desulfocapsaceae bacterium; assembly: GCA_046705065.1. Lineage (GTDB taxonomy): Bacteria > Desulfobacterota > Desulfobulbia > Desulfobulbales > Desulfocapsaceae > CAWGGS01. The sequence continues at coordinate 3,093 of JBJKQT010000101.1, forward strand.
ACCTTCCTGGCAAGGATTTCTCATCAGTTCAGGCAGCGTCAGGTTCGAAGTTTTTGGCCGCGGCCCTGCGATATTTCCCTACCAGGCCGGGCAGGTCCCGTAAATTTAAAAATCGTATCTGAAACATGAACGGAGATGGTCGTTGACCATGCCCATGGACTGCATATAGGCATAACAGATAGTCGAGCCGACAAAATTAAAGCCGCGTTTTTTCAGATCGCGGCTTATTCGATCGGAAAGTTCCGTGCGGGCCGGGATCTGCGAAATCTCCTCCCAGCCGTTTATAAGCGGTTTGTCGTCGACGTATCGCCAAAGAAAGGCGGAAAAGGAGCCGAACTCCTTTTGAATATCAAGCACCGCTCCTGCATTTTTGATGGCCGAGCCGATCTTCAGCTTGTTTCTGATGATTCCGGGATCGGCAAGTAATCGACGGATATCGGCCTCGGTATAGGAGGCAACCCGTTCTATGGCAAATTCTTCAAAGGCTTTTCGATAGTTCTCGCGTTTTTTCAAAACCGTAATCCAGCTTAACCCCGCCTGCGCTCCTTCCAGGACCAACAGCTCGAACAACCTTTGGTCGTCGTAAAGCGGCACCCCCCACTCCTTATCATGATAGGCTATATAAAGCGGGTCGCTGCCGCACCACGGACATCTGGCCAGGGTGTCGGTATTTGCCGTCTCCGCCATGCCAATGTGATTCATGTTGTCTGCCATATCGACTTATCCTTTCCGGATTGCATGAGGCTATCTTGAAATTTACGGTCTTCAATCACTTTGTCCTCCCTGAATTTATTACAATAACGTTTTTCACAAGCGGAACATATAGACCGGCTTGGTTTAATCCTCATTCGCCCTCGCCTTTTTTGAGGAACTCGGAATAGTGTTTTTTCGCACAGTCCGGGCAGAGGCTATGAGTGAATTGCGCTTCCGAGTGTTCGGATATATACGACTCGATACGGTTCCAATATCCTTGGTCGTCACGGATATTTTTGCAAATCGCACAAATCGGCAACAGGCCGTGGAGTTGTCTCACCTGGTCCTGGGCGGATTTCAACTCCGTCATCAGGCGTTGCCGCTCTATGGCATAGCGAATCGTCCTGATCACAGCCGTGTCGGAAGGTTCACCCTTGAAGAGATAATCCTGCGCGCCTTTGCTGACGGCCTCAAAGGCCAACTTGTTATCCTTCGCCCCGGAGAGGATGATCGTCGGCAACTGCGAATGCCCTTTATGGAAAGTGAGAAAAGTGTCGAGACCCGAGCTGTCGGGCAGATTAAGATCGATAACCGCCACATCGACTTGGTGGTTACGCGCGGTTTCCATGGCTTCCTGAAGCCGGTTTGCATGAAGTATTTCAGCCTCGATTTCCTCGGAAGAGGAAAGCATTTCTTGTAAGAGAAAAAAATCTTCCCGGCTATCTTCGAGAATCAATATTGTAATTCGTTGTTTCATGGATCTCTCCTAACCCAACATCTAACTTGCCGCGGTTCAAGAGTGTTTTCCATCAACCGAAGGGAACCGGAGACAGACACTCCTGATCGTGAAATAAGGACGATCCTGCATGAGGTTTTTACTAATTGATAATAATTACTATTAACCATTTCTTTTCTCATGTCAAAGAATTCAGCAAATCTTTCCTCTCAAGATAACCCACCGAAATCAAAAACAACATACAAAACTTCGTCTTTGAGCTTTGACCTTTCTTGACTATCGTTCATTCCAGGAAATACGGCCCTGTAACAACGGCCCAATAGGCTCCGATGCGTTTTATCACATCGATGAACCGGTCAAAATCGATGGGTTTGACGATATAGCCGCTGGCTCCAAAACGATACCCCCGCTCGATGTCTTTGATCTCGTTGGACGATGTAAGGATTACGACTGGAAGGTATTTGAGCTTGTCGTCGTCCTTTATCGCTTTAAGCACCTCCAAGCCGTCTATTTTAGGAAGTTTGAGATCAAGCAGAATAACGTCGGGATAACCGCTTATACGCCCTTCATGTTTGCCCCGGCAAAAGAGATAATCGATTGCCTCTTCGCCATCGAATACGGTTGAAACCCTATCGGCAAAATTATTTTCGGTCAATCCGGTCATGATGAGCTCCACATCATTGGGATCGTTTTCGACCAGTAGAATATGTTTATGTTCCGTCATTGGTTTTCCTCAGTGGTTCGCGGTAAGGAAAAATAAAATGTAGCCCCTTTACCCACAGTGCCTTCCGCCCAGACCTTACCGCCATGACGCGATATGATGCGTTGCACATTGGCAAGGCCGACCCCGGTCCCGTCAAATTCCTCTTGAGTATGAAGTCGCTGAAAGACATTGAAGAGTTTATCCAGATACTTCATATCGAATCCCACGCCGTTGTCTGCGACAAAAAAGATAACGTGATCTTCGGTTGTTCTCCCCCCTATTCTAATTTCGGCCTGAGGGCGGGTGCTTGTGAACTTGACGGCGTTGGAGACAAGGTTGACCAGGGCAAGCCGCAATAACGATCTGTCCCCGAAAACGCTCGGAAGCTCGTCAATCCGCCAGTCGATCGTCCTCCCGGCAAGGCTTTTCTGAATTTCTCGGACCACGTCTCTGATCAAGGAGTCCAGATGGATCTTACCTTTCTTGATTTCAACGCGTCCAATCCTCGAAAACGAAAGCAGATCGTCGATCAGCATGGCCATTTTCGCCGAAGCCTCAATGATCAAGGCGGTATATTGATGCACCTTTTCATCGGGGTAATCGGCAAGTTTTTTCCGCAAAAGATTCGCGAAACCCGACATATGCCGAAGAGGCGCCCGAAGATCGTGGGATACGGAGTAGCTGAACGATTCAAGCTCGGCGTTTGCGGCCTCGAGTTCGGACGTACGCTCACGCACGCGGGCTTCAAGCAGTTGGTTCATCTCTCTGAGTGCCTCCTGAACCTTAATCCGCTCGGTGATATCCTGGACAGTTCCGCGCAGACCGATGGTTCTGCCCTCTTCATCTTTAACGACTTCGCCGCGTGTAGTGACCCAGATCGGCCTCCCGTTGCGTAAGGCCTGGATATCCAGTTCGTAGCCCACACCGGTCTTCAACGTTTCCCGCCCTGCGGCACTCAATCGGTCCCAGTCCGCATTAGAGTACCACACGCCCCGCTGATCCTTGAAATCGGGCACGGGCTGTGTTGCCGGATCGAATCCGAAAATTCGCAGGAGCTCTTCGGTCTCGGTCGTGACGCGCGTATGGGCATCCCAAAACCAGCTCCCGATATGGGCGATGCGCTGGGCATCCATGAGTTCCATCTGTTTCAATCGAAGAGCATCCTCGGCCTGCTTGCGTTGAGTGATGTCAATCAATGTCGCCAGGATGAGACGATCACCGCCGATCTCGATTCCGTCCAGATTGACAAGCAGGTTGTACCTCTCACCCGTTTTACTTTGGAGCTTCAACTCTGCATCCCGAACCGTGCCGTAGCGTTCAAATCTGCTGAAAAATTTTCGTCTTGTCACAAAATCGCTGACAAGACCGAGTTCCGGACCGGTTTTACCGATGGCCTCCTCTTTACGGACAAGTCCGGCAAGCTGCAGCCAGGCCGGATTCACATCATACAGCTCGCCACGGGGCAAAGCGATCAACGCCATGGCAATGGGCGTTTCTTTGAACATGGTGGAAAACTTTTCTTCGCTTTTCCGCAGGTCTTCCGAACTTATGCGCAGATCTTCCAGAGCGGCAAGCTGCTTCTCCAACATCGTGGCAAGCGCCGTCCCCAATTCATCGCTCTCGGAAATCGGGGCTATTCGCACCGTTTGATCACCCGCCGCCAAACGATTGGCCGCTTCGGCGATTTTCCTCAACCAGTTCGTCATCCGCTGGAAGCTCCTCTGCAGTTGTCCCACCTCATCACTTCTGGCGGAAACGGGCATGGAGACATGTAAATTGCCGTTGGAAATGCTTTCGGCGATCCGGGAAAGTGCCAAAAGAGGACGCGAAATGCTTCGTGTCAGGACAACTCCGATCGAAATCAATGCAAAAACCAGCAGCGGAAGGCCCACCAGCATGATCCGCCTTAAGATCTGGACGGAATAGGTGGTTTCCTCCCTGAGCCGTCCAACCTCTTTCATCTCCTGAAATTCCATTTCGTGCACGGCATCTCGGATGTCGTCCATGAGACGTTTCCCCCGGCCGCTTGCGATAAGCGGCATAACCGCCGTAAGCCCGGCATTTCGCCTCAGTTCAATGGCCATCTGAAACTGCCCCACCCTGTCGTCGGCTAAGCTGCGGATATATTTTATTTTCTCCAACTTTGCAGGATTTTTTTTCAGGGCTTCTTCCAATGCGTCAAAGTTGCCGGAATAGGCGTGAACCGCCTTTTTGT
>JBJKQT010000102.1:0-12173 GCA_046705065.1 Desulfocapsaceae bacterium
TATAATTTCATGTTAATTATTGTATTTTTGATCAATATTCGGATCAAAGACTCTTCTTTAGTAAGTCGTGTTGTTTCAGGTAGCCCGGATTTCTCATGAACGCCGTGTCGATTTGGCTGGTGCCAAAGAGAAGCAAAACAGGTGGTGAAAATAAATTCTCTGCCGAATTGACACCGATCTGTAGATCAGATGATATTGAACTGCTTGAATTTCCGGACCACGGAAGGTTGGCTGATACCTAAAAATTTTGCCGCCTCTCTCGTTGTTCGACACCGTTTTTTTGCATCCTGAAGCAGGTGTCTTTCATAGGCTTGCAGCTGCTCAGCCAGGCCTTGGTTGCCTGTCTGCAGTTCCCGGAAGGAGTCGTGAGGATGGAAGGACGGACTGTCGTTGACATTTGCCAGAATAAATTCAGTTATCTGGTCGTCGCTATTCATGACAACAGCATTTTCGAGAATATTTTTCAACTCCCTGACATTGCCTGGAAAACGGTAATCGAGAAGAGAGCGCATTGCCTGGGCACTGATCGTCTTTCGGCATCCGTAAGCTCGGTTGGACTCTTTTAGGTAAAACCGGGTAAGCCCTGCAATATCTTCCCGTCGTTCGCGCAGGGGAGGAATGCGCAACAAAAAGGAGTTGAGCCGGTAGTACAGATCTTCTCGAAAGGCCTTTTGAGCAACGAGGTGTTCGAGGTCCTTGTTCGTGGCGGCGATGGTGGCGCATTTCACGGTAATCGACCGGGTGCCGCCGACACGTCGTATTTCGTGGTTGTCCAGGTACTTGAGAAGCTTTGCCTGGAGAGCAAGGGGCATATCGCCGATTTCATCAAGAAAAAGGGTCCCTCCCTGAGCCAGTTCGAACAGGCCGATCTTTCCCTTTTCCCCTGCTCCGGTAAAGGCGCCTTTCTCATAGCCGAAAAGTTCCGCCTCCAACAGGGATTCGGGGAGCGCCGCACAATTGATCTCGACAAAAGGGTTGGCGCAGCGGCCGCTGTTTTTATGAATCAGTTTTGCCAGCAAACCTTTCCCTGTTCCGGATTCTCCAAGAATCAGGATATTGGATGCCCCGATATGAGACAGTTTCAGGGCCATGCGCAAAATGGCACGCATGTTGGGGCTTTCGGCGACAATGTCGTTTCGGGAAAGCTCCAGCAAGGATATGTCGTTGAGTTCCTCGCGGTATTTTTCCCGAACCTTCTGGCTCTGCTCGAATTTATTTCGTAAAGCGTTTAATTCGGTTATATCCCTTTCATTGACGACGATGAGAGAAATTTTGCCGTCCTGGGTAAGTGACGGTGTTCCGGTTGCGAGCAAGTCCTTGCCTGTTTTCGGGATATGCTGCATCACAGTCTGTTTTTTCCCCGTGGCAAGAACCCTGGAGGTAACCGACTGATCGAAAACCTTTCGGGCCACAAGGTCTTTAATCCGATGACCGACGACATCTTGAGCCAGGATGCCGTTTAAGTCCTCGGATGCTTTGTTGATATTGATCACCACTCCGTTTCCGTCGCAAACCCAGATTCCGTCGGAGGATGATTGAAAAATGCTTTCGAATTGCCGGCTCAGGATTTCAAAAGAGCCGGCGGTACCGGCGCCCCCATTGGCTGTCTGAAAGGTACGAAAAATGCAAATGGCCCCTACTGTCTCGTCTTTGCGTTCAATGGGTGAAATGTTGACGAAAAAGACCGATGTTCCCCGTGTAAAGCGGTGGTCATGAGTGGAGATGTTGTTCGTAATGCAGATCCGTGCCTGTTCTGCAAGTTCTGGAAATAGTGCTGAGAAATCTTTTCGTTTTAGTGTCTTGGGAATACCCGGAAGACCCGCAGCCCGTTTGTTGCCATCGACAATCTTTTGATTTGCGTCGATGGCGATAAGGGCCTGATCTTGGCATTGAAAAATCTCTTCATAACCGATGGGTGCATGCATTATTCCTCCTCCTCTGCTCAGCCGTATTTCTTGGGACCCCAATTGGAAAAGGTTCAGCAAAAAATATGCCGTAGCGGCCGGAGTACCTCTTTCCGGCTGCATCTGGCTTTCTTTTTGCACCGAGAACAACTACTGCCTTAGATGAATTTTTCCAGATAAAAAAATGCGGACGGGACCGATTTCTCCTGGCGGAGTTGGACCCAGGCTTTCTTTCTTCCAACAGCAACGGTAATATATGATAAGATGGGGCATCGGTGCGGACAGGGAGCAGATGAAATATCATATAAAGAAAACAATCCTCTTCATTACGGCATTTTCCATCGTGATTTTGACGGTTGCGGTTATCAACTACCGCATTGCCCGTCATGTGGTGGAAAAAACCGTTATTGCCCAGCAAGAGGACCTTGCCACCAAGGCCGTGGGAACTGTCGAGATTTGGCTGACTCAGCAGATGAAAATCCTCGAGGCCACGGCCGCCTCGGTATCGTACACTCCCCTGGGCCATGATCCGGCGACCATGTTGCCGTTGCATATGGCGATGAAAGCAGGGCATTTCACCGACGTGTATATAGGAACCACCTCGGGTGATCTCATAGACGGGGCGGAATGGCCGCCGCCGGCTGATTATGATCCCCGCCACCGGCCCTGGTATGAACGGGCCGTGGAGATAGGAGGCATCGGTTTTACCACACCATATATCGATCTGGTAACCAATGAGCTGGTCATTGCCATGGTCAAACCGCTGTATTCCGGCGGTCGTTTCGTCGGAGTCATGGGCGCCGATACCGTGCTCGACTCACTGGTCCGGAATGTCCTGAATTTCAAGCCGAGTAAATCCGGCTTCACTTTTATCGTCGAAAAGGGTGGAACCATCATTGTGCATCCGAACAAGGCGTACGTGATGCGGGCCGAGTTGCAGGACATCGAACCAGGTCTTGCTAATAAGGTGAAGAAATTCAATGAAGAAAAAAGCGGAACCGTTTCTTATCGAGGGGCCAACGGGCTGAACAATATTCTCTCTTTTAAACAGATTAACGGTTCCGACTGGTTTCTTTGCGTCACGGTGCCTCGTGACGAGGCCTATTCGCTTACCCGGAAGACCACGATGATCTTCGCGATGGAGATCGTACTCAGAATTCTCGTCATTCTGTCTTTGATCGTGCTGTTGGGATTCGGCGGCAGCGGCATGATTCTCTTTTTCTTCAGCAGGAGATACAGCTCGGTGGTGCAGCAGCATCAGCAGGAACTCTCAGGCATCAGCAAAGATCTTGAATGGAACATCACCAAGCGCGAAGAGGTGGAGACATATTATAAAACGCTTTTCAACGTTGCCAACGATGCGATCATGATCAGCAATAACCTGACCTACGTGGAATGCAACCAGAAAGCTGAGGAGATGTTCGGATTCACCCGTTCGGAATTGTTGAATAAAACGATCCTGGAGTGCTCCCCCCTCTATCAGCCCGACGGTTCCCGCAGCAGGGAAAAACTGGCTACCATCCTGCAGGATTCGAAAAACGGCGAGCAGCATGTATTCAGGTGGTCGTTTATTCGCGGCGACGGCGAAGAATTTCCGGCCTCCGTCAGTCTCACCAGCTTTAGATTGAAAAACCGGGATCTGGTGCTTTCAAGTATCCGTGATATTTCTAAACGGGTTGCGGCGGAAGGACAGTTGATGCAGACCCAGAAGATGGCGGCTGTGGGGGAGATGCTGGGGGCGATAGCCCATCAGTGGCGGCAGCCGCTCAATACCCTCTCCACTTATATTTCCGGTTTGCAGGCTGCCTATTACAACGGCATACTTTCCAAAGAGCTGGTGGAAAGGGTGGCCACCGGTGCCGGTGATCAGATTACTTTCATGTCCAAGACAATCGACGATTTCCGTAACTTTTTCAGGCCGTCGAAAACCAAAGGACCGGTTGATATCTTTGAGGTGGTCATCAGTGCAGTCAAGCTGATGGAGGCTCAGATGCGGCATAGCAATATTACGCTCACCATCAGAAACACAGCAGGTGCGAGCTCTCTGGTCGTCTTTGGTTATCAAGGTGAATTCATTCATGTTCTGGTCAATATCCTGGCCAATGCCAAGGATGCTGTCCTGGAACATGCCGATAAAACGGTAAAAAGTGTGGCGCGCAGCATAGAGATCGTCATTTCAAAGACCGATGATTCGGCGATTATCCAAATTGTCGACAGCGGCTGCGGTATTCCAAACCACCTACTGCCGAAGATATTCAACCCTTATTACACGACCAAAGGAACGTCTTCGGGTACTGGGATGGGTTTGTATATGTCGAAGATGATCGTGGAAAAAGAGATGGGAGGCGAACTTCGGGCGGAAAATACTCCGACGGGGGCTTGTTTTACCATCGAGTTGAAACTTATGCCCATGAACTGAAAAAACTGTTTGGAAATAGATAGATGACGGATATGGAAATAGAATCTATCGTATTCTGCACTCTGATAGAACCAGTGTTATGATTACCTCGGAAATGAAACATTGCCAGATCCTGCTGGTGGATGACGAACAGTCGGAGCTGGATGCCTACAGCCTGCTTTTGAATTCCATGGGCATCCAGAATGTGCGCACACTGAGCGACAGCCGGAAAGTGCCGGCGGTTCTCGATGATATGCAGGCGCCCATTATGTTTTTGGATCTTAACATGCCGCATATGACAGGACAGGATGTATTGAGGGAGATGAAACGGATGCATCCACAGGTTCCGGTCATCATCATCACCGCGAATTCCGAGATCGAGACGGCGGTGGAATGCCTGCGGCTTGGCGCCCACGACTATCTCGTTAAACCCATCGACTTGAAGATGTTCTCGTCGGCGCTGCGCAATGCGCTTGAGATCAACCTCCTGCGCAACGAGGTGCTGTCCCTGAAAGGAATCTCGTTTACCTCAGGAACTCCCAGGCATAAGGCATTCGACCGGATTGTAACCAAAAGCCCGCTCATGCTCTCCATCTTTAAATATGTTGAATCCATTGCCGACAGCGGCATGCCGGTGCTGATCCTCGGAGAGACCGGCTCAGGAAAGGAGCTGATTGCCAAAGCCATTCACGAGATAAGCGGCAGGATCGGAGACTATGTCGTTGTCGATGTCTCGGGACTGGACGATACGCTCTTTTCAGATACCCTGTTCGGCCATGCCAAAGGTGCTTATACAGGTGCCGAGGCTGTTCGCTCGGGTCTGATCGAAAAAGCTGCGGGTGGGACGATTTTCCTCGATGAAATCGGAGACCTGAGTGAAATGTCCCAGGTTAAGCTCCTTCGTCTTCTCCAGGAGAATATTTATTATCCGCTGGGGTCCGATCGTCCGAAGCGGTGTCAGGCCCGGATCATCACAGCGGCCAATAAGGATCTGACCCTGCTTGCAGGTCAGTCCGGAGAATTCCGGATGGATCTCTATTACCGTCTCAGCACCCATCTGATCCGCGTCCCGCCCCTGCGGGACCGCAGGGAAGATATTCCCAGCCTTGTGGCATATCTCGCAGCGGAGGCAGCTGTATCCATGAGCAAAGAAGTGCCTGAAGTCAGCGACGAGGCCATTGCGCTGCTCCTGCGGCATCCGTTTTGGGGCAATATCCGGGAGTTGAAGGCGTATATCGTCGATGCGGTCGCCAGGTGCGAATTCGGACGTATCGGAGGAGACCTGATTGCCGGAAGGCTTGCTGCCTCAGTCCCCGGCACAACACGGTCACCTGCACAGATAAGCTCCCTCACAGATCTCTACGGCCATTTTCCCAGCCTGGAAAAGTTGATCGAGTATGCAGTGGCCGAAGCTCTCGCCCAGTCGGACAATAATCAGAGCCAGGCGGCCCGTCTGTTGGGCATTTCCAGGCAGGCACTGCATAAAAGATTGAAAAAGCGTCTTGGCTAAATCGATTAATCTCTTGTCCTTTAAAATCCCGTTCAACTCCGTCAACCAAGGCTGACCGTGTCAACTCTGGTTGACGTATCAGTTGACAGTCGGCCGGCCGGCATCCTGCATGTTTCTCGTTTCCAAAACGCCATCTTCGGTTTTGGCGTTTTTCTCGGATCGAAATCCGTGCCGGTGCCTCTGCTTCCTGCCTGATTTTTTCCGGTCCGTCCCACTTTGTCCTTAGTCCCGCTTCTGTTTGTCTTGAGAGACTTCACGCCGGAAAAACCCAGGCAAAGTCCTGGCATGGTATTTGTTATATCCGCAGTTCAGATATGCCCGTCATCGCTTCAGACAGCGATGGTTTCATTGACTGCCGTATCGGCACAACATTTCACTGAGAGGATAGTATGAACATATTCAAGAGAATTACCCTCCCCCTGGTGGCAGTATCGCTGGCGCTGGGCACGTATTCCCCCGCCAAGGCCGTTACCGTGAAAATTGGAAATATCCTCCCCCTCTCCGGCCCTTCCGCAACCGTGGGTCAACAGGGAAAGAACGCCCGTGAAATGGCGGTGGAGGAGATCAACGCCGCAGGTGGCATCAAATCGCTGGGAGGCGCCAAACTCGAGTTGATCTATGCCGATTCCGAGTCCAAGCCGGAAAAGGGCGTTGCCGAGGCCGAACGGCTGATCAACACGGAAAAGGTCAATGTACTCACCGGCTGCTGGAACAGTGCCGTCACTTACCCCACCACAGCGGTTGCCGAACGCTACGGCATTCCTTTCGTCGTGCCGGTTTCCGTGTCCGACAAGATCACCGACCAGGGATTCAAGAACGTTTTCCGGATTGCGGCAAAAGACTCCTGGTGGACAAGGGATCAGTTCAGCTTTCTGGCGGATATGCAAAAGGAGTTTGGAGTGAAGGTGCATACTCTGGCCTTTGTCTACGAAAACGGCGATTGGGGCACAGGCTTTGCCAAACAGTGGAAAATGCTGGCTGAAAAGAACGGATATAAGGTTGTCCTTGATGAACCGTATCCTTCGACCGCCACTGACCTTAGTCCGGTTGTCCAGAAGATCCGCCGTGCCCATCCGGACGTGCTGATGTTGGTATCCAACGCCGCAGATGCGATTCTTTTAACCAACACGATTGCCGAGTACAAGGTAAAGGTCAAGGCCATCATCACCAGCGGCGGTGGACATGCCGATCCCTCATTCTTGAAAACGGCCGGGAAAAGTGCCCGCTATCTCTTTGATATCGTGGAGTGGGAAACGGACATCAACAAGCCTGGTGCCAAAGAGGCTAATGAAAAGTACAAAGCAAAATACGGCCAGAATCTGACCGGCGAAGCCGTTGACGCGTATGTGTCCATGTATGTCTTGAAAGATGCTTTGGAACGGGCCGCTTCCCTGGATCCCGCCAAAATCAGAGAGGCACTGGCAACCACCAATTTGACAAGTGGTCCCGGCATGATCGTCGGCTACGATGCCGTCAAGTTCGATTCCACGGGTCAAAACGAGAAAGCTTCTCTTGTTATGGTGCAGATCAACGATATCGGCAAAGGACTCGAGCGTATAACCGTATGGCCGAAATCAGCCCGCCGGGCAGGGTACACCCCCGTCTTTCCCATGCCTGCAAAATAATATGTCCTAACGGCAGACGGTCCAGGGGCCAAAGCGGGATCGGGATGAAATTTCCCGATCCCGTGTTGCCTCGCGTTCATTCGGCTTTTCTAGGAGGTAGCCATGCAATATATCTTTGAGGACATGATCAACGGTGTCCTTATGGGATCGATTTACGGTCTAACGGCAATGGGCCTGACGATTATCTTCGGGGTGTTGAAGGTCATCAACTTTGCGCATGGATCGATGCTCATGGTGGGTATGTATGTGACCTACTGGGCGATAACCCTGACCGGGGTTCATCCGTATGTGGCCCTGTTGATCGTTATCCCGATCATGTACTTTTTCGGCTATTACCTGCAGAATATTGTGATCAAGCCGATCTTTATAGCGGAGAAAAATGTTCGCGAGCCCATTACCGTCATCATAGTCACAACCGGTATCTGGTATATTCTCGACAACCTGACGCTTTTGATTTTCGGTCCGCAATACCGGGCGCTTGCCAATAATCCGCTGCAGAACAAGATGCTTGAATTCGGCAACATCTTAGTCTCGGTGCCGAAGCTGTACGGGGGGATCGCAGCTGTGCTCACTGCCGTTGCCATCCATTGGTTTTTACGAAAAACCACCATGGGAAGAGCCATTCGTGCCACCAGTATGGATCGGGAGGCGGCAAGCCTCATGGGAATCGATCAGTACAAGATCTATAACGTCGCATTCGGCATCGGTGCGGCCACAACCGGGATAGCAGCCGTAACCCTGACGCCGTTTTACAATGTTTTTCCTACGGTCGGGGTTCTGTTCGATATCAAAGGCTTCATCATCGTCGTGCTCGGAGGGCTCGGCTCCATCAGCGGGGCGCTTGTCGGAGGAATCATCATCGGGCTGATAGAGTCCATGGGACCGGAATTCATGACGGCCACCTGGACTGAGGCCATTGTGTACGGTTTGTTTTTGTTGGTCCTTTTTGTCAAGCCTTCGGGGTTGTTCGGGCAGAAACATGATTGGTAAAACCTCGATGTCCGGATACGGGAGCCATGAGCGCCGGACCAATACATCACTGGTCCGCCTTTTCTGGTTGCACCATTTTATAGAAATAAAAGGACACTTGCAATGAAACGTCAGCACATCAATACAATAGCGCTGGTGGGATTCCTGGTGATTGCCTTCGGAGTGCCGCTCGTGGTACGCAGCGCCACCTATCTGCACATTCTGGTACTGCTGCTTTTTTATGCCTATCTGACGACCAGTTGGAATATCGTCGGCGGTTTTGCCGGTGTCCTGCCGCTCGGTCATGCCGCCTTTGTCGGGATAGGCGCCTACACTTCAACGATTTTATCGCTGCAGTACGGAATAAGTCCCTGGTTGGGAATGCTCGTCGGCGGGGTGCTGGCCACTGTGGCTGGACTGCTCATCGGTTTGCCGACACTGAAAATGCGAGGGGCGTATTTCGCCTTGGCCACCATCGCCTTTGCCGAAGGTCTCCGGGTAATGGTCGAAAATATCGATTTTCTCGGGCCGCTCAAGCTCAACGGCCCCAGGGGGCTGCAGATTCCTCCCATGAATACAGGGTTGATACATTTCATGTTCTCGACCAAGGAACCCTACTACTATATCATTTTGAGCATGCTGCTTGTGGTGATGGTTATTACCTATCTGATATCCCGGTCAAAACTTGGTTATTATTTGATGGCCGGCGGTGAAGAGCCGGAGGCCGCCATGGCCCTTGGGGTCAATGTGGCCAAGGCGAGACTTACGGCCATGGCCCTGAGTTCTTTCCTGACTGCCCTGGCCGGCACCTTCTATGCCCAATTTTCCCTGTACATCCATCCTAAGAGTATAATTTCTTTAGATATGTCTTTTGAAATTGCCTTTATCGCTTTGATCGGAGGACGCGGCTCCATCGCAGGGCCGATTCTGGGAGCACTTCTGCTGCGCCCGGTGGAAGATTTCTGCTTGATTTACTTTGGAGATACCCTGCCGGGCATGCATCTGATAATTTTCGGCCTCGTCCTTATTCTGGTCATGCTCTTTCAGCCGCGCGGTCTACAGGAACCTCTTAATAGAGCCTATCAGGGGCTGATTGCCCGTCTGGCACCGACATCTTCCGGGAGATAGACAGATGACGATTCTGCACGTTGAGAATATGACAAAAGAATTTGGCGGGCTTCGAGCCATAGATGCACTGGATCTCTCCATTGAAAAGGGCCAGATCTTGGGGCTCATCGGTCCAAACGGGGCAGGGAAATCCACGGCATTCAACTGCATTGCGGGCGCTTTGGTTCCGACCTCGGGAACGATCTTATTTGACGGAGAAAAGATAAACGGCCACAAACCCTGGAATCTTTGCAAGAAAGGGCTTGCCCGAACATTTCAGATAGTGAAGCCCTTTGCCTCCAAAAGTGTTCTTTATAATGTCACGGTTGCCAGTTTTTCGACGACGAATAACCGGAGGATTGCAGAGGAAAAGGCGCTTGCAACGCTTGAGTACCTGCATTTCTCAGACAAAAAAGATATTCTTGCGGGCAACTTGACCATAGCCGATCGAAAACGCCTCGAGATAGCCAAAGCCCTGGCCACCGAGCCGAAGCTGCTGCTTCTCGACGAAGTCATGGCAGGCTTACGCCCCAACGAGGTCGATGAGATGGTGCAACTTATGAAAGCACTGCGAGACAAAGGGATTACGATTTTTCTCATCGAACACATCATGCGTGCCGTGATGGCCTTGTCGGATCGCATCGTCGTTATCCAATTCGGGAAAAAAATAGCCGAAGGGTTGCCGGAAGAGATAGCCAATAACGAAAATGTCATAAAGGCCTATCTGGGAGAAGATTATGCCGCTGCTTGAAATTGAAAACATTGATGTGTGTTACGGAGATGTTCAGGTCATTTTTGATCTTTCTCTTACCATCGAAAAGGGCACTGTGGTCAGTATTATCGGCGGCAACGGTGCTGGAAAATCGACTCTCTTGCGAACCGTATCCGGGCTCATGACGGCACGGGCCGGCAGGATTTCTTTTGAAGGAGATGAAATCCAGAAGAATTCTCCTGCGGAAATTGTAACCAAAGGGATCATTCAGGTGCCGGAAGGTAGGCGCCTGTTTCCTCTGATGACCGTGAAGGATAACCTTCTGGTCGGAGCCTATAACAAACGGGCGCGTCAGGATTTGAATCAGACCCTTCACGACGTTTACGAGTTGTTGCCGAGGCTCGCTGAACGTGAAAATCAACTTGCCATGACGCTTTCCGGCGGCGAGCAGCAGATGGTTGCCATCGGTCGAGGTCTGATGGCAAAACCCCAGTTGCTGATGCTCGATGAACCGTCTCTCGGGCTTGCGCCGATCCTGATTAAGGACATTTGCGAAACCGGTCGAAAAATCGCCGACCAGGGGACAACGGTTCTCATGGTGGAACAGGATGTCAGACATTCGCTTAGTCTGAGCGACCGTGGATATGTCCTCGAACACGGCAGGGTGGCGATGGAAGGTGAAGCTACCGATTTGATAGATGACCCTCATATCAGAGAGGCGTATCTCGGAATGTGATTCAAAAGTTTGATGCTGCGGATTTTTTGAGGCGGTATTTTCCCGAATTAGCGTTTTTTCCGGTACTCTCTGAACAAGTCCACGGAATCTTCCAACACCTCGGCGATGTGCTCCCAGGTAATTATGCCTACAATTGCGCTCGCAGAGGTTATTTTCCCCCCTCGACCCAACACGACGCATACGGCACTATGGGGATTGTGCATCCTGGCTACGATGTCGGTTAATTTGTCGTCCTCCCATGTAAAAATAAAATCGTCACGCTGTACGTCGGAGACGAAATGCTGGCCTTGCTGTTCTCTTTCGGAAGTTGATAGGGCATATTCATGGGGAATGACTCCCGTCACTACATCATCATCCACCACCAGGAACCATCTGATGGATGGATTTCTGCATGCTACGTTTCGGAATGTTCTCAGAGTGTCCGTCGGTGCAACCGACACGACATCCTTATGCATGATGTCCTTGGCGCTTCTGACCTGCAACAGGTTTACCTGAAGAGCGGCAGGCATGTAATGCCCTCGGCGGACGAGTTTTAGCGTGTATATGCTTTCTTTCGAGAGCAAGGTGCGGACACTGTAACTGAACGCCACGGTGATTGTAATCGGGAGGATGACGCTGTAATCAAGGGTCATTTCAAAGATCATGACGATGGCTGTCATTGCCGCTCCTGTGGCACCTCCTACCATCCCTGCCATTCCGGCCACTGCGAAAGCAGCAGGACTGATTGTGGTTCCGGGGAGAAGGTGTTGCAATAAAATACCGAAGGCGCCACCACCAGTGGCACCGAGAAAGAGGGCGGGAGAGAATATTCCGCCGGAGCCTCCGGAGCCCAGTGTTAGACATGTTGTCAGCAGCTTTAGGCCAAAGAGCAGAATCAGAAGAGGGACGGCCGTTAGATGTCCGGTCAACACATCTTGGATTGTGCTATACCCTACGCCGCTGACGTAGTAGTGTCCCATGGTGAAAAATGCCCCGTATATCAAGAAGCCTGAGGCCAGCATTCCCGCAGCATGGCAGATATATGGATTCAATTCGTTATATTTATCGAAGAAGTCCTCGACGAAGTACAGGGAACGAATATACAGCGTGGAAGCAAAACCCATGAGTACGCCAAGTGCAGCATAAGGCAATAGAAGCCATGGGTCGAGGGGGGCAAAATAGGGCTGCTCCAGCTCGGGAATCACAAAGGCGGGGTGAACACCGAAGAATAGT